>NZ_SUKD01000030.1:0-19355 GCF_013357275.1 Pseudomonas sp. BMW13 | reverse complement strand
AGCTCCTATACGAAACCCCAGATCTCTAACGAGGTCTGGGGTTTCTTCTTTGCGCGGCAGAAAGTCGGGCGTGGGCAGAGCCGTCGGTGGCGGGTTTGGTGGGGCAACCTGCAGGGCCCGTGATCGCCGGCAAGCCGGCTCCTACGTTACGCGGCCTGGCGAAGTTCCCGTAGGAGCCCGCTTGCGGGCGATGGCGAGGGGAGAGGGGGCAGCAGGTTATACCGGCAAACCGGCATCCTGCCGGAGCGCGAGCACGTGGCGTATTGGCCACAAACAAAAAGGCCACCTTGCGGTGGCCTTTGTCGTTTCTGCTGTCAGTCGCCGCGGTATTCGCAGCCGCTGGTGCAGGTCTCGTGGATGCGTACCCGCGACAGTTCCGGCAGCAGCGGTTTGACCTGTTGCCAGATCCACTTGGCCAGTACTTCGCTGGTCGGGTTTTCCAGGCCGGGAATGTCGTTCAGGTAGTTGTGGTCGAGCTGTTCGTAGATGGGCTTGAAGATCGCCTTGATCTCGGAGAAGTCGCGAATCCAGCCGGTATAGGGATCGACTTCACCTTCGATGTAGATGGCGACCCGGAAGGAGTGGCCATGCAGACGGCCGCACTTGTGTCCCTCCGGCACGTGGGGCAGGCGGTGGGCCGCCTCGAAGATGAACTCTTTGAACAATTCCACTGAACAGCGCTCGCGTAATGATTTCGCCTGACTGGCGTTTGGCCGCGCAGTTTATCAGGTCTGTCCGTGAGCCTGGGCATTCAGTGGTCGCATGCGGGGCGCTCGATGCGGCAGTGCCCCGTGGCATTGGGCGTCACAGCGGTTGCAGGCGCTCGGCCAGGCGGCCGCTCTCCACCAGTTCGAGAAACTCGTCGCCAAGGCGAGCGCTTTCCGTCATCGCCTGGCGCCAGTAACGCTCGCGCCCGTCGTCGTTGCCCAGGTAGCGCTTGAAGTCGGTACGGTCAGGCAGCTTGCCGTGTGGCAGCTTCGCCAGGTATTCGCGAGAAGGGGCCAGCAGCAGGACATCCTGCAAGCGCGTGCGATCACCGCGGCGCCAGGGCATGCTCTTGTCGAACCAGCCCGGTATCACCCTGTCGGTGAAATGAGGATAGAGGACGATATCGTCCCCGCTGTAGGGCAGGTCGAGGTGATAGTCGAGCAGACCGCCATCGCGATAGGCGCCGGGTTCCAGGCCGGGAATCTCGCGGATCGCTTCCATCACCATGGGGATCGAGCCGGAAGCCAGCAGGGCATGGCGCAGGTTTTCGGCCGTCAGGGCATGGAAGTGCGAGCGAAAGTCGTTCAGTTCCGCCAGCGGCGTCGCCTGCCGCGCATCATGCAGGATCACCCGGTCGAAATGCCGACCGAGGCGTTGCCGCGCCAGCAGGTTGTTGCCGATGACCGACGACAGACCGAGACTGAGCTTGCCCCGGTGGTCGTGCTGCAGCAGACCGTGGCTCTTCACCACGACGATATGCAGGCGATAGTGCGGGTTGGCGATGATGCTGGCGTCCTGGTCGGCCAGCAGCTCATGCAGCATCTGGCGGCAACTGCCGGATACGTCGGCCATGCTCACGCCCTTGGCGAAGCGCTGACTGGTGTAGAGCTCGCCGAGTCGACGGATACCGGCGGCCGGGTCCGGCAGGCAGGCACTGGCGAAGCGCCAGGAGCCGATGGACGCACCGATCAGCGCGCGCTCGCGAGGCGCGCGCGCCAGCCAGTCACCGAACAGCGCCAGGTCCAGGCCCTGAATGCCGATGCCCTTCGGGCCGCCAGCTGCGCCAGGCAGAATGCCGACATCCGCCGGGCTCAGGCCATGCTGGCGAATGCGTGCCAACGCTCTGGGGCCGGCCTTGAGGGTCAGGGCCGGGGACTTGATCTGGATCGCGCTCATCGATGCCTCCTTTCGCAACCGGCGATTATAAAGCGCCAGGCGGGTAGGCCAAGCGACTTCATGAGCTGAATGACGGCACTGAATTCAGCTTGAATTAAGTGCCTGGGCCTAGAGTGGTGAGCGTTGATTCACTGCTGGAGAAACCCATGAAACGATTGATCACCCTCACGACACTTGCCACCCTCGCCAGCGCCGCTACCATGGCCCAGGCGCGCGACCTTGGCCCGGACGAGGCGCTGCGCCTGCGTGATGCGGGGACCATTCAGTCCTTCGAACAGCTCAATGAGACTGCCCTGGCGAAACACCCCGGCGCGCGCATCGAAGAAACCGAACTCGAGGACGAATACGGTCGCTACATCTACCAGGTGGAACTGCGCGATGCCCAGGGCGTGCAGTGGGACCTGGAACTGGATGCCAGTACCGGGGACGTGCTCAAGAATCACCAGGACGACTGATGAAGTTTCGACGTACCACCGTGCTCCTGCTGCTACTGGCCGGCGGCTTTGCCAGCATGCCAGGGCAGGCGCGTGATCTCGATCAGGACGAGGCGCTGCGCCTGCGTCGCGAAGGCGTCATCATGCCTTTCGAGCAACTGATGCTGCATGTGGCGCAGGCCTATCCGGATTCCACCCTGCTGGAAGCCGAGCTGGAGGAGGAGGACGGCGTGCTGGTCTACGAGGTGGAGATACTCACCACCGCCGGTGTGGTGCGCGAACTGGAGCTGGATGCCCGCGACGGGCGCGTTCTGAAGGACGAGGAAGACGACTGATGCGCCTGTTGCTGGTGGAAGACCATGTGCCCCTGGCCGATGAGCTGACGAGCAGCCTGAATCACCAGGGCTATGCCGTCGATTGGCTGGCGGATGGCCGCGATGCCGCCTATCAGGGCGCCAGCGAGCCGTATGACCTGATCATTCTCGACCTGGGATTGCCGGGCAAGCCGGGGCTCGAGGTCCTGCAGGAGTGGCGTGCAGGCGGCCTGACCACGCCGGTGCTGGTGCTGACTGCGCGGGGTTCCTGGGCCGAGCGTATCGAGGGGCTGAAGGCCGGTGCCGACGATTACCTGACCAAGCCCTTCCATCCCGAGGAACTGGCATTGCGCATCCAGGCGCTGCTGCGGCGGGCGCATGGTCTTGCCAACCAGCCGCAGCTCGAGGCGGCCGGCCTGCAGCTGGACGAAAGCCGTCAATGCGTGACGGCTGGCGATGAGGTGGTCGATCTGACGGCCGCCGAGTTCCGTCTGCTGCGTTACTTCATGCTGCATCCCGGACAGATTCTCTCCAAGAGCCACCTGGCCGATCACCTGTACGATGGCGAGACCGAGCGCGACTCCAATGTCATCGAGGTGCATGTCAATCGCTTGCGCGGCAAGCTCGGGCGCAATGTGATCGAAACGCGGCGCGGACAGGGCTATCGCTTCACCGGAGAACGCGGTTGAGGTCGATCCAGCGTCGGCTTGGCCTCGGCCTGGCCGGCACACTGCTGCTGGCCGGTCTGGTCCTGGCGCAGGCCAGCCTGTGGGTGTTCGACCGTGGCCTGCGTGCCTACCTGGAGGACTCCTTGCGCGACGAGGCGCAAGGGCTGCTGACCGCCCTGGTACGAGGGCCTTCAGGCCTGCAGCTGGATGAGCGGCGCCTCGATCCATCGTTCCAGCGGCAGTTTTCCGGGCACTACTTTCGCATCGACTTCTCCGACCGCAGCTGGCGTTCGCGCTCGTTGTGGGACCGCGAGCTGCTCAAGCCAAGCGGCACGGGTATGCAGGCCGAACTGGCCGACGGCCCGCAGGGCCAGCTGCTGCTGATCTACCGTGCCGACTACCGCCGTTATGGCGAGAACCTGTCGATCAGCGTGGCCCAGGACTACCAGCCGATACTGCAGAGCTTCCGCCACATGCAGTGGGTCGGGCTCGGGTTGGGCGGCGCCGCGCTGCTGCTGATGCTGCTGGCTCAGCGTTATACCGTGCGCCGCGCACTGCGCCCGCTGGAGCAGGTCCGCCAGCAGATCGTGCAACTGCAGCAGGGCCGCCGCAGCGATCTGGATGCGCAGGTGCCGGAGGAGCTGGAGTCGCTGGTGGCGCAGATCAACCACCTGCTGGCTCACACCGAGGACACCCTGAAGCGCTCGCGCAACGCCCTGGGCAACCTGGGCCATGCCCTGAAGACCCCGCTGGCGGTGCTGATCAGCCTGGCCGGGCGCGAAGAGCTGGCCGCGCACCCGCAGTTGCGCGCCAGCCTGCGCGAGCAGCTGCAGCAGATCGAGCAGCGCCTCAGCCGTGAGCTGGGCCGCGCGCGGCTGGCGGGGGAGGTGTTGCCGGGGGCGCGTTTCGATTGTGCGCAGGAGCTGCCGGGGCTGTTCGCCACCCTGTCGATGATTCACGACCGCGGGCTGTCCCTGGACTGGCAGGCACCGCCTGGTCTGGTGTTGCCACGTGACCGCGAGGACTTACTGGAGCTGCTGGGCAACCTGCTCGACAACGCCTGCAAATGGGCCGCGCAGCGGGTGCAGCTGACGGTGGAGGAAGATGCCGACGGCTATCGCCTGTGCGTCGACGATGACGGGCCAGGCATCGCTGCCGAACGCCGCGACGCGGTGCTCGGCCGTGGCACCCGCCTGGACGAGCAGGTGGCGGGGCATGGCCTTGGGCTGGGCATCGTGCGCGACATCATCGAGGCCTGGAGCGGGCACATCGAATTGCAGGACAGCCCACTGGGTGGGCTGCGGGTGCTGGTCCGTCTGCCCCGGCGTTGAGCGAGGCGCCGGGGGCGCTCACATACCGTTGGCGAATGCCGGGTTGTCGAAGCTGATCGCCTCGCGCACCGGCTGCAGGGCGTGGCCGTAGCGCACCAGTACGTCGAGCGCATAGTCGATGCGGCCACGGATGCGTTCGTCGGCTTCGTCCACCGCTTGCGGGCCGTTCAGCACCTTCTCGACCTGGCGCACGATCAGGTGCTCCGGCAGGTAGCACAGGCGGCAGTTCTTGTAGCTGGAGGCGCGCAGTTCCGCGATGGGGTAGGCGCCGCCGATGCCGGATGAGACGCCCACCAGCAGGCCGGGCTTGTGCGCCAGTTCGGCCTTGCTGGCGTAGATGAAGAAGTTCTTGATCGCCGGGCAGGCCATGCCGTTCCACTCGGGGGCAATGATCACCAGCGCATCGGCTGCCGCGAGCTGCTGCCGATACAGGTTCCAGGGGCCGGTGTCTTCCGCCGGCCAGAGCGGCAGTGGTGCCAGCCCCAGGTCGATGACGCTGCTGGACTCGTGGCTGGTGTGGCCCAGCTCGATCAGGCGCTGACGCATTGCGCGAGCGACCTTTCCCGACTGGCTGTTGTTGCGGCTGGAGCCGGCGACCAAGGCAATATTGAGCATGCTGCTTCCCCCGAAAAAGAACGCAGGCTAGGCGATTGCCTGCCTGCGTTGCAAGGAAAGCACCGCCAGTTCAGGGATGATTTGGCGTCATACGCGGAACTGGTCCATCAGGCTCTGCTGGTGGTTGGCCAGGCGGTTGAGGTTCTGGCTCACCTGGGCGGATTCGTCGGCCTGAGCGCTGATGGATTCGGTGACATCGCGGATCGAGGCGACGTTGCGGTTGATCTCCTCGGCCACCGAGCTCTGTTCTTCCGCCGCGCTGGCGATCTGCAGGTTCATGTCGGTGATCAGGCTGACCGCCTGGCTGATGCGTTGCAGCGCCGCCACGGCCTGGCTGACCTGCTCCACGCTCCCTTGCGCCTGGCGGTGGCTGCTGTGCATGGTGCTGACCACTTCGCGGGTGCCGCTCTGCAGGCCTTCGATGACCTGGCGGATTTCTTCCACCGAGTCCTGGGTGCGCTTGGCCAGGTTGCGCACTTCATCGGCGACCACCGCGAAGCCGCGTCCGGCCTCGCCAGCCCGCGCGGCTTCGATGGCGGCATTGAGGGCGAGGAGGTTGGTCTGCTCGGCGATGGCGCGAATCACTTCGAGCACCGAACCGATCTGTTCGCTACTGCTGGCCAGGCCTTCGACCTCCTGCATGGCGACGTTCATTTCATTGGCCAGCAGCTCGATGCTGTTGGTGGTCTGGCCGATGACCTGCAGGCCTTCCTGGCTGGCCTGGTCGGCGTTGCGCGCGGCTTCGGCGGCCTGCGCGGCATTGTGGGCAACGTCCTGCGCGGTGGCGCTCATTTCCTGGAAGGCGGTGGCCACCTGGTCGACTTCACGGTACTGCTGCTGCATGCCGGCGCTGGTCTGGCTGGCGATGGCGGCAGACTGGTCAGCCGTGCCGCGGGCATCGATCACGCTGTTCTTCACGTCGGCGATGATGGGCTGCAGCTTGTCGAGAAAGCGGTTGAACCAGCCGGCCAGCTCACCCAGCTCGTCCTGCCTGGCGTATTCCAGGCGGCGGGTCAGGTCACCTTCGCCGCTGGCGATGTCCTTGAGCATGGCCGCGACGCCGAGGATCGGGCGGGTCACCCCGCGTGCGGTCAGCCACATCAGCAGCAGGCCGGCGACGACCGCGACCAGGCCGATCAGCAGTGCTGCCAGACTGTCGCGGGCACGGTTGGCATCGAGTTCGGCGCCGAGCGTGATGGCACGCTCCAGCAGCACCGCCTGGGGCACTTCCAGCAGGACGGTCCAGGGCTTGGCCTCGGGAATCGGCTTGAACGGGCTGAGCTCGCGGAGCATCTCGCCATGCTTCAGTTCCGCATCCTTGCCGTTCTGGATCAGGCTGCGCAACTCGCTGGCATGATCCGGGAATGCGCGCTCGACGGCTTGGCTCAGCAGGCTGCCATCGCGGCTGTGTCCCGCGAGCAGGGCGCCGGGGCTGAAGATGCTGACGTGACCCTGTCCGCCATAGAGTTCGGCGTTGGCCTCCTGGCTGATCTGCTGCAGGCTGGCGAGGCTGATGTCGAGACCCATGACCCCGATGATCTTGCCGTTCAGCTCCAGGGGGAAGGCGATGCTGGTCATCAGCGTCTTCTGGCCGCCGACGTCGTCGTAGTAGGGTTCCAGGACGCAGGCCTGGCGGGTGTCGCGGGGGCAGGTGTACCAGGCGTTGTAGGCCACGCCGTTGTCGCCGGGGGTGGTGTCGCCGAGCAGTTCCTCGGTCATCGCCTCGGACTCCAGCTCACCGACCGTGGCTTGCGACCAGTACAGCGCGAAGCGACCGACCTCGTTGCTGCCGAGTTCGGCCTGGTCGGCGAACAGCTCATCCTTGCCATCCAGCGCGTTGGGTTCGAACACCAGGTACAGCCCGAGCAGGCCCGGGTTGGCTTCGAGGCTGGTGCGCACCTGGCGCGTGAGGTCTTCGCGCAGGTCGAACGCATCGAGGAAGCGCTTTTCGGCCTGTTCGCGCAGGAACAGGATCTGCCTGGAGAAACCCTTGCCGTACTGATAAGCGTCCATGAAATAGCGCTGGATGCGGATCGCCTGCAGCTCTCCACGGGCCTTCAGGCGCAGCTTGGCGCTTTCTTCCAGCATCCCGGAGCTGGCTTCGCGTACCAGGTTGGCGCTGCGGCTGGACTGGAACTGCGAAGCACCCACCAGCAAGGTGACGATGGCGAGCAGGCACAGGCCGGCGAGCAGGGTGATCTTCCACTGGATCGAAAGACGACTGAACAGCATGGTGCGTTCCTTTCTACATGGACTAATGCGGTTATCGGTGCCCAAGCAGTTTTCTTGACTACTATTGCACCCGGCCGAAATTATGCACGCATTGCTTGAAATTATGAACGACAACCCATTTTGACAGGATAGTCCGCATACGGCAGAGTACGCGGCTTTTTGCGCCGGCCAGGGCCGGCATACCTGCAGGTATACGCATTATGAACGCTGTAATCGCCGCTGTCGGCATCATGCTGGTCCTCAGTCTCTGCCGCGTCCATGTGGTCGTGGCGCTGATCGTCGGGGCACTGGCCGGGGGACTTCTGGGTGGCCTGGGAATCGAAGGCACGCTGAATGCCTTCAACCAGGGATTGGGCGGTGGCGCGACCGTCGCCTTGTCCTATGCCTTGCTCGGCGCCTTCGCCGTGGCGATCGCCAAGTCCGGCCTCGCGCATGCCCTCGCGGATCGGGCGCTGGCGCTGGTCGGCAAGCAGCAGGAGGGCAGTGGCGCTGCGCTCAAGTGGGTGCTGATCGGGCTGCTGCTGGCCGTGGCAATCTCGTCGCAGAACCTGCTGCCGATCCATATCGCGTTCATTCCGCTGCTGGTGCCGCCGCTGCTCTATGTGCTGAGCAAGCTGCAACTCGATCGCCGCCTGATCGCCTGCGTGCTGACCTTCGGCCTGATCACCCCGTACATGTTCCTGCCGGTCGGCTTTGGCGGCATCTTCCTCAACGAGATCCTGCTGGCCAACGTCGCCAAGTCCGGCGTCGACGTCAGTGGCATCAACATCAGTCATGCCATGGCCATACCGGCGCTGGGCATGCTCTTCGGCCTGCTCGCCGCCGTACTGTTCAGCTATCGCGGCAAGCGCGTCTATGACCTGGAGCGGGTCGCGCAGACCGAGCGCGTCGACGTGCAATACAACCCGCTGAGCCTGCTGGTCGCGGGGCTGGCCATCGCGGCGGCGTTCGTCGTGCAGCTGTGGCTGGACTCAATGATCATCGGCGCGCTGGCCGGCTTCGTGATCTTCTCCGTGTCCGGCGTGGTGCGCTGGAAAGAGGCGGATGGGCTGTTCACCGAGGGCATGAAGATGATGGCCATGATCGGCTTCATCATGATTGCCGCAGCAGGGTTCGCCGAAGTGATGAAGACCACGGGCGAGGTCAGGACGCTGGTGGACGGGGCGGCGACGCTGATCGGCCACAACAAGGCGGTCGGCGCGCTGCTGATGCTGCTGGTGGGGTTGCTGGTGACCATGGGCATCGGCTCCTCGTTCTCGACCATCCCGATCATCGCCGCGATCTTCGTGCCGCTGGGCGTGCAGCTGGGGTTCAGCCCGCTGGCCATCGTCAGCATCGTCGGCACGGCGGGGGCGCTGGGGGATGCGGGCTCCCCGGCATCGGACTCGACCCTGGGGCCGACCTCGGGGCTGAACGCCGATGGCCAGCACAATCACATCTGGGACAGCGTGGTGCCCACCTTCCTGCACTACAACCTGCCGTTGCTGGTGTTCGGCTGGGCCGCCGCTATGCTGCTGTAAGGGTCTGCACCTGCGCCGGATTAAGTTCTGCGCGCATCCTGTCGCTTAACTCCTGGGCGGGGCTGCCGATATACCCTTGCCCCCGTCTTGGTGTGCCTTCCCTCAAGGACAATAACAATGCGCCTGACATTGAAAACCAAAGTGATACTGCTTGCGCTGGTTCCGGTCATCCTCTTCGCCCTGGTGCTGAGCGGCACCGCGGCCAAGGTGCTGCAGAGCATGGCGGAGAAAGAGATTGCCCAGACGCGTGAGCGCCTGGTGCAGGAGAAACGCAGCGAGCTCGAGCACTACATCCAGATCGCCCTCGGCGCCGTGAAGGGGCTCTACGACGGTGCTGCGCAGGGTGACATGGCCAGCCGCGAGCAGGCCATCGCCGTGCTCTCCAAGATCAAGTACGGCGCCGACGGCTACTTCTTCGGCCACGACTCCAACGTCGTGCGCCTGTTCCGTGGCGACAGCCCGGTGGACGTCGGCAAGAGCCTGGCCGACCGGCGCGACCCGAACGGTGTCTACATCAACCGTGAGCTGGTCAACGTCGCCAAGAACAACAGCTACTTCGTCAATTACTCCTCGCCGCTGCCGGGCAACGAGTCGGTGCTGGTGCCCAAGCTCGCCTACAGCTACTACCTGCCGAAGTGGGACATGGCCCTGGGTACCGCACTCAACCTGGATGGCATCGAGGCGCAGGTTGCCCAGGTGGAAACCGAGATCAAGCGCCGCATCGGCACCATCATCACCAGTATCGTGGTGGTCGCCGCCATCCTGCTGGTGGTCTTCGGGGTGATCGGCGTCTGGCTGGGCAACGCCTTCCTGCGCCCGCTGCAACAGATCAAGGCCAACCTCGATGACATCGCCGCCGGCGAGGGCGACCTGACGCGCCGCCTGCCGATCACCAGCGAAGACGAGCTGGGGCAACTGGCGGGCTCGTTCAACCGTTTCGTCGAGAAGGTGCATGGCCTGGTCCGGCAGATCGTCGAGATGACCGGCCAGCTCACCGAGCTGGTCGGCCAGGTGTCCGAGCAGGCGCAGCGTTCCGAGCAGGCCATGTCGCAGCAGCGCCATGAGACCGACCAGGTGGCCACGGCGATCAACGAGATGTCGGCTGCCGCCCATGAAGTGGCGAAGAGCGCGCAGAACGCCGCCGAAGCGGCACAGCAGACGGACCGTGAGGGCCAGGCCGCGAAGACGGTGGTCGACGGCAGCATCCAGCGCATCCACTCGCTGGTCGAGGACATCCGCAGCAGCGGGGTGTCGCTGGACAGCCTGCAGCAGGACGTGCAGTCCATCGTCAGCGTGCTCGACGTCATTCGCTCCATCGCCGAGCAGACCAACCTGCTGGCGCTCAACGCGGCCATCGAGGCGGCACGTGCCGGTGAGGCCGGGCGCGGTTTTGCGGTGGTTGCCGACGAGGTTCGTGCGCTGGCCAGCCGGACCCAGCAGAGCACCCAGGAAATCCAGGGCATGATCGATCGCCTGCAGCAGGGCACCCAGGAGTCGGTGACCTCGATGCGGCGTTCCAGCGATGCCGGCGAACTGACCAGCGAGCAGGCCAACAAGGCTGGCGAATCGCTCGACGCCATCGCTCAGCTGATCGGCACCATCAACGCGATGAACGCGCAGATCGCCAGCGCCGCCGAGGAGCAGACGGCCGTGGCCGAGGAGATCAACCGCAGCGTGCACCAGATCGCCGTGGCGGTCGACAGCGTGGCGGATGAAACCGAACGTGGCGCGCAGACCGCTCGCAGCCTGGCGGGCCTCGGTGAGCGCCTGGGCGCGCTGGTGCGTCAGTTCCGCATCTGAATCAGAGCGGCAGGTTCCAGCGATTGATCGCTTCGCTCAGGTGCTCGATCCAGGCGCGAACGGCCGGCGACATGCCGCGCCGGTGCGCATAGGCCAGTTGCACGTGCCCCTGTGGCACGTGCCATTGCGGCAGCAACGCGACCAGTCGGCCTGCGCGCAGTTCCTCGTGGCAGAAGGTCGTCGGCAGCATGCTGATACCCAGTCCGGCCAGCGCCGCTGACTTGCGAATGGGGAAGTCATCGATCGCCAGCCGGGCTTCCAGGGCGATCTCGCTGGCCTCCTGCGTCACCTCATGCACGAAGCGCAGGTGGATGCGTCGGTCGGCGCCAACCGCGCCCAGTGCCGGCAGCTGCTGCAGGTCCCGGGGGTGGTTCAGCTGCAGCCCGGCGACCAGGTCCGGGTGGGCCACGACATGAGCGTGCGCCGGCACCAGGCGCCGGGTGATCAGGCCGGGTTCCTCGTCATCGGCCATGCGCACGCGCAGGGCCACGTCCACCGCCTCGTTGAGCAGGTCCACACGGCGATTGGTATGCAGCACTTCCAGCTGCACCTTCGGGTAGCGTGCGAGAAAGCTGTTGGTGGCCTCGGACAGCAGCGTCAGCCCGCTGGGGCTGGAGAAGCGCACCCGGCCACGCGGCTCGCTGGTCAGGTTGGCCACGGTTTCCTCGGCCTGTTCGGCTTCCAGCAACATGGCCTGGCAATGGCGCAGGTAGCGTTCGCCGATATCGGTCAGCGCCAGCTTGCGTGTGCTGCGCTGCAGCAGGCGGGCGCCCAGGCGCTGTTCCAGCTCGGCGATGCGCCGTGACAGGCGCGACTTGGGGATGCCCAGGGTGCGTCCGGCCGCGGCAAAGCCACCGGCTTCCACTACCTTGGCGAAGTAGAACAGATCGTTGAGGTCATGCATGTCATCGTCCTATGAGTAGGACGAACTATCGCATTTATGCCGTCTTATCGGCTATTGGTTTCATGAGTAGCATCTCTCCCATCGTTTTTGCCCTTGCGTCATTATCGGAGAGCTCCATGAAACTACTGCACCTCGATTCCAGCATCCTGGGTGATGCATCCGCTTCCCGTCAGCTCAGCAAGGCCGTGGTCGAGGCCTGGAGCGTCGCGTCCCCGGGCGTTCAGGTGACCTACCGTGACCTCGCCAGCGATGCCCTGAGCCACTTCTCCGCTGCCAGCCTGGTGGCTGCCGGTACCCCGGCCGAACTGCGCGACGCCGCGCAGCGCCATGAAACCGAGCTGGCCGAGCGCACGCTGGAAGAATTCCTCGCCGCTGACGCCATCGTCATCGGCGCGCCGATGTACAACTTCGCCATCCCCAGTCAGCTGAAGGCCTGGATCGACCGCATCGCGGTGGCCGGCAAGACCTTCAAGTACACCGAGAACGGCGTGGTGGGGCTGGCAGGCGGCAAGACCGTGGTAATCGCTTCCAGTGCCGGTGGCGTGCATGCCGGCCTGCCGTCCGGTCAGGCGCATGAGGACTACCTGGTGCGCATGCTGAACTTCGTCGGCATCGACGATATCGAGATCGTTCGTGCCGAAGGCCTCGCCTATGGCGACGAGCCGCGTGCCGAAGCCATGAAGGGCGCGGCGCAGCGCATCAGCGAGCTGTTCGCCACCGCCTGAGTCGGCAGCGCCAATGAAAAAGCCCGCTTTCGCGGGCTTTTTCATTTTCCGGGGCAGGCTCAGACGATGATGCCCTGGCTGCGCAGGTAATCGTCGTAGGTGCCGCTGAAGTCGGTCACGCCGGTCTCCGACAGCTCGATGATACGGGTGGCCAGGGAGCCCACGAACTCGCGGTCATGGCTGACGAACAGCAGGGTGCCCGGGTAGTTCTCCAGCGCCAGGTTGAGTGCTTCGATCGATTCCATGTCGAGGTGGTTGGTCGGTTCGTCCATCACCAGCACGTTGGGCTTCTGGCAGGCCAGCTTGCCGAACAGCATGCGACCCTGTTCACCCCCGGAGAGCACCTTGACCGACTTCTGGATCTCGTCGGAGGAGAACAGCATGCGGCCCAGGGCGGCGCGGATGTTCTGCTCGCCGCTGGTCCACTGGCCCATCCAGTCGAACAGGGTCTCGTCGGCTTCGAAGTCGTGCGCGTGGTCCTGCGCGTAGTAGCCGACCTCGGCACTGTCGGTCCACTTCACGGCGCCACTGTCCGGGGTCAGTTCACCGACCAGGGTACGCAGCAGGGTGGTCTTGCCGATGCCGTTGGGGCCGATGATGGCGACGCGTTCGCCAGCCTCGACCAGCAGGCTGAGGTTGCTGAACAGCTGCTTGTCGTCGAAGCCCTTGCTGACCTTCTCCAGGGTCACGGCCTGGCGGTGCAGCTTCTTGTTCTGGTCGAAGCGAATGAACGGGCTGACGCGGCTGGACGGCTTGACCTCTTCGAGCTGGATCTTGTCGATCTGCTTGGCGCGGCTGGTGGCCTGCTTGGCCTTGGAGGCGTTGGCCGAGAAGCGGCTGACGAAGGTCTGCAGCTCGGCGATCTGCGCCTTCTTCTTGGCGTTGTCGGCCAGCAGACGCTCGCGCGCCTGGGTGGAGGCGGTCATGTACTCGTCGTAGTTGCCCGGGAACAGGCGCAGCTCGCCGTAGTCCAGGTCGGCCATGTGGGTGCAGACCGAGTTGAGGAAGTGACGGTCGTGGGAAATGATGATCATGGTGCTGTTGCGCTGCACCAGGACGTTTTCCAGCCAGCGGATGGTGTTGATGTCCAGGTGGTTGGTCGGTTCGTCGAGCAGCAGCACCTCGGGGTCGGAGAACAGCGCCTGTGCCAGCAGCACACGCAGCTTCCAGCCCGGTGCCACTTCGCTCATCGGGCCGAAGTGTTGTTCCAGCGGAATGCCCAGGCCGAGCAGCAGCTCGCCGGCGCGGGATTCGGCGGTGTAGCCGTCCATCTCGGCGAACTCGCCCTCCAGCTCGGCGACCTTCATCCCGTCTTCTTCGCTCATCTCGGCCAGCGAGTAGATGCGGTCACGCTCAGCCTTGACCTCCCACAGGCGCTGATGGCCCATGATCACCGTGTCGATGACGGTGAACTGCTCGTAGGCGAACTGGTCCTGGCGCAGCTTGCCGAGGCGCACGTTGGGTTCGAGCATGACCTGGCCGGCACTGGGCTCCAGATCGTCGCCGAGGATCTTCATGAAGGTCGACTTGCCACAGCCGTTGGCGCCGATCAGGCCGTAGCGGTTGCCGTTGTTGAACTTGACGGAAACATTCTCGAACAGCGGCTTGGCGCCGAACTGCATGGTGATATTGGCGGTGGAGATCAAAGGACTTACCTATCAGTAACTTGAGATGCGCTGTTTAAGGGATACCGGCTTTCAAGCTCGTTGGCTTGGCCCGACAGGGCGTGAGGCCGCGTGTCGCTGGGCCATGACGTCGTCATGCCGGCAAGGGCGCGCGGGGTCCGAGGCATGGGTGAGTGTGTCGGGCGTCGTGACGCAGGAGCCTGTCTGCGCCAAAGCCGACAATGGTAACACTTGGCACCCGGAACCACAGCCCGTTACGGCCCGCACGAGATAAAAGGCGTGGGCCGCCAGCGGTGCGCACGGGCAGGGCGCGGGGAGGCTCTTTCGCGGCGCTCTTCCGGTGAAAGGTTGTAATAAGAATGATTCGCTATTAATGTTCGCGCGGTCGCCATGTCCTGCATGGTGTTTTCAGCCTGGTGGTTTGGGCCGCGCTATGTCTTCGTCTGAAACCGATTCGATCATTCCTCTCGAGGTGCTGTACGGCACGCATCGCGGCTGGCTGCATGGCTGGTTGCGGCGCTCGGTGGGCTGTTCGCAGCAGGCTGCGGACCTGGTTCAGGACACCTTCCTGCGCCTGCTGGTACGTGGCCAGTCGGTCGATGACCGCGCGCCTCGGGCCTTGCTGGCGCGTATCGCGCGTGGGCTGGTGATCGACCACTGGCGACGGGACGCGCTGGAGCGTGCCTACCTCGACGCCCTGGCGCAGTTGCCCGAGGCCAGTCACCCGTCACCGGAGGTGCGCTACGAGGCGCTGCAGTCCCTGGAGCGGATCGCGCAGTTGCTCGATGGCCTGAAGCCGGCCGTGCGCGAGGCCTTTCTGCTGTACCAGCTCGGCGGTCTCAACCATGCGCAGGTGGCTCGGCAATTGGGCGTGTCCAGCCGCACGGTCGAGCGCCATGTGGCCAGCGCGCTGCTGCACTGCTATCGCCTGTGCTTCGAGTCGCCCAGATGAGCCGGGCAGGGCAGCCACCTGAAGCCGTTGTCCGTTCGGCCATCGAGTGGCAGATGCGTCTGCGCGCCGATCCGGCCAGTGCCGAGCTGCAGCGTCAGTTGCATGACTGGCTGGCGCTGGACGAGCTGCATGACCTGGCCTGGCAACGCCTGCAGCAGATGGCCGGGCTGTTTCGCGTGGCGCCGCTGGCAGATGCCGCGCAGACCATCCCGTTGTTGCAGCGGGCCGAGGCTGACCTGAGCCGCCGGCGCATGCTCAAGCTGCTGGGGCTGACGGCGGGCAGTGCCACGCTGCTGGCGGCTACCACGGCGCCGGCGTGGCGTGCGGATTTCGCCACGGCCACCGGCGAAACCCGGCGGCTGAGCCTGGCCGGCGATGTCGAGGTGTTGCTCAACACCGGCAGTGCCCTCGACGTGCATGGCCAGCAACTGCTGCTGCGTGGTGGCGAGGCGCTGGTGGAGGGCGCGCAATGGCGGTTGCGCTGCGCTCACGCGGACTGCCTGGGGCAGCACGCGCGGATGTCGGTGCGTGAACGCGATGGTCGCAGCGAGATACGGGTCGAGCAGGGCGAGGTGCTGGTGCGCGCGGCAGCCGGCCAGCGGCAGTTGCAGGCAGGCGACGGGCTGGCGGTTTCGGCAACCCGCATGAGCACGCTGGGCCCGGGGGCACTCGATCCCTTTGCCTGGGCACGGGGGCTGCTGGCGGTGCGCGATATTCGCCTGGCGGACTTTCTCGCCGAGGCCGGACGCTATCGGCATGGCTGGCTGGGGTGCGATCCCACGGTGGCCGACTTGCGCCTGTCCGGGGTCTTCCGCCTCGCCGAGCCCGAGCTGATGCTGCGCAACATCACCCATCTGCTGCCGGTCGCGCTGGTCGAGCGAACCCGCTGGTGGGTGCGCGTCGTGCCCGTCGCATAAAAAAGTTGTCGGACTTTCGCCGCTCATCCGGTTTGGGGTGATCACTCCCTGAATGGATACCCTCATGCGTGCTACCCGCTCTCTGCCATCGCCGTTGCAACCCCGCCGGCTGTCCACTGCCATCTGTATCGCCCTGGCGCTGTGCGGCGGTGCCGCGAGTTCGCCACCGATGGCCGCCGAGCCGGCGCCGCGCATGCAAGCCCCGGATGTACCGGGTGGCGCGCTGGACCAGGTGCTGAGTCTCTACGCCGAGCGCGCCGGCATCACCTTGTCGTATTCCCCGGAGCGGGTCCGTGGCCTGGTCAGCCCGGGCTCGACGGGGGCGCAGTCGGTCGAGGAGGGCCTGGCGCGGGTACTCGGTGGCACCGGGCTGGTGGCGGAGAAGACCGCTTCCGGCTACGTGGTGCGGCCGGTCACGGCCGATGACAGCTATCAGCTGCAGCCGGTTACCGTCGAGGCCGCGCCGACGCAGAGTGCGTTTGCGCCGGTGCCGGGCTATTTCGCCAGCCATGCCAGCACGGCCAGCAAGACGGATCGCGCGATCCTGGAAACCGCGCAGAGCATCAGCGTGGTCACGGCCGGGCAAATCGCCGATCGCAAGGTCGACCGTGTCGAGGACGCGGTGGCCTACAGCGCGGGTGTGCGCACCGGCGGGTCCGGGCTCGACCCGCGTTTCGACCAGATCAACATCCGTGGCTTCGACACCACCATGTCCGCCGACTTCCTCGACGGCCTGCGCCAGCCCTACAACGGCTGGCTGTCGATCTACGCCACCGAGGCCTTTGCACTGGAGCGCATCGAGGTGCTCAAGGGCCCGGCCTCGGTGCTGTATGGGCAGATCAGCCCGGGGGGCATGGTCAACCGGGTGAGCAAGCGGCCGAGTCTGGACGCCAGGAATCGGGTGGAAATCCAGGCCGGCAACCATGAGCACCGGCAGGGGCAGTTCGATATCGGCGGCAAGCTGGACGAGGAGGGCGACGTGCTGTTCCGCACCGTTGGTGTCTATCGCGACGCCGAGTACGACATCGAGCAACTGAACAATGACGTGCGCCTGCTGGCGCCGTCGCTGAGCTGGCAGATCGATGCCGACACCCGCCTGACCCTGCTGGCCCAGTATCAGGAGCGTGAGACCGCTGCTTCGCCAATGCTCTACCACGATGGCAATCGCCTCACCGATTTCTGGCAGGGCGACGAGTACTTCGACAAGCTCGATCAGCGCCAGTGGACGCTGGGCTACGAGTTCGAGCACATCATCAACGACACCTTCAGCCTGCAGCAGAACCTGCGCTACGGCCAGCTGGACACCACCAACCAGTACCTGCAGCCCAACGGCACGATCAGCAATGGGGTGATGGAGCGCTATGCCGTCGGTGTGTACGAAGAGATGGAGTCGGTCAGCAGCGACACCCGCCTGGTCAGCCGCTTCGCCACCGGCACCTTGCAGCACACCCTGCTCAGCGGCTGGGATTACGCCTGGTTCGACAGCTCGGTGCTGTATGCCTCGGGGCCGGCGCCGTCCATCGACATCAGTGCGCCGGACTATCACCAGCCGGTCAGCCGCCCCGGCAACCCGCTGGCCGATCAGGACAACCTGACCCAGCGCAGCGGTCTGTACCTGCAGGATCAGATCGAACTCCAGCGCTGGCGCCTGTCCGCCGGTGTACGCCGCGACTGGGTGCATGTGCGCAACAGCGACAACCTGAGCGACAGCAACCGCCGTACCAGCGATTCCGCCACCACCTACCAGCTCGGCGCACTGTACCTGTTCGACAACGGCCTGGCGCCCTACGCCAGTTACGCCGAGTCCTTCCTGCCGCAGAGCGGGACCAACGCCAATGGTCCGCTCAAGCCCACCGAGGGCACGCAGTACGAGATCGGCCTCAAATACCAGCCGCCAGGCAGCAGCGCCCTGTTCACCGCCTCGCTCTATCACCTGACCCAGCAGAACGTGTCGACCCGTGACCCGCTCGACCCGCTCAACACGGTGCAGACCGGCGAACAGGTGTCACGCGGTCTGGAGCTGGAGGCGGTCGCCGACCTCAGCGAGCGCCTGCACCTGAACGCCAGCTACAGCTACAACGACCCCGAGGTGACCAGGAGCAATGACGGCAACGAGGGCAAGGAGCCGAAGGACACGCCGCGCCACATGGCCGCGTTGTGGCTGGACTACAACCTGCCGTCGGGCCTCGGTTTTGGCGCCGGCGCCCGCTACACCGGCAGCGTGTACGGCAACGACATGAACACGGTGAAGAGCGACGACTACACCCTGTTCGACGCTGGCGTGCACTACGACTTCGCCGGTGAGCTGGATGGCGTGCGCCTGGCCGTCAACGCGCGCAACCTGACCGACAAGCAGTACGTCAACTGTCAGGACGGCTACTGCTACCGTGGCGAAGCGCGCAGCCTGATCACCAGCCTGAGCTACAGCTGGTGAGCGCGCTGAACTGGTTGCGCAGCGCTGTGACGGCGCTGCTGCTGGGTGGTCTGGCCGCCGCCCATGCCGAGCCGGTCAACCTGGACGGTAGCGAGCAATGGCTGATGAAAAGCGCCGAGGGCCGCGACTACCGGATCATGCTCAGCCTGCCGGAGGGCGACGTGCCCTATACCGGCGGCTACCCGGTGATCTACCTGCTCGACG
Organism: Pseudomonas sp. BMW13; assembly: GCF_013357275.1. Lineage (NCBI taxonomy): Bacteria > Pseudomonadati > Pseudomonadota > Gammaproteobacteria > Pseudomonadales > Pseudomonadaceae > Pseudomonas > Pseudomonas sp. BMW13. The sequence continues at coordinate 796 of NZ_SUKD01000030.1, read as the reverse complement.
GCAATGCCTACTTCCCGGCGTTGCATGCCGCCAAGCGGGCGCAGGAGCGCTGGCGCAAGGCAATCGTCGTCGCCATTGGCTACCCCAGCGATACGCCGCTGGATTTCGAGCGTCGTGCGTTCGACCTGTCGCCGCCGCAACTGCCCGAGCGCAACGATCCGCCGCAGGGCGGCCAGGACCTGTTTCTCGATTTCATCGAGCAGCGCCTGATGCCGCGGGTCAACCAGCGCTTCAAGGTCGATCGGGATCAGGTCAGCCTGGTCGGGCACTCGTTCGGCGGCATGTTCGCCATCTACACGCTGTTCACCCGGCCGCAGCTGTTCCAGCACGTGGTCGCCATCAGCCCCAGCCTGTGGTGGCGTGATCGCTACCTGCTGGCGCATGAGCGTGCGTTCGTCGAGCGTGCGCGAGCCGGCGAGCTGGACCTGACCCACCGCAGCCTGAGCATGTGGGTGGGCGACCGGGAAATGCCGCAGGAGATCCAGGACGTGCGTTCGCTGCAGCTGCGCCTGGAGTCGCTGTCGCAGTTCGGCCTGCGCAGCGATTTCCAGCTCGAAGCGGGCGAGGATCATATGTCGATTCCGTTTCGCGTCACCCCTCGCGTGCTGGAGGAACTGATGAGCACGCGGCGCTACTGAACCGCGCCCCAGGCAGCCCGCCGCATGCGCGGGCCGCCCCGGCAGATCGTCATCTGCGCTGGTGTCCTAGGCTTTGTACGAAAGTCGTCGAGCGAAGGTCAGGCCAGGCGAAATCGCTCGAAGAAGCGCAGTTTACGTGCTGTAAATGAGCATTCTGA
>NZ_SUKD01000002.1:0-406929 GCF_013357275.1 Pseudomonas sp. BMW13 | reverse complement strand
AGTCGGACTCTTCAGATTATCTCCTCATCAGGCTAATCACGGTTATTGACCCGGCTCTTTGCCGGGTCTTTTTTTGCCCGCACGAAACACGCTGCGGCCGCTTCAGTCGTCGACCTGCGCCAGCCAGTCCGGCAGATTGAAATGCAGGCTGATACGGCTGATCAGCCCCTCGCGAATCTCGAAGAACGCCCCTACCCGCAGCGCGTAGCGTTGCCCGCACGCCTCCGGCAGCCCATCGTCGGTTGCCAGGTACTCCCCGGCGACGTGGTACTCGCAGGCCGCATGGGCGCCCTGCGGATCGGTCAGGATCACCAGCTGTTCGAGGGTTTCGCGGTAACACTGCATGTGCCGCTCGAGGTAGTCCGCGAAGGCTGCGCGGCCATGCTCGGCGAACCCCTGGTTGGGCTCCAGGATCAGGTCATCGCTGACCAGCGCCAGACAGGCACGGACATCGCGGTCGTTGAGTGCATTGAAGTAACGGTGCAGCAGGTCGCGAACAGCGGCGGACATGGCGCAGGCTCCAGATCGGCAAAGCGCCGAGGATACCCCGCAGCCATCCCGGGAAAGGCGGCTAGGGTCGCAGTTTGGCGCAGTGGTCCTGCTCCGGCTGCGCCGCGGTGAACCAGACGTAGTCCGCCATCGATGCATCCACCTGACGCCCGACTTCGGCCAGCATCAGTACGGCATTGCCCTGCCCCGCGCCGAGGTCTGCCAGGTGCAACGGTACCCCCAGATCCTTGCGCGCATGAAAGGCACCTGCCAGCAGCAGGCTCGGTCGCGGCGCTGCCAGCAATGCCTCGGCCATGCGCCGATCACGCTGCTGCTGCACGACCAGCATCGCCGGCACCTGGCTCTCCGGGAGCAGGCCGCAGTGCGACTCGCGGATATCGCGCTGCAGCCGCTGCTGCACCGCCGCAGCGGTAGAGGCCTGCCCCTGCAGCGCCGGACGCTGCTGATAGATGCGCATGATCTCTTCCCGGTCCAGATTGGCCGCCAGCAATGGATAGGGCTGGCGCAGCTGGTAACGCACCAGCGCACCGTACATCGCCCAGTCCCACCCCGGTTGCCAGGCCAGGGCCCGGATGGCGTCGAGCGGAGGGCGCCCCGCACGCGTCTCGCCCCGGACCTGATCGACTCTGGTCTGCTGGCTCGGGCTGAGCATTTCCAGCAGCACACTGCCCTGCGGACGCCGGGCCGCCAGTTCGCGCGATAACCACAGTTGCAGGGCGTGGTGATCCGGGTTGTCGTGCTGCTCGCCGACCACGACCCGCGACGCCCGCGCCAGGCGCTCGACCAGTCGCTGCGGCGTGATGCGCTCACCGCTGCGCAGGTCGAGTATCACCCCCAGGTCTACGTGGTCACGCCCCTCGCTGGCGATAGGAGCCGGCGGTGGCAGTACGCCTCGGGACTGGCAGGCGACCAGCAGGGACAGGCAACACAGCAACAGTATTCGCATGGCAAGCTCCTGCATCGAGTCAACGCGCCACGATCAGTGGATGGCCGCGCTCCGGGTGTCGCTGTATCAGTACGTCCAGACCGAACACCGCACGCAGGGGCTCGGCCCGCAGCACCTCGTCGGGGCTGCCGAAGGCGTGGGGGCGTCCCGCCTGGAGCAGGAGAATACGGTCGCAGTATCGCGCCGCCAGGTTCAGGTCATGCAGGATCACCAGCACCGCGGCCCCCTGGCTGGCGAAGTCACGCACCGCCTGCAACGTGGTGTGCTGGTGCAGCGGATCGAGCGCCGAGGTCGGCTCGTCGAGCAGCAACACCTGCCCCTCTCCGCCCGGCCAGAGCTGCGCCAGCACGCGCGCCAGGTGCACACGCTGGCGCTCGCCACCGGACAGCGCCAGGTAACTGCGCCCACGCAGGTGCTCGGCATCGGCCGCGCGCAGCGCCATGGCGACGATCTCGGCGTCACGCACACGCCCGCTGGCATGCGGCAGACGCCCCATGCCGACCACCTCTTCCACCGGGAAGGCGAAGCTCAGCGTCGAACTCTGCGGCAACACCGCCAGCCGCCGGGCCCGCTGACGCCCATCCCAGTCACTCAGGGCGCGCGCATCCAGAGTCACCCGTCCGGCGCTCGCCTCGAATTCCCCGCACAGGGCCCCCAGCAGGGTGCTCTTGCCGGCACCATTGGGGCCGAGCACGCCCAGCACATCGCCAGGCTGCAACCTCAGGTCGATATCCCCCAGGACGGTTTTGCCGCCCCGGCGCACGCTCAGCTGTTCTGCGCGCAACATCAGGTTCGCCCCCGCACCAGCAGATAAAGGAAGAACGGCGCTCCGATCAACGCCGTGACGATGCCGATCGGCAATTCCGCCGGCGCCAGCAGCAGGCGCGCCAGCAGATCGGCCAGCAGCAGCAGACTGGCGCCGGCCAGCAGCGATGCCGGCAGCAGCACCCGGTGATCGGGGCCGACCAGCAGACGCATCAGGTGCGGGACCACCAGGCCGATGAAACCGATCAGGCCGGCCGCTGCAACGGCGGCACCGACGCCCAGCGCCGTGCACAGCACCAGCTCCAGCTTGATCCGCTCGACATCGAACCCCAGATGACGCGCTTCGGACTCGCCCAGCAGCAGCGCGTTGAGCGCCGCGGCGCGGCGTGGCAGCCACAAGGCGATGGCCAGGGTCACCAGCAGCAACGGCCACAGCCGTGGATAGCTGGCACCGTTGAGGCTGCCCAGATTCCAGAAGGTCAGGCTACGCAGGGTGGCATCATCGGCCAGGTAGGTGAACAGGCCGACACCGGCGCCGGACATCGCGGTCAGCGCGACCCCGGCCAGGAGCATGGTGGCGACGTGGGTCTGCCCGTCGCGACGCCCGAAGCGATACACCACGGCGGTCACGATGAGACCGCCGCTGAACGCGCAGAGCGACAGCAGATAAGGCGCGATGGCTGACGGCAGACCGCCGATCATGCTGCCACCGACGATGGCGACAGCCGCACCCAACGCGGCACCACCGGCGACCCCGACCAGGCCGGGGTCAGCCAGCGGGTTGCGGAACAGCCCCTGCATGGCCACGCCGGACAGCGCCAGCACGATACCCACGCACAGCCCCAGCAGGCTGCGCGGCAGGCGTATCTGACCGAGGATCAGCTCGGCCTGCTGCAGGCCCTCCCCGTCGATGGGCAGGCCCAGCAAGCGCAGCGCGGCCAGCAGGGTATCGCCCAGCGGCAGGCTGACGGGCCCCAGGGCCAGCGACAGCCAGAACGAAAGCAGCAGGAGGACGCCCATCGCCAGCAGCAATGGGCGGGGACGAAAAACAGGATTCATCGGTCGAGTTCGGCCGTCAGAGCTGGCTCGGAAGGATAGAACGCCGCCGACAACTCGACCAGCCCCTCGGGCAGGCGCGGACCGAGCCCGCCCACCAGCAGCGTCGGATCGAGGCTCAGCACACGGCCGTCACGCACGGCGCTGGTCTGCGCCAGCAGCGGATTCTGCCGCAGCACCGCCTGACGCGCCTCCTCCCCCTGCAGACTGCGGTCGGCAACGATCAGCACCTGTGGGTCCATCGCCAGCAAGGCCTCGCTGGAGATCGGCTTGTAGCCGCTGTGCTCGGTGCGACTCTCGCCACCGGCCTGCTCGATCAGCCACACCGCCAGGCTGTCCTTGCCGGCCGCCATGAGGTTGCTGCCAGCATGACCGAGCAGCATCAGCACACGCGGTGCCGGCTGGCGCTCGCGCGCCTTGGCGACCCAGGCCGCCTGATGCTGCAGGGCCTGACGATAGGCCGCGATCTCTTCATGCGCCTGCTGCGGCCTGCCGAGCAGTTCACCCAGGCGCAGCACATTGCTTTCGAGCGCATCCAGATCGGGCCTGGCCGACAGGCTCTCGATACGAATGCCGGCTGCCTTGATCTGCGCGAGCACCGGAGGCGGCCCCATTTCTTCGCTACCGATCAGCACGTCCGGGTGCAGCGACAGCACCCCCTCCGCCGACAACGCCCGCTGATAGCCGACGCTCGGCAACTGCTGCAGCGATTGTGGATGCAGGCTGGTGGTATCCACGCCGACCAGCTTGCTCTCGCCCCCCAGGCGCACCACCCACTCGCTGAGCGAGCCACCGGAGCTGACCCAGCGTTGCGGCAGCTCGCCCGCACCGGCCAGGGGAGCAAACAGCAGGGCGCTGCACAGCGCCAAGGTTCCACTCAAGCGCATGTCAGACCTCCAGTGCCGCGATGGACTCGGCCAGCTCGCGCCAGTCGTCACGCTCGGCCATGCCCGGCTTGCGGGCCCCGAACAGCTGGACCACCAGTTCACCCTCTTCGTCATAGGCCTCCAGGCTGGTGATCACGCCATCCACGCTGGGTTTGCGCACGCGCCAGAGCTCGACCACACCTGGGGTTCTCAGGTGCAGGTTGAACTCGGCATCGAGCACGTTGAACCAGTTATCCAGCCAACGCAGATTGCGCACCGGCCCCGTGTGAATCTGGATGCAGTGACGGTTACCGACGAACACCATGATCGGCACCTCACGCGCTGCCGCCGCCTCGATCAGCCTGGGCAGTTCGGCGGTGGCCAGCGGCTCGGCCCACTCATAACCGGCCAGGCGCAGGGCCTGAGTACGGGCCAGGTCATGACGCTTGAGCATGGCGAAGAAGTGATGCGTGTCCTTCAGCGCAGCCCAGTCGGCACGCAGTGCCTCCACATCGACCTGATCGTCGCCACGCGGCGCCCTGCGCTCGGCCGGCGGCAGCAGCTCCAACTCGGCACTCTGCACCTCGGCCCGGAAGCGCTCGACCAGCGGTGCCCAGGCCGCGTCGTCGCTCCTCTCGGTCAGGTAGACCTTGTGTACCGCAAGCCCCTGGCGGTCGAAGACCTGGATGCTGCGTTGCACGCCACGCTCGCCGTTCTCGGCGACGGCGAACACGCTGGCCCACTGCGCCATGAACAGGCGCAGGTCGATGTCGGCGGAGACCACCAGCCCCATCGCCCCATTGGCGCTGACGGAAACCTCGCGGTAGTGCCCCTTGCGCTCGTGCACGCAGTGCTCGTTGCGGGTCAGCGCCATGATGTAACCCAGCGTCCCCAGCGCAGGCAGCAACTCGGGCCAGTCACAGCGCAGGCGCACGGCATCCACGCCGAGGCGGCTGGCGGTCAGCTCGGCCTCGCTGACACCCAGTACGGCAGCCGCATCACGGGCCCGCAGACGGGGCTGTTCGAGACGCAGGGCCTGCCAGGCCTGGTACAGATCGATGGCCGGCAAGGCGGCGGGATTCACACTATTCATCAGGACAACTCCTCTCACGGCAAGACGTGCCCGCTGTTCCTGCACAGCGACGGCAATCTACAAACGATAATCTATATGAGAATTATTTGCATCAGATAAATAATCTGGTTACCGTCTTGCGTCGTCGCCAACCAGGCAGTCGCAGAACTGCCCAGCACGCACGGAGCCATTGCCATGCCCCTTCACCCGCCCTATGCCCGCCGCCCATGGCTGGCGTTACTGATGCTGTGCCCCTCCCTCGCCCTGGCCGATACACCGGCCGAGCTCCCCGATGTCGAAGTCACCGCCAGTGCGGCCGAGCAGCCGTTGCCGACCACCACCCGGACCGATGCCGAGACCCTCGAGCGTCGTCAGATACGCAATTTCGATGACTTGTCGCGACGCGCCGAACCGGGGGTGAACTACAACCGCAGCAACAACAGCGTCAACATCCGCGGCCTGGATCGCGATCGCGTGCTGACCACCATCGACGGCATCCGCATGCCCTGGCTGAATGACGCGGTGCGTGAAGTCAACGGCGGCCTGGACAGCATCGACTTCCAGAGCCTGTCATCGATCGACGTGGTTCGCGGCGCCAACTCCAGCCAGCTCGGCTCGGGGGCCCTTGGCGGCGCCCTGCAACTGCGGACCCTGAGTCCGGATGACCTGCTGGGTAACGACGACAGCTTCGCCAGCCTGGTGAAGAGCGACTACGACAGTGCCGACCAGAGCTGGGGGTTGAATGCGGCCCTGGCCGGTCGGATCAACGACACGGCCTGGCTGCTCCAGGCCGGCGGCCGCCAGGGCCACGAGCTCGACAGCCAGGGCAACGACAACCTGCTCGGCACGCAGCGCACCGCCGCCAACCCCAGCGATAGCGAACAGCAGAGCCTGCTGCTGAAGATCCAGCAGAAGCTCGCCGCAGGCCACCGCATCGGCATGACGGCCGAGCTGTTCGAACGCGTCGAGGACATGGACAGCCGCATCAACCAGGGCACGGCCAACTACCCCCGGCACTACGACACCCGCGAGACCAACGAGCGCAAGCGACTCTCGTTCGACCATCAGTACCGCGCCGCAGGCAGCGACAACCTGCTGGACTGGGCCGACACGGTGGTCTACTGGCAGAAGCTCTATCGCGAGGACGAAGTCGACGCCACCCGCGCCGGGACGCTGGCCGGCCCCTTCGGCCGCGCCAACGAGATCGAGAAGAGCCAGTACGGCATCAGCAGCAGCCTGGGCAAACAACTGGGCCGCCACGACCTGACCCTGGGCATGGAGTGGAGCCGCCTGGAAGCCGAGCAGTACAGCAGCGGCTACGATGCCTGCCCCAGCGTGCTGGTGCCTCCCTTCCCGCCGCAACCGGGCAGCACGCCAGCCGGCATCTACTTCTCCTGCGTCAACCTGCACACCAACCAGGCCGAAATGCCGAAGACGCCCGGTACGCTGCAGGGCCTCTACCTGAAGGATGAGATTGCCCTCAGCGACACCCTGACCCTGACGCCGGGCGTGCGCTATGACCACTACGCGTACAAGCCGAGCAGTTCCACCAGCGGCTACGTGCTCGCCGGCGACAGCGTGATGCTCAGCGAGAACAAGGACGCCAAGTGGTCCGGCAGCCTGCTCCTGACCTGGCAGGCCCACGAGCTGGCAACCCTCTATGCGCAATGGGCACAGGGCTTCAAGGCGCCGGACGTCAACGAGCTGTACAGCACCTTCACCAACGCCGGCATGGGCTACGCACGAGTAGGCAACCCCAACCTCAAGCCCGAGGAAAGCACCGGCTACGAAGTCGGCGCCCGCCTCGGCGACAGCCAGCTGGGGGGCTCGGTCAGCCTGTTCGACAACCACTACAAGAACTTCATCGACAGCATCAGCGCCGACGAAGAGGACTATGGTTTCCAGGCGGGCGAATTCCCCACCTTCTTCGAAGTCATGGCCAACCGCGACAAAGTGCGCATCTACGGCGCCGAAGGCAGCGCGCATTGGCAGTTCATGCCGTCCTGGCAGCTCTGGTCCTCGATCGCCTGGGCCGTGGGCAAGGACCGCGAAACCAGGCAACACCTGAACTCGGTCGCGCCACTGACCGGCACCCTGGGCCTGAGCTACACCCGCCAGCGCCATGGCGCGGACCTGATGCTGACCGCCGCGCGCCGTCGCGACAAGGTCGAGAATGACAGTGACTTCAAGGCCCCGGGCTATGCGGTGGTCGACCTGACGGGCTACTGGCAGCCCGCGGCCCTGGACGGCGTCAAGCTGCAGGCCGGCCTGTTCAACCTGTTCGACAGGAAGTACTGGAATGCGCTCAACGTGCCCAGTGCCGCCGGCCGCAGCACGCCTCAGCCGGTCGACTACTACAGCGAGCCAGGCCGCACGTTCCGCGTATCGGCCTCCTGGCAATTCTGAGTTCCACTTGGCGCATGGATGCGCCCTCCTCCTTCCTGCGGGATAATCGGCCTCGCTGACGGCGCCACGCGCCACCTTCTACCCATGGCAGAAGGGCATACACGAGAGAACACGATGATCCGCTTATGCAGCCCACAGGAACTGACCGAAGGTCAGAGCCGGGGCTTTCTGATCGAGCAACTGAACCTGTTCGCCGTACGCCGCGACGGCCAGGTGCACGCCTACCTCAACCGCTGCCCACATCGCGGCGTTGCCCTGGAATGGCAGAAGGACGGATTTCTCGATGACAGCGGCAGCCTGATCCGCTGTGCCACCCATGGCGCGCTGTTCCTGATCGAGAGCGGCGAATGCGTGGCCGGCCCCTGCGAGGGACAGGCGCTGCAAGCGCTGGAATGCCGGGAAGACGCCGACGGAATCTGGATCGTGCCCTAGGCCAGCACGTCCAGACGACGCACCAGCGCGATGCCCTCGGGGCTGAGTTCGGCGCCGTAGGCCAGCACTTCGACCCCGGCCGCCTTGGCCTCGCGCAGCCCCGCCGCGTAGACCGGGTCGATTTCCTCGGCGGCGCGCACGGCGACGATACCGGAGAGATTCACGCAATACAGCTGCACCGTGCGCACGCCGGCACGTGCCAGCGCTGCCAGTTCACGCAGGTGCTTGGCGCCGCGCTGCGTCACCGCATCGGGAAAGGCCGCGACATCGCTGCCGTCGAAGCCCAGGGTGACGCTCTTGACCTCGACGAAGGTCGGCCCCTGGGGGAAGTCCAGGCGAAAATCGGCGCGGCTGTTCTCCACCCCGTAGGGCACCTCGCGCTTGAGCGCGGTGAAACCGTTCAGCTCGCTGATCAGTCCAGCGCGCAACGCCTCCTCCACCAGTGCATTGGCCCGCGCCGTATTGATGCAGGCCAGGCGGTCTTGCGGCGTCTCGCTGATTTCCCAGCTCCCCGGCAGCTTGCGCTTGGGATCGTTGCTGCGGCTGAACCACACCCGGCAGCCTTCGCTCATGCAGTTGAGCATCGACCCGGTATTGGCGCAGTGGATGGTCAGCGCCTCGCCGCTGGCCGTCTCGATATCGGCCAGAAAGCGCTTGTAGCGACGCAGCAGGCGCCCTTCTTCGAGGGGCGGATCAAAGCGCATCGGGATTCCAGCTCTTCAGGCCACGGGCGATGCGTTCGACTGCCTGCTGCAGGCGCTCGACGTTCTGCGTGTAGGCGAAACGCACATGATGCCCGGCCTGATAACGGCCGAAATCCAGCCCCGGGGTGAACGCCACGTGCTCGGTTTCGATGAAGTGGCGGCAGAAGGCGAAGGCGTCGCCACCGAAGGCGCTGATGTCCGCATATAAATAGAAGGCGCCTTCAGGCGTGGCGGCGATGCCGAAGCCCAGCTCGCGCAGCGCCGGCAGCAAGTAGTCGCGGCGGCGCTGGAACTCGTGGCGGCGTTCTTCGAGGATGGCCAGGGTATCGGCCTCGAAACAGGCCAGCGCAGCGTGCTGAGCCATGCTCGGCGCACTGATGTAGAGGTTCTGCGCCAGCTTCTCCAGCTCCGGCACCGCCGCCTCGGGCGCGACCAGCCAGCCCAGGCGCCAGCCGGTCATGCCGAAATATTTGGAGAAACTATTGAGCACGAAGGCCTCGTCATCCACCTCCAGCACGCTGCTCGCATCGCAACCATAGGTCAGCCCGTGGTAGATCTCGTCCACCACCAGATGGCCGCCGCGCTGCTTGATGCTCGTCGCCAGGGCCGCCAGCTCGTCCTTGTGCAGCAGGGTACCGGTAGGGTTGGCCGGCGAGGCGACCAGGGCGCCGACGCTGGCGGAGTCCCAGTGCCGCTCGACCAGCTGCGGAGTCAGCTGGTAGCGCACGTCCGGGCCAACCGGCACCAGTTGCGCAGCCCCTTCGACCAGACGCAGGAAGTGGCGGTTGCACGGATAGCCGGGGTCTGCCAACAGCCAGTGCTTGCCGGGATCGACCAGCAGGCTGGCGGCCAGCAGCAGGGCGCCGGAGCCGCCCGGCGTGATCAGGATGCGCTGCGGGTCGACGTTCAGCCGATAACGCTCGGCGTAGAACGCGGCGATCGCCTCGCGCAGCTGCGGCAAGCCCCGCGCGGCGGTGTAACGGGTATGCCCGGCTGCCAGGGCGGCCTGGCCCGCGCGGATGATCGGCTCGGCGGTGGTGAAATCCGGCTCGCCGATCTCCAGGTGGATGACGTCGTGACCGGCTGCCTGCAGCTCGTTGGCCCGCGCCAGCAGGGCCATCACATGAAAGGGTTCGATGGCGCGACTGCGCCCACTGTAGAGCTGAGCCATGGGCCTGCCTTCACGGTTGCGAGCGGCGGATTCTAGCAGGGCTGCTCGGGCAAGCGGCAAGGACGCCGGGCACCGCTACACTTGCCGATCAGGCCCATGCAGATTTCATTCACACCCCGGAGGGGCAGAGACAACCGGGAGTAGCGCGCCCCGATTCGATCTGGTAAGTTCGCCGGCTTGCAGTCGCAGGGCCGGAAAACCGTCTGGCAATGGAATAACCTGCGCGATGGATTCGAAAGAGTGAGAGGCGTCATCCATGCCCACAAAAGAAAAAGCCAAAAGCACCAGCCAGCTGATTCGTGGTTTCGAGCCCTATCAAGAGAAGAAGGGCGAGGAATACATGAGCGAGCCGATGCGCGCTCACTTCACCAGCATCCTCAATAAGTGGAAGCTGGAGCTGATGCAGGAAGTCGACCGCACCGTGCACCACATGCAGGACGAAGCGGCCAACTTCCCCGATCCGGCGGATCGCGCCAGCCAGGAAGAAGAGTTCAGCCTGGAGCTGCGTGCCCGTGATCGCGAGCGCAAACTGATCAAGAAGATCGACGAGACCCTGCAGCTGATCGAAGACAACGATTACGGCTGGTGTGACTCCTGCGGCGTCGAGATCGGCATTCGCCGACTGGAAGCCCGCCCCACCGCCACCCTGTGCATCGATTGCAAGACGCTGGCGGAAATCAAGGAAAAGCAGATCGGTTCCTGATCCGACGACGGGGCGCTCAGGCGCCCCGTTGCATTTCTGGGGAGAGGGTGATTCAGCGCATGCCCTCTCCCCCGGCCCCTTGCCCATGAATGGGAGAGGGGAGAAAACAACCCCTTCGACCCAGCCTCGCCTCGATGAACAGCTCCTACGTCGGGCGCTTTGCCCCCACGCCCAGTGGCTACCTGCATTTCGGTTCGCTGGTCGCCGCCCTCGCCTCCTACCTCGATGCGCGCGCCGTTGGCGGCCGCTGGCTGCTGCGCATGGAGGACCTCGACCCGCCCCGTGAAGTCCCGGGCGCCCAGGACGCGATCCTGCGCACCCTGGAAACCTATGGCTTCGAATGGGATGGCGAGCTGGAGCGCCAGAGCGAGCGACACGCGCAGTACGCGGCGGTGACCGAGCGCCTGCTCAGTCAGGGCCTGGCCTACGCCTGCATCTGCTCGCGCAAGCAGCTGGAAGGTTATGCCGGGGTCTATCCCGGCTTCTGCCGCAATGCCTGCCATGCCGAACAGAATGCGGCCATCCGCATACGCGTACCGGAGCTGGACTACCACTTCATCGACCGCGTGCAAGGCGAATTCCATCAGCACCTGGGCCGCGAAGTCGGTGACTTCGTCATTCGTCGCCGCGACGGTCTGTTCGCCTATCAGCTCGCGGTGGTGCTGGACGACGCCTGGCAAGGCATCACCGATGTGGTACGCGGTGCCGACCTGCTCGACTCGACACCGCGCCAGCTCTACCTGCAGGAACTGCTGGGGCTGCCGCAACCGCGCTACCTGCACGTGCCGCTGATCATCCAGCCGGACGGCCACAAGCTGGGCAAGAGCTATCGCTCACCACCACTGCCAGCCGACCAGGCCGGGCCACTGCTGCTGCGCGCCCTGCGCGCGCTCGGCCAGCCGGCACCCGCCGAGCTGCAGGGCGCCGCCCCCCGGCAGTTGCTGGAATGGGGCATCGCCCACTGGGACGCCACACGTATCCCGCGCAGCCGCACCCTGGCCGAAGCGCAGCTGCGCTGACGGGCGCAATCCGCGTCACACCGGCGCCACCACTACCAGCCCTCAAGCAGGTGGCCTGAAACGCGCCGCTTCCTTTACCATCGCGGCATCTTTCGACGAGATGCCACATGTATATCTACCGACTGGTCCTGATCCTGGTTGTAGGGATCTACCTGTTCTCACCGGCCATCATGGACTGGTGGATCGACCCCAATGGTGCCTGGTATCGCCCCTACCTGCTGTGGCTGATCCTGATCGTCGTGACCTTCATTCTCCAGAGCCAACGCGATGCTGACGAGCTTTAGCCTGAGCGAACTGATCCTGATCAGCGCCGGCTATCTGCTGGTGCTGTTCGGGGTTGCCTGGGTCAGCGAACACGGCCTGATCCCACGCTGGATCATCCGCCACCCGCTGACCTACACCCTGTCCCTGGGCGTCTATGCCAGCGCCTGGGCCTTCTACGGCACGGTCGGGCTGGCCTATCAGTACGGCTACGGCTTCCTCGCCAGTTACCTGGGCGTCTCCGGTGCCTTCCTGCTCGCCCCGGTGCTGCTCTATCCGATCCTGCGCATCACCCGCACCTACCAGCTGTCATCGCTGGCCGACCTGTTCGCCTTCCGCTTCCGCAGCACCTGGGCCGGCGTGCTGACCACCCTGTTCATGCTGATCGGCCTGCTGCCACTGCTGGCCCTGCAGATCCAGGCGGTGGCCGACTCCATCGGCATCCTCAGCCGCGAGCCGCTGCAGGAAAAGGTGGCGCTGAGCTACTGCGGCCTGATCATCCTCTTCACCATCCTGTTCGGCGCCCGGCATATCGCCACCCGAGAAAAGCACGAGGGCCTGGTGTTCGCCATCGCCTTCGAATCGCTGGTCAAGCTGGTGGCGCTGGGGGTGATCGGCTGGTACGCGCTCTACCGGGTGTTCGGTGGTCCCCACGAACTGGAACTGTGGCTGGTGCAGAACCAGGCGGCGCTGTCCACGCTGCACACGCCGCTGCAGGAAGGTCCCTGGCGCACCCTGCTGCTGGTGTTCTTCGCCTCGGCCATCGTCATGCCGCACATGTACCACATGACCTTCACCGAGAACCTCAACCCGCGCGCGATGGTCAGCGCCAGCTGGGGCCTGCCGCTGTTCCTGCTGCTGATGAGCCTGGCGGTGCCGCTGATCCTCTGGGCCGGCCTCAAGCTGGGAGCGACCACCAACCCGGAATACTTCACCCTCGGCCTGGGCATCGCGGTGAACAGCGAGGCGCTGGCCCTGCTCGCCTACGTCGGCGGCCTGTCGGCCTCCAGCGGGCTGATCATCGTATCCACCCTGGCCCTGTCGGGGATGGCGCTCAACCACCTGGTGCTGCCGCTGTACCAGCCACCGGCCGAGGGCAACATCTATCGCTGGCTGAAGTGGACGCGCCGTGCGCTGATCGCCTTCATCATCATGGCCGGCTATGGCTTCTATCTGCTGCTCGGCGCGCAGCAGGACCTGGCCAACCTCGGCATCGTCGCCTTCGTCGCCACCCTGCAGTTCCTCCCGGGCGTGCTCTCGGTGCTGTACTGGCAGACCGCCAACCGCCGCGGCTTCCTCGCCGGCTTGCTGGCCGGTATCTGCGTCTGGGCCCTGACCATGCTGCTGCCGCTGCTGGGCAACCTGGACGGCTTCTACCTGCCGCTGTTCAACGTCATCTACGTGCTCGACGATGCCAGCTGGCACCTGGCGGCCATCGCCTCGCTGGCCGCCAACGTGCTGGTGTTCACCCTGGTGTCGCTGTTCACCGAAGCCAGCCCCGAGGAGAAGAGCGCCGCCGAGGCCTGCGCGGTGGACAACGTGCGCCGCCCGCAACGACGCGAACTGGTCGCCGCGACCCCGCAGGAATTCGCCGCGCAGCTGGCCAAGCCGCTGGGCGCCAAGACGGCCCAGCGTGAGGTGGAACAAGCGCTGCGCGACCTGCACCTGCCCTTCGACGAAGGCCGCCCCTATGCCCTGCGCCGCCTGCGCGACCGCATCGAAGCCAACCTGTCCGGCCTGATGGGCCCCAGCGTCGCACAGGACATCGTCGAGACCTTCCTGCCGTACAAGTCCGGCAGTGAAGGTTACGTCACCGAGGATATCCACTTCATCGAGAGCCGCCTGGAGGACTACCAGTCGCGCCTTACCGGCCTGGCCGCCGAACTCGACGCCCTGCGCCGCTACCACCGGCAGACCCTGCAGGAACTGCCCATGGGCGTCTGCTCGCTGGCCAAGGACCAGGAAATCCTGATGTGGAACCGCGCCATGGAGGAGCTCACCGAGATTCCCGCCCAGCGCATCGTCGGCTCGCGCCTCAGTGCCCTGGCCGAGCCCTGGCAGAGCTTGCTGCAGGACTTCATCGAACGCCCCGACCAGCACCTGCACAAGCAGCACCTGGCCCTGGACGGGCAGATCCGCTGGCTGAACCTGCACAAGGCCGCCATCGACGAGCCGCTGGCACCGGGCAACAGTGGCCTGGTGCTGCTGGTCGAGGACCAGACCGAAACCCAGTTGCTGGAAGACAAGCTGGTGCACTCCGAACGCCTGGCCTCCATCGGCCGCCTGGCAGCGGGTGTCGCCCACGAGATCGGCAACCCGATCACCGGTATCGCCTGCCTGGCGCAGAACCTGCGCGAGGAGCGCGAGAACGATGGCGAACTGACGGAGATCAGCGGGCAGATTCTCGAGCAGACCAA
Organism: Pseudomonas sp. BMW13; assembly: GCF_013357275.1. Taxonomy (NCBI): domain Bacteria; kingdom Pseudomonadati; phylum Pseudomonadota; class Gammaproteobacteria; order Pseudomonadales; family Pseudomonadaceae; genus Pseudomonas; species Pseudomonas sp. BMW13. The sequence goes on along the minus strand of NZ_SUKD01000002.1, from coordinate 392,601 downwards.
GCGCGTGTCACGCATCGTCCAGTCGCTGATGAGCTTCGCCCACTCCGGCAGCCATCAGCGCAGCGACGAACCGGTGTGCCTGGCCGATGTGGCGCAGGACGCCATCGGCCTGCTGTCACTGAACAAGCGCAACTTCGACATCCAGTTCTACAACCTCTGCAACCCGGAGCACTGGGCCGAGGGTGACCCGCAACGCCTGGCCCAGGTGCTGATCAACCTGCTGTCCAACGCCCGTGACGCCTCCCCTCCGGGCGGCGCGATCCGCGTGCGCAGCGAAGCCAGCGAACATACCGTCGACCTGATCGTCGAGGATGAAGGCAGCGGCATTCCCAAAGCCATCATCGACCGCCTGTTCGAACCGTTTTTCACCACCAAGGACCCCGGCGAAGGGACCGGTCTGGGCCTCGCGCTGGTCTATTCGATCGTGGAAGAGCATTATGGACAGATAACAATCGACAGCCCGGCCGACCCCGAGCGCCAGTTGGGCACTCGAATTCGGGTCACCCTGCCAAGGCATGTCGAGGCGACGTCCGTAGCGATGTAAACAGCGACAGCAGGTGCCAACCGCACCTCCGTGACCGCCGAGAGAACGAATTGATGCCACATATTCTTATCGTCGAAGACGAAACCATTATCCGCTCTGCCTTGCGCCGTCTGCTCGAACGTAACCAGTACCAGGTCAGCGAAGCGGGCTCGGTACAGGAAGCCCAGGAACGCTACAGCATTCCCGGCTTCGACCTGATCGTCAGCGACCTGCGCCTGCCCGGAGCACCGGGTACCGAACTGATCAAACTGGCCGAAGGCACCCCGGTGCTGATCATGACCAGCTACGCCAGCCTGCGCTCGGCGGTGGACTCGATGAAGATGGGTGCGGTCGACTACATCGCCAAGCCCTTCGACCACGACGAGATGCTGCAGGCCGTCGCCCGCATCCTGCGGGACCGCCAGGAAGCCCGCAATGCCCCGGCAACCGCTGCCGCAAGCAGCGTGCGGGGTGGTGGCGCGGAGAAAACCGCGGAAAGCGCCAACGGCGAGATCGGCATCATCGGCTCCTGCGCCGCCATGCAGGACCTCTACAGCAAGATTCGCAAGGTCGCGCCCACCGATTCCAATGTACTGGTCCAGGGCGAGTCCGGCACCGGCAAGGAACTGGTCGCACGCGCCCTGCACAACCTGTCCAGGCGTGCCAAGGCGCCCCTGATCTCGGTGAACTGCGCGGCCATTCCGGAGACCCTGATCGAGTCCGAGCTGTTCGGCCACGAGAAAGGCGCCTTCACCGGCGCCAGCGCCGGGCGGGCCGGTCTGGTCGAAGCGGCGGACGGCGGCACGCTGTTCCTCGACGAGATCGGCGAGCTGCCACTGGAAGCCCAGGCACGACTGCTGCGCGTCCTCCAGGAAGGCGAGATTCGCCGGGTCGGCTCGGTGCAATCGCAGAAGGTCGACGTGCGTCTGATCGCGGCGACCCACCGCGACCTGAAGACCCTGGCCAAGACCGGCCAGTTCCGCGAAGACCTCTATTACCGCCTGCACGTCATCGCCCTCAAACTGCCGGCGCTGCGCGAACGCGGCAACGATGTGCTCGAAATCGCCCAGGCCTTCCTGGTTCGTCAGTACAGCCGCATGGGGCGCGAGCCGTTGCGCTTTGCCCACGACGCCGAGCAGGCGATTCGCCATTACCCCTGGCCCGGTAACGTGCGCGAACTGGAGAACGCCATCGAGCGTGCGGTGATCCTCTGCGAGGGTGCGGAGATATCCGCCGACCTGCTGGGCATCGACATCGAGCTGGACGACCTGGAAGACGACGACTTCGGCCTGCCTGGCAGCAGCCAGAGCAGTAGCGGCAGCCATGAACCGACCGAGGACCTGTCGCTGGAAGACTATTTCCAGCACTTCGTTCTCGAACACCAGGACCACATGACCGAAACCGAGCTGGCCCGCAAGCTGGGTATCAGCCGCAAATGCCTGTGGGAACGTCGTCAACGCCTGGGCATCCCACGGCGCAAATCCGGCGTGACCAGCAGCCCTTGACAGCGCGACGACGGTGACAACCACCCCGCACACAGGTTCCACAGGTTGTTACCGTTTCAATATCTCGTAACAAAGGCCGGGTCTATCGGTAACGAAAACCCGGCTTTTTTGTCCCCCACCGGATCGCCTCATTTGCCTCAAGCCATTGATTTTAAAGGATTCTCAAAAACTGGCACGGCATCTGCTTTATCTCTGGCACAACAACAATAACAAGCAATTCCCTACACAATAAGAACAAGACGTAACGACTCCAGAACAACAAAAACAATAAGGTACGGAGGCGCAGCTAACTGATTCTTTTGGAGAGGAGTTGCCGCAAGGGGTTCGCCCCAGCGACCAGACCGAGAACAACAAAACTGTCTCGAGACAGCGCCCGAACTGGTTGATCAAGGCAACATCAGCGTCCAAAGAAATCCGTTTGCTATTGGCTCCCCATTCTAGGGAGCACCCGGTAAGCCACGGCGAGCCGGGAAGGGTCGACAACAAAAACAACAGGCCCTCAATAACAATAAAAACAGAGCACGCACCAACTTGGGGGGGAGCTTCGGCTCCCCCAGTAGCTTCCGGTTCCCGGATCCCCGCCTGCCGCCCTTCTACACACCTTCTTCCGACACGATGCTAGAATCCGCAGCAATCATGCGGTCATCGTTTCGCATACCGTTGAAAACCTTGCCGAGGCAGGCTGCCTTTAACGCCACCAAGCCTGAGCAGGTCGTTCTTCAACAGCATGCGGGGCTGGCCGGTCACTTATCCAAACAGTGCCTCCCATGCTGAAAAAGCTGTTCAAGTCTTTCCGCTCACCTCTGCGCCGTGTGCCACGCCCACGCAGCACGCCCGAAGTGCTGAGCAGTAGCCAACATCCACTCAAGCGCAACGAGATCAGTCGGCACGCCATCAGCGTGGTCGAGCGCCTGCAGCGCGCCGGCTACCAGGCCTACCTGGTCGGTGGCTGCGTGCGCGACCTGCTGCTGGATATCGACCCCAAGGATTTCGACGTAGCGACCAGCGCCACCCCCGAACAGGTGCGTGCGGAGTTCCGTAACGCCCGGGTGATCGGCCGTCGCTTCAAGCTGGTACACGTGCACTTCGGTCGCGAGATCATCGAGGTCGCGACCTTCCGCGCCAATCACCCGCAAGGTGAGGAAGAGGAAAACAGCAACCTCGCCGCGCGCCACGAGAGCGGTCGCATCCTGCGCGACAACGTCTACGGCACCCTGGAAGACGACGCCCAGCGCCGTGACTTCACCATCAACGCGCTGTACTACGACCCGACCCAGGAGCACATCCTCGACTACGCCCGTGGCATGCACGATGTGCGCAACCACCTGGTGCGGCTGATCGGCGATCCCGAGCAACGCTACCTGGAGGACCCGGTGCGCATGCTGCGAGCGGTGCGCTTCGCCGCCAAGCTCGACTTCGACATCGAGAAGCACAGCGCCGCGCCGATCCGCCGGCTGGCGCCAATGCTGCGCGACATTCCAGCCGCCCGCCTGTTCGACGAGGTCCTCAAGCTGTTCCTCGCCGGCTACGCCGAATACACCTTCGACCTGCTGCTGGAGCATGACCTGTTCGCCCAGCTGTTCCCGGCCAGTGGCGAGGCGCTCAAGCGCAACCCCGAATACACCGAGAAGCTGATCCGCCAGGCGCTGATCAACACCGACGAGCGCATCCATGACGGCAAGTCGGTCACCCCGGCATTCCTCTTCGCCGCCCTGCTCTGGCCGGCGCTGCCAGCCCGTGTCCTGCAGCTGCAGGACAAAGGCATGCCGCCGATTCCGGCGATGCAGGAAGCCGCTCACACGCTGATCGCCGAGCAGTGCCAGCGCATCGCCGTGCCCAAGCGCTTCACCATCCCGATTCGCGAGATCTGGGACATGCAGGAGCGCCTGCCACGCCGCAGCGGCAAGCGTGCCGACCTGTTGCTGGAGAACCCGCGCTTCCGTGCCGGTTACGATTTCCTCCTGCTGCGTGAACTGGCCGGCGAAAACACCGGCGGCCTGGGTGAGTGGTGGACGGATTACCAGGACGCCAACGACAGCGAGCGCCGGCAGATGATCCGCGACCTTGCAGGCAAGGGCGAAAGCACCGCCAGCGCCGCGCCGCGCAAGCGCCGCCGCAACAACAACCGGCGCAAGCGCGGTAACGAAGGCAGCGGCGAGTGATGGAGCGGGTCTATATCGGCCTGGGCAGCAACCTGGCCGAACCGCTGCAACAACTGCGCGCAGCGCTGAACGCCATCGCCCAGTTGCCGCACAGCACGCTGGTGGCGCGTTCTTCGTTCTATGTCAGCGACCCGCTCGGCCCGGCCGACCAGCCGCGCTACGTCAACGCGGTGGCGGCGCTGGATACCGAGCTGCAGCCCTGGGCACTGCTCGATGGCCTGCAGCGCATCGAGCAGGAGCAGGGCCGCGTACGCAAGGAAGAACGCTGGGGGCCGCGCACCCTGGACCTGGATGTGCTGCTGTTCGGCGACCACCTGATCGATGACGAGCGCCTCACCGTTCCGCACTACCACATGCATGCCCGCCCGTTCGTGCTCTACCCGCTGGCCGAGCTGGCCGCCGAGTTGCAGTTGCCGGACGGACGCAGCCTCGCCGCACTGCTCGATGCCTGCCCCTTCGCCGGCCTGGAACGCCTGCCGGAGTAGCGCACAATGGCGCGCGCCGCCCCTTCCCGGCACACGCCCTGTTACCCGCCGCAAGCCCGCATCGCCTCTGGCCCAGCCCTCTGCCGCTCGGATTGGCAGTAACGCCAGTAACAGAGCGGTAACACCTGCAATTGACTTCATGCCCCCCCATCAGGACTATAGGCGTCCCGTCGCCCCGCGCCGGGCGCACCTTTGATGCCAATCCAGGCCGGATTGCAGCCAGATAGAAGCGGTATACCGAGCCTGAGCGAGGACCCTTGAAATGCCTGACGTTACCCTGACCACACTGCAAAGCTGCAAGCAGAACGGCGAGAAGATCGCCATGCTGACCTGCTATGACGCCACCTTTGCCCACGCGGCCTGCCAGGCTGGCGTGGACGTGCTGCTGGTCGGCGACTCCCTGGGCATGGTTCTGCAGGGCCACGACAGCACCCTGCCGGTCAGCGTCGAGGAAATGGCCTATCACACCGCCTGCGTCAAACGCGGCAACCAGGGCGCACTGATCGTCACCGATCTGCCGTTCATGGCCTACGCCACCACCGAACAGGCCCTGCTCAACAGCGCCAAACTGATGCAAGCCGGCGCGCACATGGTCAAGCTGGAGGGCGCCGGCTGGCTGGCCGAGCCGATTCGCCTGCTGGCCGAGCGTGGCGTGCCGGTCTGTGCCCACCTGGGCCTGACCCCGCAGGCGGTGAACATCCTTGGCGGCTACAAGGTTCAGGGCCGCCAAGAAGCGCAGGCCCGGCAGATGCGCGCCGACGCCATGGCGCTGGAGCAGGCGGGTGCCGCCATGCTGCTGCTCGAATGCGTGCCCAGCGAACTGGCTGCGGAAATCGCCCAGGCCGTGAAGATTCCGGTGATCGGCATCGGTGCCGGCGCGGCGACCGACGGCCAGGTGCTGGTCCTGCACGACATGCTCGGGCTGTCGCTGTCGGGTCGCGCCCCCAAGTTCGTGCGTAACTTCATGGAGGGCCAGAGCAGCATTCAGGGCGCATTCGGCGCCTACGTGCAGGCGGTCAAGGACGGCAGCTTCCCCGCTGCCGAACATGGTTTCTCCGCATGAACACGGTCAAGACGCTGCGCGAGCTGCGCGCGGTCATCGCCCAGGCACGTGCCGATGGCAAGCAGATCGGTTTCGTGCCGACCATGGGCAACCTGCACGCCGGCCATGTCTCGCTGGTGGAAACCGCTGCCCAGCGCGCCGACTTCGTGGTGGCCAGCATCTTCGTCAACCCGCTGCAGTTCGGTGCGGGCGAAGACCTGGACACCTACCCGCGCACCCTGCCCGCCGATCAGGAGAAGCTGCTGGCCGCCGGCTGCCACCTGCTGTTTCACCCTGACGTGACGGAGGTCTATCCGCACGGCATGGGCGACCAGACGCGGGTCAGCGTGCCCGGGGTTTCCGAAGGTCTCTGCGGCGCCAGCCGTCCGGGCCACTTCGAAGGGGTCGCCACCGTGGTGACCAAGCTGTTCAACATGGTCCAGCCGGACCTAGCCGTGTTCGGCGAGAAGGACTACCAGCAACTGGCGGTGATCCGCGCGCTGGTGCAGGACCTGAACATGCCGATCCAGATCATCGGCGCGCCGACTCGCCGTGCCGACGACGGCCTGGCCCTGTCCTCGCGCAACGGTTACCTCAGTGCAGAGCAGCGCAATGTCGCTCCCGCCCTGTATCGCGGCCTGCAAGCGGTCGCCGAGCAGTTGCAACGCGGCGCCCGCGACTATGCGCGGCTGATCGACGAGGCCCAGGCCCGGCAACGCGAGGCGGGCTTCGCCCCCGACTACCTGGAGATCCGCAACGCGCTGACCCTGCGCCCTGCGCAGGTCGACGACCGCCACCTGGTGGTGCTCACCGCCGCGCACCTGGGCAGCACCCGTCTGATCGACAATCTGCTGGTGGAACTGCCTGCGCAGTAGCTGCCTGCGAAGGCAGCCGGTTACACTCTGAAAGGCCCGGATCACGTCCGGGCCTTTTGCTTTTGCGGATCAGGAGCCCCGATGGCCTACTACCAGCAGCCCCACGACGTCACCACTCTGCCCGCCTGGCAGGCCCTGCAGCAGCGCCGTGCCGAGATGGCCGGCTTCAGCATGCGCGAGGCCTTCACTGCCGATACAAGGCGCTTCCAGCGCTTCTCGCTGGATGCCTGTGGCCTGCTGCTGGACTACTCGAAGAACCTGATCGACGAACACAGCCTCAAGCTGCTGATGCAACTGGCCGAGCAGGCCGGCCTGCACGAAGCCATCACGGCGATGTTCGGTGGCGAGCACGTCAACGCCTCCGAGGGACGCGCCGCCCTGCATACGGCGCTGCGCAGCCCGGTCGGCCACCGCCTGGTGGTGGACGGCACTGACATCATCCCCGAAGTCCATCGGGTGCTGAACCAGGTCACCGAGCTGGTCAGCCGCATTCACAGCGGCCTGTGGCGCGGCTACAGCGAGAAGCCGATCAAGGAAGTGGTCAACATCGGCATCGGCGGCTCGTTCCTCGGTCCGCAACTGGTCTCCGAGGCGCTGCGCCCGTTCACCCAGCGCGGCGTACGCTGCCACTACCTGGCCAATATCGATGGCAGCGAGTTCCGCGAGCTGACCGCCCGCCTCGACCCGGAAACCACCCTGTTCATCGTGTCCAGCAAGTCCTTCGGCACCCTGGAGACCCTGAAGAACACCCTGGCAGCCCGTGACTGGTACCTGGCCATGGGCGGCCCGGAAGAAGAGCTGCACCGCCACTTCATCGCCGTGACCAGCAACCGCGAGGCCGCCATCGAGTTCGGTATCGGCGAGGAGAACATCTTCCCCATGTGGGACTGGGTCGGCGGGCGCTACTCGCTGTGGTCGGCCATCGGCCTGCCCATCGCCCTGGCCATCGGCGTGTCCAACTTCAAGGAGCTGCTGGCCGGGGCCTACGCCATGGATCAGCACTTCACCCAAGCGCCCCTGGCCGAGAACATGCCGGTGCTGATGGCCCTGCTGGGCATCTGGTACAGCAACTTCTGGGGCGCGCAGAGCCACGCGATCCTGCCCTACGACCACTACCTGCGTAACTTCACCAAGCACCTGCAGCAGCTCGACATGGAGTCCAACGGCAAGAGCGTGCGCCAGGACGGCAGCGCCCTGGACATCAGCACCGGGCCCGTCATCTGGGGCGGGGTCGGCTGCAACGGCCAGCACGCCTACCACCAGTTGCTGCACCAGGGCCGCCTGCTGGTACCGGCGGACTTCATCGTCCCGGTCAATAGCTACAACCCGCTGTCCGACCACCATCAGTGGCTGTTCGCCAACTGCCTGTCGCAGGCCCAGGCGCTGATGCAGGGCAAGACCCGCGAAGAGGCCGAGGCCGAACTGCGCGGCAAGGGCCTGGCGGAAGACGAGGTTCAGCGCCTGGCGCCGCACAAGGTCATCCCCGGCAACCGCCCGAGCAACATTCTGGTGATGAACCGCATCGCGCCGTTCGAGCTCGGCGCGCTGGTCGCCCTGTACGAGCACAAGGTGTTCGTGCAGAGCGCGATCTGGGGCATCAACGCCTTCGACCAGTGGGGCGTGGAACTGGGCAAGGAAATGGGCAAGGACGTCTACCAGCGCCTGACCGGCCAGCTCGACAACAACGCCTCGGACGCCTCGACCCAGGGCCTGATCGCCCACTTCCGCGAGCGTCATCGCGGCTGACCCTCCACCAACCCGGTCCGGCACGCCTGCCGGGCCGGGCTCCACCGCGCAAGCGCTGCGCCATGAACATCGCCCCTTGAAGCCGGCGCCCGCTTGGGTGCACCCTTGTGCCTGTTGCGGACAAACAATTACAAGGACCCCGCCATGTTCGAGATCACCCGTCACCCCGTGGCCGACGCGGTGCGCCAGCGTGCACACCTGGACAACGACGCCTACCTGCGCCTGTACCGGCAGTCCGTCGAGCAGCCCGACACCTTCTGGGCCGAGCAGGCCAAGGCCTTCCTGGACTGGTTCAAACCCTGGGACAAGGTCCACGACAGCGACCTGCAACAGGGCCGTGCCGAATGGTTCAAGGGTGGCCAGCTCAACGTCGCCTACAACTGCATCGACCGCCACCTGGAACAACGTGGCGAACAGGTCGCCATCATCTGGGAAGGCGACAACCCCAGCGAATCCGCGCACATCACCTACAACGAGCTGCACCAGCAGGTCAGCCGCCTGGCCAACGTGCTGAAGAGCCGTGGCGTGAAGAAAGGCGACCGGGTGTGCATCTACATGCCGATGATTCCCGAGGCGGCCTACGCCATGCTCGCCTGCACGCGCATTGGTGCCGTGCATTCGGTGGTGTTCGGCGGTTTCTCCCCCGACGCACTGCGTGACCGTATCCTCGATGCCGACTGCCGTACCGTGATCACCGCCGACGAAGGCGTGCGCGGCGGCAAGTACGTGCCGCTGAAGAGCAACGTCGACAAGGCCCTGCAGAGCTGCCCGAACGTCTCCACCGTGGTGGTGGTCGAGCGTACCCAGGGCGACGTGGCCTGGGTGGAAGGCCGCGACATCTGGTATCACCAGGCGCTCAAGGACGTCAGCGCAGACTGCCCGGCCGAGCCGATGGATGCCGAAGACCCGCTGTTCATCCTCTACACCTCGGGCTCCACCGGCAAACCCAAGGGCGTGCTGCACACCACCGGCGGCTACCTGCTCGGCGCGGCGATGACCCACAAGTACGTGTTCGACTACCACGAAGGCGACATCTACTGGTGCACCGCCGATGTCGGCTGGGTGACCGGGCACAGCTATATCGTCTACGGCCCGCTGGCCAACGCCGCCACCACGCTGATCTTCGAAGGCGTGCCCAACTACCCGGACGCCTCGCGTTTCTGGCAGGTGATCGACAAGCACCGGGTCAACACCTTCTACACCGCGCCAACCGCCCTGCGCGCGCTGATGCGCGAAGGCGAAGCCCCGGTGAAGGCCACCTCACGGGAAAGCCTGCGCCTGCTTGGCAGCGTCGGCGAACCGATCAACCCGGAAGCCTGGGAATGGTACTTCCACGTGGTCGGCGACACCCGCTGCCCCATCGTCGACACCTGGTGGCAGACCGAGACCGGCTCGATCCTGATCACGCCGCTGCCGGGCGCCACCGACCTCAAGCCGGGATCGGCGACCCGTCCGTTCTTCGGCGTGCAGCCGGTGCTGCTCGACGAGCAAGGCAAGGAAATCGACGGCCCCGGCGCGGGCGTGCTGGCCATCAGGGCCAGTTGGCCGAGCCAGATCCGCAGTGTCTACGGCGACCACCAGCGCATGATCGACACCTACTTCAAGCCCTACCCCGGCTACTACTTCACTGGCGACGGTGCGCGCCGTGACGAGGATGGCTACTACTGGATCACCGGTCGTGTCGATGACGTGATCAACGTCTCCGGCCATCGCATCGGCACCGCCGAGGTGGAAAGCGCCCTGGTGCTGCACGACGCCGTCGCCGAGGCCGCCGTGGTCGGTTACCCGCACGATGTGAAGGGCCAGGGCATCTATGCCTACGTCACCCTGATGAGTGGCCAGGAGCCGTCCGAGGACTTGAAGAAGGACCTGCTGACCCTGGTCGGCAAGGAGATCGGCAGCTTCGCCAAGCCGGAGCTGATCCAGTGGGCGCCAGGCCTGCCCAAGACCCGCTCGGGCAAGATCATGCGCCGCATCCTGCGCAAGATCGCCTGCAACGAGCTGGAGAACATGGGTGACACCTCCACCCTGGCCGACCCCAGCGTCGTCGACAGCCTCACCGAGCAACGGCTGAACCGTTGACCCCCAGCCCGGCCCGAAAGGGCCGGGCTGATCTTGCCGTGGGCCGGCCAAGCGCCGAGAATGCGCGCCATGGATAGCCTACGTCGTCAGATCGAAAAACAGGTACACAGCCTCACCGGCGCCGCCCTGGGGGTGCTCGACCTCGACCAGCCACGCGGCGACGTCGGCCTGTTCGGCCCGCAGTCGATGGTCTGGGAGGTGCACGCCGACTTCACTTCGATGATGGTCGGCGGCGTCTCCGCCCTGCTCCTGCAGATGCTGCACCCGCTGGCCCTGGCTGGCGTCTGGGACCACTCCACCTTCCGCCAGGACATGATCGGGCGCCTGCGCCGCACCAGCCTGTTCATCGCCGGCACCACCTACGGCGGCCGCCAGGATGCCGAGCAGCTGATCGAAAAGGTCCGCACCATTCACCTGCAAGTGGTCGGCAACGCACCGGATGGCCGCCCCTATGCCGCCAGCGACCCGCAGCTGCTGACCTGGGTGCACGTGTCCGAGGTCAGTCAGTTTCTCGAGGGCTATCTGCGCTACGTCGACCCGCTGCTGCCGCTGGCCGAGCAGGACCGTTACTACCGCGAAGTGGCATTGACCGCCGAACGCCTGGGGGCGCAGGACGTTCCCACGTCCCGCCAGGCGATCGCCGACTACCTCGAACGCATGCGCCCGCAACTGCTCTGCGATGAACGCACCCGGGAAGTGGTGCGGCTGCTGTACGCCGCCCCGGTACCCAGCATGCTCGCCAAGCCCTTCGGCAAGCTGATGATGCAGGCCGGCGTCGACCTGTTGCCGGACTGGGCCAGCGACCTGCTTGGCGAGCGACAGCCCGACTGGCGCCGCCCGCTGATTCGCGCCAGCGTGAGGCGTACCGCCACGCTACTGCGCTGGGCGGTGAGCAACAGCGCGGCGCAACGTGCCCGACGGCGCCTGACGTAACGCCCCTGAGCCGCAGCGGCACGACCCCGCGCGGAAGCCAGGCGGATTTCTTGCTAGACTGCCGCCCTTTCACCGTCCCGAGATGCCGCGCATGTCCGCTCTTGACCAGGCGCTGCGCGCCGCCCTCGCCGCCCGCGAACACCTTCTGCCCGAACTGCACGCCCAGGGCACCAACTGTTACCGCCTGTTCCATGGCAGCCAGGAAGGGGCTCCGGGGCTGACCGTCGACCGCTACGGCCCACAGCTGCTGGTACAGAGCTTCCACCAGCCGTTGCCGACAGATGACCTGCAGCGCCTCGCCGACATCGTCGAGCGTCACCTGGGCCAGCCCCTGCTGCTGGTCTACAACGACCGCAGCAGAGGCAACTCGCGCATCGACCGCAACCCCACGCTGTTCCAGCCCACGGAGGCGGCGCTGGAAGATCTGCTCGCCCAGGAATGGGGGCTCAACTACCGGGTCCGCGGCCGTCACGCGGGGCAGGACCCACTGCTGTTCCTCGACCTGCGCAACGCACGTGGCTGGATCAAGGCCAACAGCGCCGGCAAGTCCGTGCTCAACCTTTTCGCCTACACCTGCGGGGTCGGCCTGAGCGCGGCGGCCGGCGGCGCCCGGGACGTGACCAACCTCGACTTCGCCCAGGGCAACCTCGCCGTGGGCCGCGAGAACGGTGCCCTCAACCCAGAGCTGCCAGGCATGCACTTCATCCAGTCCGACTACTTCCCGGCGATTCGCCAGTTCGCCGGCCTGCCGATCACCAGTCGCCGCGGACAGAAACTGCCGAGCTATCCGCGCCTGCAACCGCGCCAGTTCGATCTGGTGTTTCTCGACCCACCAGCCTGGGCCAAGAGCGCCTTCGGCACCGTCGACCTGCTGCGCGACTACCAGAGCCTGCTCAAGCCGGCGCTGCTGGCCACCGCAGACGGCGGCACCCTGGTGTGCTGCAACAACCTGGCGAAGGTGGAAATGGACGATTGGCGCCAGCAGGTGCTGCGCTGCGCCGAGAAACTCGGCCGCCCGGTGCGCGAGTGCCAGGTGATCGCACCGGCGGGCGATTTCCCCTCGCATGACGGCAAGCCACCGCTGAAAACGCTGATCCTGCATCTCTGATCGCCGAGCAGGACGCAAGCACGACCGGAACTGAACCGCCGTGCCATACTCCAAGTCGTCTCCCCGTCTGGATAGATGTCGCCAAGCCATGCCCAAAGGACTGAAGCGCGCGCTGAGCGCACTCTTGATCACCGTATTCCTCTACAGCCTGATCGGCTTCCTGATCGTGCCGGGCATCGCCCTGCGCGTCGTCAACCAGCAATTGGCCAACTATGCCAGCGTGCCCGCCACGCTGGAGCGCGTGCAGCTCAACCCGTTCAGCCTCGAACTCAGCCTCTGGGGACTGCGTATCGGCGACAGCGGCGAGGAACAGCTGAGCTTCCGGCGCCTTTACGCCAACCTGCAGAGTGACAGCCTGTGGACGGGGGCGCTGCACCTGAGCGAGGTGGAACTCGATGGCGCGCGCACCGAGGTCCTGTTCGCGAAGGACGGCACACTGAACCTGACCCAACTGTTCAAGCTGCCGGCAAGCGAGCCGCAGCCGGAGTCCGCCAGCAGCGAACCGTTCCCGCTGCGCATCGACGGCATCCGCCTGCGCGAGAATGCTCTGCGCTTCCAGGACCTGCGCCCCAGCGAACCAGTGGAGTTCGCCTACGACAAGCTCGACCTCGAGCTGCACAACCTCAGCACGCTGGCCGGTGACAACGCGCAGATGACGCTCGCTGCCAGCGGCCCGAACGGGGCACAGATCGACTGGCGCGGGCAGATCAGCCTAACGCCGATCACTTCCAGCGGCAGCCTGAGCGTCAGCGACGGCCACCTGAGCACCTTCTGGCCCTACGTCCGTGACGCCGTACCGCTGGTGCTCAAGGACGGCCAGGTCGACGTCAGCGCTGACTACCACCTCGACCTCTCCGACGGCACCGAGTTGCAGCTGAGCAAGCTCAAGCTGCAGCTGGCCCCTTTCGCCATCGACGACCCCGCCGGCAAACCGCTGGTCAGGCTGCAGCGCCTGGACGTCGACGACAGCACGCTGGACCTGGCCAAGCAGCAGGTGGTGATCGGCCAGGTGCGCAGCCAGGGCCTGGAAGCCTGGGCGGCGCGCGAAGCCGACGGCCAACTGGACTGGCAGAAGCTGTTCGCCAAACCGGCATCCGCGCAACCAGCAGCCGCCGAACAGGCGGAGCCCGAGGGCAGCGACGAGAGCAAGCCCTGGCAGGTGCTGCTGCAGGATGTGCAACTGCGTGACTACAAGGCTCATCTGGCGGATCGCGTTCCCGAGCAGGACGTCGCCGTCGAGGTCGGGCCGCTGAACCTCGACCTGAAGAACTTCGACAGCCTGGGCGACAAGCCCTTCGACCTCCGCCTCGATACCGGCCTGGGCAAGCAAGGCAAGCTGCAGGCGTCGGGTGATGTGCAACTGAGCCCCACCAGCGCTCACCTCAAGGTCACCACGGAAGACATCGACCTGCGCCTCGCCCAAGCCTACCTGAGCCCCTTCATCCGCCTGGAACTGCGCAGCGGGATGCTCGGCAGCGACCTCGACGTGCAGCTCAAGAGCACCGAGCCGCTGGCCCTCAGCGTGACCGGCAACGCCAGGATCGACCAGTTGCACACCCTCGACACCCTGCGCGAGCGCGACTTCGTGCGCTGGAAGCAGGTGCGGGTCAATGGCCTCGACTATCGCCATGGCGAGAGCCTGGCCATCGAGCGGGTCGAACTGGACCAGCCCTACGCGCGCTTCGTGATCAACGAGAACCTGAGCACCAACGTCAGTGAGCTGATCGTGCCGCAACCGGCGGCGGCCGGGGACAAGGTCGAGGATGGCAAGCCGCTGGCGATCCATATCGGTGGCGTGGCCATCAACGACGGCTCGGCCAACTTCGCCGACTTCAGCCTGACCCCGAGCTTCGCCACCGCCATCCAGCAGATGAATGGCCGCATCGGCGTGCTCGACAACCAGAAACCGCAGGCCGCCAGCGTCGATATCAAGGGCAAGGTCGATCGCTACGCGCCGATGAGCATCAAGGGCAAGCTGACGCCGTTCGATCCACTCAACAGCCTGGATATCGCCACCAGCTTCAAGAACGTCGAGCTGACCACCATCACCCCCTACTCCGGCAAGTTCGCCGGTTATCGCATCCGCAAGGGCCGCCTCAACCTCGACCTGCACTACCGCATCGAGCAGGGCCAGCTCAATGCCGAGAACAAGGTGCTGGTGGAAAACCTGCAGCTGGGCGAAAAGGTCGACAGCCCGGATGCCGTGGACCTGCCGATTCGCCTGGCGGTCGCGCTGCTCAAGGACACCCAGGGCCGCATCGCCATCGAGCTGCCGGTCCAGGGCGACCTCAACAACCCGCAGTTCAGCGTCATGCCCATCGTCTGGCAGACCCTGCGCAATCTGGTGCTGCGCGCCGCCCAGGCACCGTTCAAGTTCGTTGCCGGGCTGGTCAGTGGCGGCGGCGATACCGACCTCAGCACGGTGCCCTTCGACGCCGGCTCCGCCGACCTCGACGCGGACGCCCGCCAGGCACTGGATACCCTCGCCAAGGCCCTGCAGGAACGTCCGGCGCTGCGCCTGGAAGTCGAAGGCCAGAGCGCGGCGAAAGCGGATGGCCCGCTCCTGGCCGAGCAGCGCCTGCAACGCGAATTCCAGGACACCTGGTACAAGGTGCTGCAACGCCGCGGTGACAAGGTCCCGGCGAGTGCGGATGAGCTCGAGGTGGGCGAAGACGAGCAGGCGGCGCTGCTCGAAGGCATCTACCGCACCCGCCTGAAACAGCAGCCGCCCGCCGAGTGGGCCGAGCTGGATGCGCAACAACGCACCCAGAACATGCGCCAGGCCGTGCTGGACTCCTGGGCCCAGAGCAAGCTGTTGCTGCGCCAGCTGGCGCAGCAACGGGCGGCGGCGATCAAGGCCTATCTGGTCGAGCAAGGGAAGCTGGACGACGAACGGGTCTACCTGATCGATGTCAATCTGGGAGAACCCGAGTCCAATGGACGTGTACTGACGCCCCTGCACCTGGATAGCGAATGATGAAACACCCTCGACTGCTGGTACTGGCAACGCTGCTGGCGAGCATCGGCAGCCCTCTCGTGCATGCGGAAACGATGCGCTGCGGCAGCCAGCTGGTCAGCCTGGGAGATCGCGCCTTCGAGGTGGAGCGCAAGTGCGGGACGCCGGTGTACCGTGACCCTATAGGCTATACGCTGGGCAGCTACGACAGACGCGAGTACCGGATCGAGGAGTGGGTGTACGGCCCTACCAACGGCATGCTCAGCATCCTGCGCTTCGAGGGCAACCGTCTGGTGGAAATCGAACGCCGCCGAGAGCACTGACAAGGAGTTCACCGTGCCCAAACGCAACCATCTGCTCTGGCTACTGCTGCTGCCCGTCCTGGCGCAGGCGTCTTCCACCTACCGTTGCGGCAGCGCGCTGGTGAGCAAGGATGCGCCGACCAGCGAGGTCCAGCACAAGTGCGGCGAGCCCGTCAGCCGGGACTTTCTCGGCTACAAGGAAGTCACCGATGCCTACGGCTTTCGCAACGAGGTGAACGTGGAAGAGTGGATCTACGGCCCCAGGAACGGCATGTACCACTTCCTGCGTTTCGAGGGCGGTCGCCTGACCGATATCCGCAGCAAGCGCGGAGGTTGATGCCGCCTCGCCACCGGGCGAGCTGGTGAATCCCGGATACGGAAAGGCCCCGCCAGATTCACCGGCGAGGCCTTTCGACATCCGTGCCCGTCGCTATCCGTGCGACCCGGCATCCTTGCCCACGGCTATCCCTGCCTAGAGCTTGTCGCTGAAATCGCGCAGCTCCTGCTGGGCCTTTTCCTTGGTCCAGCCGTAACGCTCCTGCAGCTTGCCGGCCAGGTATTCGCTGTGGCCCTCGGCGACGTCCACGTCGTCATCGGTCAGGTTGCCCCAACGCTCCTTGATGCGACCGTTGAGCTGCTTCCATTTGCCTTTGATGATGTCGCTATTCATGGTGGTTCTCCCAGAACTCAAGAGGGGGCCGGGTGTGGACCCGGCCGGCTCGGGTATCAGTCGGCGGTCTTCAGGGCATCGGCGGATACATCACGCACACCCTCGATTTCCTTGGTCTTGGCGATGGCCAGATCACGTTCGGCATCGGTGGCCACTACACCGGAAAGGGAAACCACGCCCTGGTTGGTCTCGACCTTGATGTCCAGCGCGCTCAGGTCCTTGTCGGCGACGAAGGTGGATTTGACCTTGCTGGTGATCCAGGTGTCGGATACCGCCTGCTCGGCTTTGTCCACGGTGTCGTTGGCCGCCAGCATGGTCGGCTGAGCGAAGGCTGCCGAGGCGAGCGGCAGGCTCAGCGCAGCGGCGGTCAGGGTGGCGGCGGCAAAACGGGTGATTGGCTGTTTCATGGTTGACTCCTGTACATTCCAGACAATCTGCAAACCAACTCCTGGCTGCAGGTTCACCAGTACTATCGCAAGCGCTGTGCCAGTTTTTCATAAAACAAAAAACCCTTTAATAACAACAAGTTAATTAAACCTGTCGATACGACGCGAATTGCATTTCGCCGAGTCCGGAAAAAACCCTCGGGCAATTTGCATGATCTCTGGCAAGGCAAAGGCGAACACGCACACAGCCACGCAGCCGACCCGCGTAACGCTGGTACAGGCTGCCGGCGAGGCCCGCTAAAAGCCCGGACGCCAGGCGCAGGAAATTGCCGGGAGCGCTTGCTGCAGTCGCCTGGCGACGGCCCACCGGGCTGTCGCGAGGAATCGCAGGCAATAAAAAAGGGCCCCCGCAGGAGCCCTTCTGTTCAAGCCAGCGAAGGATCGCTTAGACGCCGGAGGCCTCGGCGGCCGCTACATCCTTGATCGACAGCTTGATACGGCCGCGGTTGTCCACGTCCAGAACCAGTACCTTCACTTCCTGGCCTTCCTTCAGTACGTCGGTGACCTTCTCCACGCGCTGATCGCTCAGCATGGAAATGTGCACCAGACCGTCCTTGCCCGGCAGGATGTTGACGAAGGCGCCGAAGTCGACGATGCGCTCGACCTTGCCGACGTAGATCTTGCCGATCTCGGCTTCCGCGGTGATGGCCAGAACGCGCTGCTTGGCAGCCTCGGCCGCTTCCTTGGTTTCGCCGAAGATCTTGATCGAGCCGTCGTCTTCGATGTCGATCGAAGCCTTGGTCTCTTCGCAGATACCACGGATGGTGGCGCCACCCTTGCCGATCACGTCGCGGATCTTGTCCTGGTCGATCTTCATCGCCAGCATGGTCGGGGCGTTGGCCGACAGCTCGGTGCGCGACTGGGCGATGACCTGGTTCATCTGGCCGAGGATGTTCAGACGGGCTTCCAGCGCCTGCTCCAGCGCCTGCTCCATGATCTCTTCGGTGATGCCCTGGATCTTGATGTCCATCTGCAGCGCGGTGACGCCCTTGGCGGTACCGGCTACCTTGAAGTCCATGTCGCCCAGGTGGTCTTCGTCACCGAGGATGTCGGTCAGAACGGCGAACTTCTCGCCTTCCAGTACCAGACCCATGGCGATACCGGCAACCGGCGCCTTCATCGGCACACCGGCGTCCATCAGCGCCAGGGAAGCGCCGCAGACCGAAGCCATGGAGGACGAACCGTTGGACTCGGTGATTTCCGATACCACACGGATGGTGTACGGGAACTCGTCGTCCTTCGGCAGCATGGCAGCGACGCCACGACGGGCCAGGCGACCGTGACCGATTTCGCGGCGGCCAGCGCCACCCATGCGACCACACTCACCGACCGAGAACGGCGGGAAGTTGTAGTGCAGCATGAAGGGGTCTTTCTTCTCGCCTTCCAGGGTATCCAGCAGCTGTGCGTCGCGGGCGGTGCCCAGGGTGGCGACGACCAGCGCCTGAGTTTCACCACGGGTGAACAGCGCCGAACCGTGGGTCTTGTCCAGCACGCCGACTTCGATCTTCAGCGGACGCACGGTGCGGGTGTCGCGACCGTCGATACGCGGCTTGCCATCGACGATGTTCTGGCGAACGGTGCGGTATTCGATCTCGCCGAAAGCGGCTTTGACTTCGTCAGCCGGGAACTGACCTTCGCCTTCGCCGGCCAGGGCCGCAACGACTTCATCACGCAGCTCGCCCAGACGGTTGTAGCGGTCCTGCTTGATGGTGATGGTGTAGGCCTGGCTGATGGCGGCGCCGAACTGGCTGCGGATGGCGTCCAGCAGCGGAGTGTTGGCGGCCGGAGCCTGCCAGTTCCAGGTCGGCTTGCCAGCTTCGGCAGCGAATTCCTTGACGGCCTGGATCACGGCCTGGAATTCCTGGTGGGCGAACAGTACGGCACCGAGCATCTGGTCTTCGGTCAGCTCCTGGGCTTCCGACTCGACCATCAGTACGGCGGTTTCGGTACCGGCCACGACCATGTCCAGGCTGGACGCCTTGAGCTGCTCGTAGTTGGGGTTCAGCAGGTAGCCGGTATCCGGGTGGAAGGCTACGCGCGCGGCACCGATCGGGCCGTTGAACGGAATGCCGGAAACGGCCAGGGCAGCGGAGGTACCGATCATGGCGGCAACGTCCGGATCGGTCTTCTTGCTGGTGGAAACGACGGTGCAGACGACCTGCACTTCGTTCATGAAGCCTTCGGGGAACAGCGGACGGATCGGACGGTCGATCAGGCGCGAGGTCAGGGTTTCCTTCTCGCTCGGACGGCCTTCACGCTTGAAGAAGCCGCCAGGAATCTTGCCGGCTGCGTAGGTCTTCTCCTGGTAGTGCACGGACAGCGGGAAGAAGCCTTTGCTCGGGTCGGCGCTCTTGGCACCCACGACGGTCACCAGCACGGTCACGTCGTTGTCGACGGTCACCAGCACGGCACCGCTGGCTTGACGGGCAATACGGCCAGTCTCGAGGGTTACGGTCGACTGACCGAACTTGAATTGCTTGATTACCGGGTTCACGGTGTTTTCCTTCTCTCTGTTGCCTTGGGGGAAATCTGAAAGCGGCACGGGAGTCGGACCCGATGCATCCTTCGAAAAGCCAAAAGCTGGAAGCCCGGAGCCGCAGGTCGGGGATCATGCCCCGACTTGCCGCTCCGAACTCCCAGCTTCCAACTTGTGCAGCTCGCGTCTATTAACGACGCAGGCCCAGGCGACCGATCAGGGCGCTGTAACGACTGGTGTCCTTGGCCTTCAGGTAGTCCAGCAGCTTACGACGCTGGTTGACCATACGGATCAGACCACGACGGCTGTGGTGATCCTTGCCGTTGGCCTTGAAGTGACCTTGCAGCTTGTTGATGTTGGCGGTCAGCAGGGCTACCTGCACTTCCGGGCTACCGGTATCGCCTTCAGCTTGCTTGTAGTCGTTAACGATCTGGGCTTTTTCTTCAACGCTGAGTGCCATGTTGGCTTCCTCTCATCTGGAAACTGCCGAAGCAGTCTCAATAGGCCGGGAATCGCTCCCCGTGTTTTAAAAAGAGGTATGACCGTGCCTACTGACAGCCACCCTCGCAGTACCGGATGACAGCTTCGCCATCACCCCGGCTTCGACCTCGCGGCCGAACCATTCGGTGCCATGCACCGCTATATCTCAGCCCGGCCCCTGAGGCCCGAGCCTGCACCCGTGCTACGCACCGGTGTAAATCAGTCGACGCGGCGCGATGCGCCCGTCGTCGCTCACCTCACCGATGCCGATGAAGCGACCGTTGTGATCCTGCACGCGGACCATGCCGAACTTCGGCGCTTCCGGCGCCCGCACCGGCTGCCCTTGCAACCAGTAGAACGCACTGTGCTCGGAGAACTGCAGCAGCGGCCAGTCCTGCAGACCGCTGTCGACCGGCTGCAGGAAGCGATCGAGCGCTGCATTGCCGCCTTCGGCATGCGCCGCTTCCAGCACTTCCAGGGTCACGGTGCGTGACAGGTCGAACGGGCCGGCCTTGGTACGCCGCAGTTCGGCGACGTGTGCGCCGCAACCGAGCAGTTGGCCAAGATCCTCGACCAGGGTCCGAATATAGGTGCCCTTGCTGCAGTCCACCGACAAACGCGCCTGCTCACCTTCGAGGGCCAGCAATTCCAGGCGCGCAATAGTAACAGAACGCGCCTCGCGCTCCACTACTTCACCTGCGCGCGCCAGCTTGTAAAGCGGCTGGCCGTCCTTCTTCAGGGCCGAGTACATCGGAGGTATCTGTTTGATTTCTCCGCGAAAACGCGGCAGCAGTGCTTCGATTTCGCTGCGACCAACGGTCACCGGGAGGCGCGCGATCACCTCACCTTCGGCATCGCCGGTGGTGGTGGTGACGCCAAGCTGGGCGACCGTCTCGTAGCCCTTGTCGGCATCGAGCAGGTACTGGGAAAACTTGGTCGCCTCGCCGAAGCACAGCGGCAGCACGCCGGTGGCCAGCGGGTCGAGGCTGCCGGTGTGCCCGGCCTTCTCGGCATTGAGCAACCAGCGCACCTTCTGCAGGGCCGCGTTGGAGGTGAAGCCGCGTGGCTTGTCCAGCAGGATGATGCCGTCGACCTTGCGACGAATACGTTTGACCTGGGCCACGCTTATTCCTCGCCGCCGTCCTGGTGCTTGCGGTCTTCCGCCACGGCACGCTCGATCAGCGCCGACAGCTCGGCACCGCGACGGATGCTGGCGTCGTACTGGAAGTGCAGTTGCGGGACGGTGCGCACCTTCATCGACTTGCCCAGCAACATGCGCAGATAGCCAGCTGCCTCGGAGAGGATCTCCAGGTTGAGCTTGATCTGCTCGGCATCGTCGTCCTTGCCCATCACGGTGATGAACACTTTGGAATGGGACAGGTCGCGGCTGACGTCCACGGCGGTGATGGTGACCAGGCCCAGACGCGGGTCCTTGATCTCACGCTGGATCAACACGGCCAGCTCACGCTGCATCTGGTCGCCGATACGCTGGGTACGGCTGTAATCTTTCGCCATTTCTTACTTACCTTTCCTTCGTCCTGGCGCCTCGCCGGCACCGGACGTAAAAGCGGCAAACGCCCGGCCGCGCATGAGCGGGGCCGGGCGTTGCATGATCAAGGGGTTGCGCTTACAGACTGCGCGCGACCTGGACCTTCTCGAACACTTCGATCTTGTCGCCGACCTTGACGTCGTTGTAGCTCTTCACGCCGATACCGCACTCCATGCCATTACGCACTTCGGCGACGTCGTCCTTGAAGCGACGCAGCGATTCCAGCTCGCCTTCGAAGATCACCACGTCCTCGCGCAGTACGCGGATCGGACGGTTACGGAACACGGTACCTTCGATGACCATGCAGCCCGCGACGGCGCCGAACTTCGGCGAACGGAACACGTCGCGCACTTCCGCGGTGCCCAGGATGTTCTCGCGAACATCGCTGCCGAGCATACCGGTGAGCGCCTTCTTGACGTCCTCGATGATGTCGTAGATGACGTTGTAGTAGCGCATGTCGAGGCCTTCGGACTCGACGATCTTGCGCGCACCGGCGTCAGCACGGACGTTGAAGCCGAACAGCACGGCATTGGAAGCCAGCGCCAGGTTGGCATCGGATTCGGTGATGCCACCGACGCCGCCACCGACCACACGCACTTGTACTTCGTCGTTGCCGAGGGTGCTGAGCGAGCCTTGTAGGGCTTCCAGAGAACCACGCACATCGGCCTTGAGGACGATGTTGAGGGTCTTCTTCTCTTCCTGGCCCATGTTCTCGAAGATGTTTTCCAGCTTGCCGGCGTGGGCGCGGGCCAGCTTGACTTCGCGGAACTTGCCCTGACGGAACAGTGCAACTTCGCGGGCCTTCTTCTCGTCGGCCACCACCATCATCTCGTCACCGGCATCCGGCGTACCGTCCAGGCCGAGGATCTCGACCGGAATCGACGGACCGGCTTCCTTGATCGGCTTGCCGTTCTCGTCGAGCATGGCACGCACACGACCGTAGTTGACGCCGACCAGGACCATGTCGCCCTGGCGCAGGGTACCGTCCTGAACCAGCACGGTAGCCACCGGGCCACGGCCCTTGTCCAGACGCGACTCGACCACCACGCCACGACCCGGAGCGGTCGGAGTGGCTTTCAGCTCGAGTACTTCAGCCTGCAGCAGTACGGCTTCGAGCAGTTCGTCGATACCGGTACCGGCCTTGGCGGAAACCGGTACGTAGGGTGCGTCACCGCCCCACTCTTCCGGGATCACATCCAGCGCGGCCAGGCCGTTCTTGATGTTGTCCGGGTTGGCTTCCGGCTTGTCCATCTTGTTCACCGCGACCACGATCGGCACGCCAGCGGCTTTCGCGTGCTGCACGGCTTCCTGGGTCTGCGGCATCACGCCGTCGTCAGCAGCGACGACGAGGATGACGATGTCGGTGGCCTTGGCGCCACGGGCACGCATCTGGGTGAACGCGGCGTGACCCGGGGTGTCGAGGAAGGTGACCATGCCACGCTCGGTTTCCACGTGGTAGGCACCAATGTGCTGGGTGATGCCACCGGCTTCGCCGGAGGCGACCTTGGCACGACGGATGTAGTCGAGCAGGGAGGTCTTGCCGTGGTCGACGTGACCCATGACGGTCACGACCGGTGCACGGGACAGCGCCTCGCCTTCGAACTTCAGCGATTCGGCCAGGGAATCTTCCAGGGCGTTGTCGCTGACCAGCTTGACCTTGTGGCCGAACTCTTCGGCGACCAACTGGGCAGTTTCCTGATCCAGCACCTGGTTGATGGTCACCGGCGTGCCCATCTTGAACATGAACTTGACGATTTCCGCGCCCTTGATGGCCATTTGCTGGGCCAGATCGGAAACGGTAATGGTCTCGCCAATGGAAACGTCGCGCACGATCGGACCTGTCGGGCTCTGGAAGCCATGCTGGTTGCGCTTCTTCATCTTGGCCTTGCCACGGCCGCCACGGCGGAAGCCATCGCTTTCCTCGTCGACGCTACGGGGAGCGACGCGCGGAGCAGGTGCCTTCTCCTTGACGGTCGGGCGATGCTGGGCGTGCTTGCGATCACGACGCTCGTCTTCATCGCGCGCCTTCTCGGGACGGCGCACTTCTTCTTTCTTGCGCTCGACCTCGACGACCGGAGCCGCAGCAGCCGGCTCGCTGGCCGGTGCCGGCGCGGCGACCGCAGCAGGCGCCGCAGCGGGTTCGCTGGCAGTGACCGCCTGGCGCTTGGCCTCTTCTTCGGCCTTGCGCTTGGCTTCTTCCTCGGCTTTCAGGCGCTCGGCCTCGGCAGCGGCCTGCTGAGCTTCCAGCTCGCGCTGCTTCTCGGCTTCGAGCTCCTCCGGGCTGCGCTTGACGAAGGTCTTCTTCTTGCGCACTTCAACACTGATGGTCTTGCTACCAGCAACCTTGAGCGTGCTGGTGGTCTTGCGCTGCAAGGTAATCTTGCGCGGCTCCTCGACCTTGTCGCCGTGACTGCCCTTGAGGTGAGCCAGCAGGGCCTGCTTCTCACTGTCGGTCACTACTTGTTCGGCGCTGCTGTGGGACAGACCGGCTTCACGCATCTGCTGCAGCAGGCGCTCTACCGGGGTGTCGACCACTTTGGCCAGTTCTTTCACCGTGACTTGCGTCATGCATCTTTCTCCTCAGGCCGCAACCGCTTATTCGAACCAGTGGGCTCGAGCGGCCATGATCAGCTTGCCGGCACGTTCTTCGTCGATGCCGTCGATGTCGAGCAGGTCGTCAATCGACTGCTCGGCCAGGTCTTCACGGGTAATCACGCCGCGCAGCGCAAGCTCCAGAGCCAGCGCCTTGTCCATGCCTTCCAGTTCCAGCAAATCATCTGCCGGATGGGCATCTGCCAACTTCTCCTCGTTGGCGATCGCCTTGGTCAGCAGACGATCCTTGGCCCGTGCACGCAGCTCGTTGACGATGTCCTCGTCAAAGCCATCGATGCTGAGCATTTCTTCCATGGGTACGTAGGCAATCTCTTCGAGACTGGTGAAACCCTCTTCGACCAGGACTTGAGCCAGTTCTTCGTCGACTTCCAGCTCGTCGATGAAGGACTGCATGATGTCGCCGGTTTCCGCCTGCTGCTTGGCCTGGATGTCCGCTTCGGTCATCACGTTCAGCGTCCAGCCGGTCAGCTGACTGGCCAGGCGCACGTTCTGGCCGCCACGACCGATGGCCTGAGCCAGGTTGTCCTCGCCAACGGCGATGTCCATGGCATGGGCATCTTCATCGACGATGATCGCTGCCACTTCGGCCGGCGACATGGCGTTGATCACGAACTGCGCCGGATTGTCATCCCACAGAACGATATCCACACGCTCGCCACCCAGCTCGCCGGACACCGCCTGCACACGCGAACCGCGCATGCCGATGCAGGCGCCCTGCGGATCGATACGCTTGTCCTTGGAGCGCACGGCGATCTTGGCGCGCGAACCCGGATCACGGGAGGCGGCCTTGACGTCGATCAGCCCTTCGGCGATCTCCGGCACCTCGATACGGAACAGCTCGATCAGCATTTCCGGCGCGGTACGCGACAGGATCAGCTGCGGGCCGCGGTTCTCGGTACGGATTTCCTTGAGCAGGGCACGCAGACGCACACCGACGCGGAAGGTTTCGCGCGGGATGATGTCTTCACGAGCCAGCAGCGCCTCGGCATTGTTGCCGAGGTCGACGATGACGTTGTCGCGGGTGACCTTCTTCACGGTACCGGAGATGATCTCGCCCAGACGCTCGCGATAGGCATCGACCACCTGCGCACGTTCGGCTTCGCGCACTTTCTGCACGATGACCTGCTTGGCGGTTTGCGCGGCGATACGACCGAACTCGATGGAATCGACCTTCTCTTCGAGCACGTCACCGATCTTGGCATTGGCCTCGACTGCCTGCGGCATGTCGTCGGTCAACTGGTAGGCCGGATCCTCGAACTCGGACTCGTCGACCACCGTCCAGCGACGGAACGTCTCGTAGCTGCCATTGTGCCGGTTGATCGACACGCGCAGATCGACTTCGTCTTCGAAACGTTTCTTGGTGGCGGTCGCCAGAGCCAGCTCCAGCGCCTCGAAAATCACGCCGGCCGGTACACCCTTTTCGTTGGATACCGACTCAACAACCAGCAGTACTTCTTTGCTCATCGTACGCCTCGCCTCTCGCAATCCATTGGTTCTGCGCAATCTGCGTCACGTTCACGCCACTGGCGCTACATTCGTGCACGGCTGCGCTACCTTCACGTCATCTGCGCCCCGTGCCGCGCCAACCATCGCGGAGCACGGCAACGACGCAGACAGCGCGTCTCAATCAAATCGGGGGATGATATTGGCCTTGTCGATCAAGTCGATCGGCAACAGGTACTCGTGGTCATCCACCTGCACCACCACGTCCTGCTCCTCCACACCACGGAGAAGGCCCTGGAAGTTGCGCCGCCCATCGAAAGGCGAGCGCAGCTTGATCTTCACCTGCTCACCGACATGAGTCGCGAACTGTTCAAGGGTGAACAACGGGCGATCCATGCCAGGAGAAGAAACTTCCAGCGTGTACTCCGAGGAAATCGGGTCCTCGACGTCGAGCACACCACTGAGCTGACGGCTGACGATCTCGCAATCGTCGATCAGGATGCCATCGGCCTTATCGATATAGACACGCAGTAGCGAATGACGCCCCTGCGACAGGAACTCGATGCCCCAACACTGATAACCGAGCGCCTCGATTACCGGGGCCAACAAGGCCTGCAACTGTTCTAGCTTGCTCGACACTTAACGGCCCTCGTGCATGCTGTGCAAATAAAAAATGGGCGAAACGCCCATCCCTTCAATCCGCATGAATCGCTGCGGACACTGTCTTTCAGCTAACAAAAAGCCCCTGAAAAGGGGCCTGCTGAAACTGGTTGCGGGGGCTGGATTTGAACCAACGACCTTCGGGTTATGAGCCCGACGAGCTACCAGACTGCTCCACCCCGCGTCAAAGCTGGGCCGGAATTATACGGCCACCCCCTGGCGAGGGTCAACCAACACTCCAGCAACAAGAAAGCCCGCTGACAGCGGGCTTTCTTGAGTATGGTACCGAGGAGGGGACTCGAACCCCTACAGCCTATGGCCACTACCACCTCAAGGTAGCGTGTCTACCAATTCCACCACCTCGGCAAAACGGTTACTGCTCTGGAGCCTCAGGCACATCCGAAGATTCGGATGCTGGGGCTTGCTCTTCGAGCACCGGCACGTCTTCGACCGCCGGCTTTTGTTGAACTTCCAGAACCGCTGGATCAGGAAGGCCAACCTGTGTCAGTGCATCAGCTTTTTCTTTAGCAAAGTACGCTAAACCCAAGCTGGTAATGAAAAAAGCTGCGGCGAGTATACCAGTAAACTTACTCAGAAAGGTAGAGGAACCTTGGCTTCCGAATACAGTTGCCGAAGCACCCGAACCGAACGACGCACCGGCGTCAGCACCTTTACCCTGCTGCAACAACACCAGCACCACAATCCCGATCGCACCCAGCAGGTGCAGAACAACAATGACTGTTTCCAGCATTCTTCAGTTTCCTGCAGCGCGACAGATCGCACCGAATTCATCCGCATTCAGAGAGGCTCCACCCACGAGCCCCCCATCGATATCCTGCATACCGAACAACTCGGCTGCACTGGCGGCCTTGACACTGCCGCCATAAAGAATTCTCAGCCCGCTCGCCACCTCAGCATCCAGCTGCGCAACCTGCGCGCGGATCGCTGCGTGCACTTCCTGAGCCTGCTCAGGCGTAGCGGTCAAGCCGGTGCCGATGGCCCATACAGGCTCATAAGCCACCACGGCCCGCTTCAGGGACTCGACACCCAGGGCATCGATCACTGCGGCCAACTGGCCTCCCACCACACCCAGCGTTGCATTCGCTTCACGCTGCTCACGGGTCTCACCGAGGCAGAGCACGGGAATCAAGCCCGCTTTCTGCACGGCCGCAAACTTGCCGACCACCACCTCATCGCTCTCGCCCAGAATCAGACGCCGCTCGGAGTGGCCCACCAGCACAAGCTCGCAACCGCCATCGACCAGCTGGCTCGTCGCCAACTCACCGGTCAGGGCACCCTGCTCCACCTGCACCGCGCAATCCTGCGCTCCAACCTTCACTGCACCATCCGCCAGACCGTGAACGACCTGGGCGATATGCAGACTGGAGGGAAACACCGCGACATCAATCCCGACAGGCAACTCCTGCCGGCACAGCCCTTCGATCAGCTCTGCGACGCTGGCGCGGGTACCGTGCATTTTCCAGTTACCGGCGACCAAGGGGCGACGCATGTTTTACCTCGTCGATCAAAGAGGGCGCAGATGTTACCCAAGAGCACCCTAGGTAGCAAGCTCAATCAAGCACAGACTTCGGCAACAATCTTAGCTAATTCATCAGCATAGCCACGGACGCTGCTTTCCTCGTCGCCCTCGACCATCACCCGCACCAGCGGCTCGGTACCGGACTTGCGCAGCAACACCCGACCGCGACCGGCCATCTGCTCGGTCACACGGGCACACGCATCCTTCACCGACGGGTGCTCCAGCGGATCGACAGCCCCCGAAAGGCGCACGTTGACCAGCACCTGCGGGCACTTCTTCAGGTCGCTGCGCGCCTCGACCAGGGTCTGCTGGCGTCGCTTCAGGGCCATGAGGACCTGCAGGGCGGCGATGATGGCGTCACCCGTGGTGGTGTGCTGGAAGCAGACCAGGTGCCCCGAGTTCTCGCCACCCAGCAGCCAGTTGCGCTCCAGCAGCTCGGCGATCACGTAGCGATCCCCCACCTTGGCGCGCACGAAAGGAATGTTCAGCTGCTCGAGCGCCAGTTCGAGGCCCAGGTTGCTCATCAGCGTACCGACCACGCCACCGCGCAGACGCCCGCGTTCCTGCATGTCACGCGCGATGATGAACAGCAGTTCGTCGCCGTCGACGACCGCACCATATTGATCGACCATCAGCACGCGATCGGCATCACCGTCGAAGGCGATGCCGAGATCGGCCTGCTGCGCCACGACCTCGGCCTGCAACGCCGCGATATGAGTGGAACCACAGCCATCGTTGATGTTGAGGCCATCGGGCTGCGCCGAGATGACCCGCACTTCGGCACCCAGCTCGCGGAACACGCTGGGCGCCACCTTGTAGGCAGCGCCATGGGCGCAATCGATGACGATCTTCAGGCCCTTGAAGCTGGTACCGCTGGGCACGCTGCCCTTGCAGAACTCGATGTAGCGACCCGAGGCGTCGTTGATCCGCGAAGCCTTGCCGATGCCGGCAGACTCGACCACGGTCATCGGCTGATCGAGCAACTCCTCGATCATCATCTCGACATCGTCCGGCAGCTTGGTGCCTTCGCTGGAGAAGAACTTGATGCCATTGTCGTCATGCGGATTGTGCGAGGCGCTGATGACGATACCGGCATCAGCCTGGAAGGTCCGCGTGAGGTAAGCGATGGCTGGCGTCGGCA
Source organism: Pseudomonas sp. BMW13 (assembly GCF_013357275.1). Classification (NCBI taxonomy): domain Bacteria; kingdom Pseudomonadati; phylum Pseudomonadota; class Gammaproteobacteria; order Pseudomonadales; family Pseudomonadaceae; genus Pseudomonas; species Pseudomonas sp. BMW13. The sequence goes on along the minus strand of NZ_SUKD01000002.1, from coordinate 363,864 downwards.
TCGGACCGAGCAGCTGCACGTCGGCACCGGCAGCCGCCAGACCTGCCTCGAGGGCGGACTCGAACATGTAGCCGGAGATACGCGTGTCCTTGCCGATCAGGATGCGGCACTTGCCCTGCTTGCGAAATGCCATGCCCGCAGCCCAGCCGAGCTTGAGCATGAAGTCAGGGGTGATCGGAAACTGCCCGACATGGCCACGGATGCCATCGGTGCCGAAGTATTTTCTAGCCATCAGTCTTTCCTTGTTATTGCGCTGCTTCAACCGCAGCGACCATGCGCACCACGTCCACCGTTTCGGCGACATCGTGCACACGCAGAATATGTGCGCCCTTGGTCAGCGCCAGGGCAGCCAGCGCCAGGCTGCCGTAGAGCCGCCCGCCAACCTCGTGGCCAAGCACCTTGCCGATCATGCTCTTGCGCGAGACGCCCACCAGCAGCGGCCGGCCCAGCTCGGAGAGCTCGCCCATGTGCCTGAACAAGGCCAGATTATGCTCCAGCGTCTTGGCAAAACCGAAGCCCGGATCGAGCACGATCCGCTCAGCGGGTATACCGACTGCCGCGCATGCCGCCATGCGCTCGACGAGAAAACCCCGCACTTCGGCGACGATGTCCGGGTACTGCGGGTTGTCCTGCATGTTGCCCGGCTCGCCGCGCATGTGCATCAGGCACACCGGCAGGCCGCTGTCGGCCGCAGCGTCCAGCGCGCCATCGCGCTGCAGCGAGCGCACGTCATTGATCAACCCGGCCCCCAGCCTCGCACTCTCGCGCATGACCGCGGGCGTCGAGGTGTCGACCGAAATGATGACGTCCAGCTCACGCGCGATGGCCTCGACCACCGGCGCGACTCGCTCCAGCTCCTCGGTCGGCGACACGACCCGGGCGCCGGGGCGGGTGGATTCACCACCGACATCGATCAGGGTCGCACCGGCAGCGACCATTGCCTCGGCGTGGCGCAAGGCGGCGTCGCGCGCGGTATAGCGGCCACCGTCGGAGAATGAGTCAGGCGTGACATTGAGGATGCCCATCACGTGCGGACGGGACAAATCAAGAAGCCGGCTGCCACAGGGCAGCCGGCTCGGGTGTTGCGCAAAGGACATAGGCGACCTTAGTGCTCGGCAGCAGGACCGCCGATTGGCTTCTCGGGGCGACTGGGCTCATCGACCTTGGCCTGCGGCGCACCGGAGTCGCCACCACCATCCCAACCACGCGGCTCGCGAGGTTCGCGGCCATTCATGATGTCGTCGATCTGCTCGGAGTCGATGGTTTCGTACTTCATCAGTGCTTCGGCCATGGCGTCGAGCTTGTCGCGGTTTTCCACCAGCAGGCGCTTGGCCGTGTCGTAGCACTCGTCGATGATGCGACGCACTTCCTCGTCGATCAGCTTGGCGGTTTCACCAGACACGTTGCTGTGCTGGCTGCCCATGCTGCGCCCCAGGAACACTTCGCCTTCTTCCTCGGCGTACATCAGCGGACCCAGCTTCTCGGACAGGCCCCACTTGGTGACCATGTTCTTGGCCAGCTGAGTGGCGCGCATGATGTCATTGGAGGCACCGGTGGTGACGCCATCGAAACCCAGGGTCATCTCCTCGGCGATACGGCCGCCGAACAGCGAGCAGATCTGGCTGATCAGGGCGCGCTTGCTCAGGCTGTAACGATCCTCTTCCGGCAGGAACATGGTCACGCCCAGGGCACGACCGCGCGGAATGATGGACACCTTGTAGACCGGATCATGCTCGGGCACCAGACGACCGACGATGGCGTGACCCGCCTCGTGGTAGGCCGTGTTGAGCTTCTCCTTGTCGGACATGACCATGGTCTTGCGCTCGGCGCCCATCATGATCTTGTCCTTGGCCAGCTCGAACTCCTTCATTTCCACCAGACGCTTGCCTGCACGGGCAGCGAACAGGGACGCCTCGTTGACCAGGTTGGCCAGGTCGGCACCGGAGAAGCCCGGGGTACCCCGCGCGATGACTGCCGCATTGACGTCGTCGCCCATCGGCACCTTGCGCATGTGCACTTTCAGAATCTGTTCGCGACCACGGATGTCGGGCAGGCCCACCACCACCTGACGGTCGAAGCGGCCGGGGCGCAGCAGCGCCGGGTCGAGCACGTCGGGGCGGTTGGTGGCCGCGATGACGATGATGCCATCGTTCATCTCGAAGCCATCCATCTCCACCAGCAGCTGGTTGAGCGTCTGCTCGCGCTCGTCATGACCGCCGCCCATGCCGGCGCCACGGTGGCGACCCACGGCGTCGATCTCGTCGATGAAGATGATGCACGGCGCGTGTTTCTTGGCCTGGTCGAACATGTCGCGGACACGGGAAGCGCCGACACCGACGAACATTTCCACGAAATCGGAACCGGAGATGGTGAAGAACGGCACCTTGGCCTCGCCCGCCACGGCCTTGGCCAGCAGCGTCTTACCGGTACCCGGGGAACCGACCATCAGCACGCCACGCGGGATGCGCCCACCGAGACGCTGGAACTTGCCCGGGTCACGCAGGAACTCCACCAGCTCGCTGACTTCTTCCTTGGCCTCGTCGCAACCGGCGACATCGGCGAAGGTGGTCTTGACCTGGTCTTCGGAGAGCAGCCGCGCCTTGGACTTGCCGAAGCTCATCGGCCCGCCCTTGCCGCCCGCACCACCCTGCATCTGGCGCATGAAGAACATGAACACGGCGATGATCACCAGGATCGGGAAGCTCGCTACCAGCAGCTGGGTCCAGATGCTCTGCTGCTCAGGCTGCTTGCCCTCGATGACCACGTTGTTGTCGATCAGGTCACCGATCAGGCCGCCGTCCTGGATCGCCGGACGAATGGTCTTGAAGCCTTCGCCGTCGGTGCGCTTGCCGGTGATCACGTAGCCGTCGACGGTCACGCGCTCGACGCGCCCTTCCTTGACCTGCTCGATGAACTGCGAGTAGCTCAGGGTCTGCGGCTCGCTCGGGCTGGAGAAATTGTTCATCACGGTGACCAGCACCGCCGCGATGATCAGCCACAGGATGAGATTCTTTGCCATGTCGTTCAATTAGCTACCCTCTGAAGCAGGCCTCGTGGCGAAGCGCGCTTCCCATGACGACCAATGATATACCGGCCTAACTTACACCAAACGCCCACATCCCGCAGGCACCGTCTGTAACCCTTTATGAGGGTTGTACTACCTGAGACCAGCAGGTCGGGCCGCCGTTGCAACTCACAACCCGCGAAAGCCCCGCGCCAGCAGGTACTGCTCACGAGAGCGATCGCGCGACGACAACGGCTTGCGCATCTGCACCTTGTCGAAGGTGTCGCGCACCTGCCGGTGATAGGTATCGAACCCCTCACCTTGGAAAATCTTGATCAGAAAGTCCCCGCCCGGACGCAGCACGCGTCCGGCCAGGTCCAACGCCAGCTCGCACAGATACATCGCGCGCGCCTGATCCGCCGTCCTCACCCCACTCATATTGGGGGCCATATCGGAAATAACAAGGTCAACCGGGTTTTCCCCGATGGCGGCGAGAATCTGCTCGAACACGGCATCATCGGTGAAGTCGCCCTGGATGAAGGTCACATCCGGAATGCTGTCCATCTCCAGGATGTCGGAGGCGATCAGACGCCCCTTGTCACCGATCACCCGGCTGGTGACCTGCGACCAGCCACCCGGCGCGGCCCCGAGGTCGACCACGGTCATGCCGGGACGCAGGATGCGATCCTTCTCCTGGATTTCCAGCAGCTTGTAGCTGGCGCGGGAACGATAGCCGTCCTTCTGCGCCATCTTCACGTAAGGATCGTCGAAATGTTCTTTCAGCCAACGCTGGCTGGTCTTGGAACGTGCCACTGAAACCTCGGACTCAACGGGTCATGAATAACTGCGCGGGCTCGGGTAAGATAGGCGCCGTTTTCCAGACCGAATTAGGTACTAACGATTATGCCGCTCACTCAAGAGCAGAAGAAACAATTCAAATCTATCGGCCACCACCTGAAACCTGTATTGATCGTGGCCGACAATGGTTTGACCGAGGGCGTGCTGGCAGAGCTGGACCGTGCCCTGAACGATCACGAGCTGATCAAGGTACAGCTGCGCCTCGCCGAACGCGAGGACCGCCAGGCCGCCATCGTGGCCCTGTGCGAAAGCGGCCGCGCCGAACTGGTCCAGTCGATCGGCAAGGTCGCCCTGCTCTATCGCAAGAACCCCAAGCCGAATCGCAACCTGTCCAACGTGATTCGCTACCAGGGCTGAACCAGCTGCAAGCTGCAAGCTGCAAGCTGCAAGCTGCAAGCAAATCAGGATAAACGTCCTGCCACTCAAGTACGCCAGGCGCTTCGCGCTGCTTTTACTCGAGGCTTGTCGCTTGCGGCTTATGGCCGCTCTTTCCCCGGCACGGGTTGCAGCACCAGCAGCAACCCGCAGAATGCCATTACCAGATAGCTGAAGCGTAGCCAGTACTCGGCCCCAGGCCAGTAGTGCAGCGCTGCGAAATGACTCAGCGCCATCGCCGCGACGGTCAGCAGCAGCTGCCCGCGCACATCCCGCAGCAAGCTGGCCAGCCCTTCGACACGCAGCAGCGCCAGTGCCTGCAGGGCAACGCCCACGGCCGCCAGGCCCACCAGCAGCGGCATCAGGCGCGCCGCGATCTCCTGCACCAGCAAAGGCGCCAGGCCGGCCTGTTCGATGGCCGGCAGGACGATGAACTGCAACACCCAGATGCCGCCGACCCAGAGGGTCTGGGCCAGCTGCCAGCTGACAGCGGAGGCCCGTGACGGCTGGCGCGGCTTATACGTGGCGGACTTCGACAATCTCGTACTCGACCAGGCCACTGGGGGTCTGCACGCCGACGACATCGCCTTCGCTCTTGCCCACCAGGGCGCGCGCGATGGGGGATGCAACGGAGATCTTGCCCTGCTTGATGTCGGCTTCGTCTTCCCCGACGATCCGATAGGTCACGCTCTCGTCGGTCTCGACGTTGGCGATTTCCACGGTGGAACCGAAGATCACCTTGCCGGTGTGCTCGATGGTGGTGACATCGATGATCACCGCATTCTGCAAGCGACCTTCGATATCACGCACGCGCGCCTCGACCATGCCCTGCTCCTCGCGGGCGGCATGGTATTCGGCGTTCTCCTTGAGATCACCCAGCTCACGCGCCTCGGCGATCGCCTGGCTCAGGGCCGGACGACGCACCTTGGTCAGGTGCGCCAGTTCTTCTTCCAGGGCGCGAGCGCCCTGGACGGTCATGGGGTACTTGTTCATGCCTTGATTCCTGCATGCAGATCCTGCAGCCGACGCACGGTCTTCTCCGGACCGAACTTGAGCGCCTCACAGACCGCCTGACCCGCCGCGATGGTGGTGGTGCAGTAGATCTTGTGCTGCAGGGCGTTACGACGGATCGAGTAGGAGTCAGCGATGGACTGACGCCCCTCGGTGGTATTGATGATCAGGGTGACCTCGTCGTTCTTGATCATGTCGACCACGTGCGGACGACCTTCGGTCACCTTGTTCACACGGCGCACCGGCAGGCCGGCGGCCTCGATCACCTTGGCGGTACCGGCAGTGGCGACGACTTCGAAGCCCAGGCTGACCAGGTCGCGAGCGACCTGCACGGCCTCGACCTTGTCATCCTCGCGCACGCTGATGAAGGCACAGCCGGTGTTCGGCAGGATTTCGCTGGCACCGACCTGGGCCTTGGCGAAGGCTTCGCCGAAGCTGTCGCCGACACCCATCACCTCACCGGTGGATTTCATCTCCGGGCCGAGGATCGGGTCGACACCCGGGAACTTGGCGAAGGGGAACACCGCTTCCTTGACGCTGAAGAACGGCGGAATGATTTCCTTGGTGTAGCCCACTTCGGCCAGGCTCTTGCCCGCCATGACGCGCGCCGCCACCTTGGCCAGCGACTCGCCGACGCACTTGGAGACGAACGGCACGGTACGCGAGGCGCGCGGGTTCACTTCGATGACGTAGATGTCTTCGCCCTGCACCGCCATCTGCACGTTCATCAGGCCGACCACGCCGAGCTCCAGGGCCATTTTCTTGACCTGCTCGCGGATCTCGTCCTGGATGTGTGCCGGCAGCGAGTACGGCGGCAGCGAGCAGGCGGAGTCACCGGAGTGCACGCCAGCCTGTTCGATGTGCTGCATGATCGCGCCGATGACCACGGTCTCGCCGTCGCTGACCGCATCCACATCCACCTCGATGGCGCAGTTGAGGAAGCGATCCAGCAGCACCGGGCTGTCGTTGGAGACCTTCACCGCTTCGCGCATGTAGCGCTTGAGCTCTTCTTCCTGGTAGACGATTTCCATCGCCCGGCCGCCCAGTACGTAAGACGGACGCACCACCATCGGGTAGCCGATGTTCTTCGACAGGGCCAGGGCCTCGTCTTCGCTGCGCGCGGTGGCGTTGGCCGGCTGACGCAGGTTCAGGCGCTGCACCATCTGCTGGAAGCGCTCACGGTCTTCGGCACGGTCGATGGCCTCGGGGCTGGTGCCGATGATCGGCACACCGGCTTCTTCCAGGGCGCGGCAGATCTTCAGCGGAGTCTGGCCGCCGTACTGGACGATGACGCCCTTGGGCTGCTCGACACGGACGATTTCCAGCACGTCTTCCAGGGTCACCGGCTCGAAGTACAGGCGGTCGGAGGTGTCGTAGTCGGTGGAGACGGTTTCCGGGTTGCAGTTGACCATGATGGTCTCGTAACCGTCTTCACGCATGGCCAGCGCCGCATGCACGCAGCAGTAGTCGAACTCGATGCCCTGGCCGATACGGTTGGGACCGCCGCCGAGGATCATGATCTTGTCGCGGCCGCTCGGCTTGGCCTCGCACTCTTCCTCGTAGGTGGAGTACATGTAGGCGGTGTCGGTGGCGAACTCGGCAGCGCAGGTATCCACGCGCTTGTACACCGGCAGCACTTTCAGCTTGTGGCGATGGGCACGCAGGCTCTTCTCGGAAACGCCGAGCAGCTTGGCCAGGCGCGCATCGGAGAAACCCTTGCGCTTGAGCTTGAACATCAGGTCGTAGTCGATGGCCGACAGACCCAGGGTCTGCACGGTGGCTTCGTCCTTGATCAGATCCTCGATCTGCACCAGGAACCATTCGTCGATACGGGTCAGGTCGAACACCTCGGCGACGCTCTTGCCGGCGCGGAAGGCATCGGCCACGTACCAGATGCGGTCGGCGCTGGGCACGGTCAGCTCGCGACGCAGGGTGCTCTCGGCTTCCGGGTCGTTCAGGTCGAGCTTCGGATCGAAACCGGCGACGCCGACTTCCAGGCCGCGCAGGGCTTTCTGCACCGACTCCTGGAAGGTGCGGCCGATGGCCATGACCTCGCCCACGGATTTCATCTGGGTGGTCAGGCGGGCGTCGGCCTTGGGGAATTTCTCGAAGGCGAAGCGCGGAACCTTGGTCACCACGTAGTCGATCGACGGCTCGAACGAGGCCGGGGTACGCCCGCCGGTGATGTCGTTCTGCAGCTCGTCCAGGGTGTAGCCGACGGCCAGCTTGGCGGCGATCTTGGCGATCGGGAAGCCGGTGGCCTTGGAGGCCAGCGCCGAGGAACGCGATACGCGCGGGTTCATCTCGATCACGACCATGCGCCCGGTGTTCGGGCAGATGCCGAACTGCACGTTGGAGCCACCGGTTTCCACGCCGATTTCACGCAGCACCGCCAGCGAGGCGTTGCGCATGATCTGGTATTCCTTGTCGGTCAGGGTCTGCGCCGGCGCGACAGTGATCGAGTCGCCGGTGTGCACGCCCATCGGATCGAAGTTCTCGATGGAGCAGACGATGATGCAGTTGTCCTTCTTGTCGCGGACCACCTCCATCTCGTATTCCTTCCAGCCGATCAGCGATTCGTCGATCAGCAGCTCGTTGGTCGGCGACAGGTCCAGACCACGGGCGCAGATTTCCTCGAATTCCTCACGGTTGTAGGCGATGCCGCCGCCAGTGCCGCCCATGGTGAAGCTCGGGCGGATGATGCAGGGGAAACCCACCATCTCCAGCACGCCGTAGGCTTCTTCCATGCTGTGGGCGATACCCGAGCGCGGGCAGGCCAGGCCGATGTCCTTCATCGCCTTGTCGAAGCGCGAACGGTCTTCGGCCTTGTCGATGGTGTCGGCGTTGGCACCGATCATCTCGACACCGAACTTTTCCAGCACGCCGTGGCGCTCCAGATCCAGCGCGCAGTTCAGCGCGGTCTGGCCACCCATGGTCGGCAGCAGCGCGTCCGGACGCTCCTTCTCGATGATCTTGGCCACGGTGGCCCACTTGATCGGCTCGATGTAGGTGGCGTCGGCCATGGCCGGGTCGGTCATGATGGTGGCCGGGTTGGAGTTCACCAGAATGACGCGAAAACCTTCTTCCTTCAGCGCCTTGCATGCCTGGGCGCCGGAGTAGTCGAACTCGCAGGCCTGGCCGATGACGATGGGGCCGGCACCGAGGATCAGGATGCTTTTGATGTCTGTACGTTTTGGCATGATCGTTACTCGAATCCTTAGGTCAGTCGGCGGGGCTTAGCGGCGCTTGGCCATGGCTTCGATGAAGCGGTCGAACAGTGGGGCCACGTCGTGCGGGCCCGGGCTCGCCTCGGGGTGACCCTGGAAGCTGAAGGCGTCCTTGTCGGTACGCTCGATGCCCTGCAGGGTGCCGTCGAACAGCGACTTGTGGATCGGGCGCACGTTGCCCGGCAGGCTGCTCTCGTCCACGGCGAAACCGTGGTTCTGGCTGGTGATCATCACCACGCCACTGTCGAGGTCCTGTACCGGGTGGTTGGCACCGTGGTGGCCGTGGCCCATCTTCAGGGTCTTGGCGCCGGAGGCCAGCGCCAGCAGCTGGTGACCGAGGCAGATGCCGAATACCGGAATATCGGTTTCCAGCACGTCCTTGATCGCCTTGATCGCGTAGTCGCAGGGCTCGGGGTCGCCTGGGCCGTTGGACAGGAACACGCCGTCGGGATTGAGCGCCAGCACTTCGCTGGCCGGGGTCTGGGCCGGCACCACGGTGAGGCGGCAGCCGCGCGCGACCAGCATGCGCAGGATGTTCAGCTTGACCCCGTAGTCGTAGGCGACCACGTGATACGGCAGGTCGGCAGCGGCGATCTGCGGATGGCTGTCGCTCTCCAGGTTCCACACGCTGGAGCGCCACTCGTAGGGCTTGTCGCAGGTGACTTCCTTGGCCAGGTCCATGCCCTTGAGGCCCGGGAAGCTGCGTGCCAGCTCCAGCGCCTTCTCTTCGGTGGCGTCAGCGCCAACCAGGATGCAGCCGTTCTGCGAGCCTTTCTCGCGCAGGATGCGGGTCAGGCGACGGGTATCGATACCGGCGATGGCGACCGTACCGTTCTCTTTCAGGTACTCGTCCAGCGGCTGCTTGTCGCGCCAGTTGCTGGAGATCAGCGGCAGGTCGCGAATGATCAGGCCGGCGGCCCATACACGGTTGGACTCGGCATCTTCCGGCGTGGTGCCGGTGTTGCCGATGTGCGGGTAGGTCAGGGTAACGATCTGCTGGGCGTAGGATGGATCGGTAAGGATTTCCTGATAGCCGGTCATGGCGGTGTTGAACACCACCTCTCCGATGGTCTGGCCATCGGCCCCGATAGATTCGCCGCGAAAAATACTGCCGTCAGCAAGGGCTAAAATGGCAGGTTTGGGGGCTGGCTTAGTCAAGAAGACCTCCGTCACGATCAAGGCTTGAAGCAAACGCAGGTTGTAAAAAAGCGGGATGACGTGTGAAGGTCATCCCGCTTTTTTATTTGAGCCATTCTGCGTAACTTTTAGTGGACACACTAAAACAGGAAGCTTACAGGAAAACCCTTTTTCGGTCCACCCGCCAGGACGCTTCCGTCACACATTTCTCAACGCAGCCCCAGCACGTCCTGCATGTCGTACAGCGCTGGCGAACGCGACTGCAGCCAGAGCGCCGAACGCACTGCGCCCTTGGCGAAGGTCATGCGGCTGGAGGCCTTGTGGGTGATCTCCACGCGCTCGCCCTCGGCAGCGAACAGCACGGTGTGATCGCCGACCACATCGCCGGCGCGCACGGTGGCGAAGCCGATGGTCTCGCGCTCACGCGCCCCGGTCTGCCCTTCACGGCCATACACGGCGACCTTCTGCAGATCACGCCCCAGGGCATCCGCGACCACCTCGCCCATGCGCAGCGCCGTGCCCGACGGGGCATCGACCTTGTGGCGGTGATGGGCCTCGATGATCTCGATGTCCACATCGTCACCCAGCACGCGCGCGGCGGTGTCGAGCAGCTTCAGGCACAGGTTGACGCCGACGCTGAAGTTGGCGGCAAAGACGATGGGAATCTGCCTGGCCGCCTCGCTCAGCAGCTGCTTCTCCTCCGGGGTGAAGCCGGTGGTGCCGATGACCATGGCCTTGCCGGCCTGACGGCAGACTTCCAGGTTCTTCAGCGTCACCGAGGGATGGGTGAAGTCGATCAGCACGTCGAAATCATCGACCACCGCCGCCAGCTCACCGGCCAGCGTCACACCGATCTTGCCCAGCCCGACCAGCTCGCCCGCGTCGGCACCGATCAGACTGCTGTCGGCACGGTCGATGGCCGCGCTGAGCTTCGCGCCCTCGGCCTGGCTCACGGCTTCGATCAGGGTCTTGCCCATGCGCCCGGCGGCGCCCATCACTGCAATACGTTGCATAACATCAGCTCCAAGCTGCAGGCTTCAAGCCACAGGCCAAGCGCAAGAGTCTCTTGCAGCCTGTCGCCTGTGGCTTGCCGCTCAATTAAACGTCGCCGAAGAAGCGCTTGACGCCTTCGAACCAGCCACTGGCCTTGGGCGAGTGGGAATCATCGCCCTGCAGCGACTTGCGGAACTCCTCGAGCAGCTCGCGCTGACGCTTGGTCAGGTTGACCGGCGTCTCCACCGCGACACGGCACATCAGGTCACCGGCCGCACCACCGCGCACCGGGGCCACGCCCTTGCCGCGCAGACGGAACAGCTTGCCGGTCTGGGTGCCTTCCGGAATCTTCAGCTTGACCCGGCCGTCGAGGGTCGGCACTTCCAGCTCGCCACCCAGCGCCGCGTCGGCGAAGCTGATCGGCACCTCGCAGTACAGATGCTTGCCATCGCGCTGGAAGATCGCATGCTCACGGACGTTGACCACCACATAGAGGTCACCGGCCGGGCCGCCATGCGCGCCAGCCTCGCCTTCGCCGGACAGGCGGATGCGATCACCGGTATCGACACCTGGCGGCACCTTGACCGACAGCGTCTTGCTCTCTTCCACGCGCCCCTGGCCATGGCAGCTGCCACAGGGGTCGGTGATCATCTTGCCGCTGCCGTGGCAACGCGGGCAGGTCTGCTGCACGGAGAAGAAGCCCTGCTGCATGCGCACCTGGCCGATACCACCGCAGGTGGTACAGGTCACCGGGCTGGTGCCCTTCTTGGCGCCGGAGCCATCGCAGGTCTTGCAACCCACCAGGGTCGGCACGCGAATGGTCACGGTAGTGCCACGCACGGCCTCTTCCAGGTCCAGCTCCAGGGTGTAGCGCAGGTCGCTGCCACGCTGGGCGCCGCCGCGCGAACCGCCGCGACCGCCACCGCCGAAGAAATCGCTGAACACGTCGCCGAAGATGTCGGAGAAGTTGGCGCCGCCGAAACCGGCGCCGGCGCCACCACCCATCTGCGGATCGACCCCGGCATGTCCGTACTGGTCATAGGCCGAGCGCTTGCTGGCGTCGGAGAGCACCTCGTAGGCCTCGTTGGCCTCCTTGAATTTCTCCTCCGCTTCCTTGTCGTCCGGGTTGCGGTCCGGGTGGAACTTCATCGCCAGACGCCGATAGGCCTTCTTCAGCTCGGCCTCACTGGCGCCGCGCTCGACCCCCAGAACCTCGTAATAGTCTCGTTTTGCCATAGTTGTGCTGCACTCTCAGATTCGTGAGCTCCAGATACGCCGACGCGGGAGAAGGCTCCCGCGCGGCGTATCCTGACCGCCAGATGCGACGGCGGAGCGAAAAGCAGAGGGCGACACGCCCCTCGCTCCCGGAGGGGCGAAAGGCGTGCGCGCATCCCTTACTTGTTCTCCTTGACCTCTTCGAACTCAGCGTCGACCACGTCGTCACCGGCATCCTTGGCATCACCGGCGTCCGCCTGGGCGGCACCGGCTTGCGGCTGCTCGGCGTACATCTTCTGCGCCAGCGGCGTGGTGGCCTCGGACAGGGCGTTCATCTTGGCCTCGATGGCTTCCTTGTCGTCACCCTTCAGTGCGACTTCCAGTTCACCGATGGCTTTCTCGATGGCGGCCTTCTCCTCGGCAGTCGCCTTGTCGCCCGCCTCGGTGAGCATCTTGCGGGTGGCGTGCACCAGCTGGTCGCCCTGGTTGCGCGCAGTGGCCAGCTCTTCGAACTTGCGGTCTTCCTCGGCGTTGGCCTCGGCGTCACGCACCATCTGCTCGATCTCTTCCTCGGACAGACCGGAGTTGGCCTTGATCACGATGGACTGCTGCTTGCCAGTGGCCTTGTCCTTGGCGGACACGTGCAGGATGCCGTTGGCATCGATATCGAAGGTCACTTCGATCTGCGGCACGCCACGCGGAGCCGGCGGAATCTCGGCCAGGTCGAACTTGCCGAGGGACTTGTTCTGCGCCGCCTGCTTGCGCTCGCCCTGCAGCACGTGAATGGTCACGGCGCTCTGGTTGTCGTCGGCAGTGGAGAACACCTGCGACTTCTTGGTCGGGATGGTGGTGTTCTTCTCGATCAGCGCGGTCATCACGCCACCCATGGTTTCGATACCCAGGGTCAGCGGGGAAACGTCCAGCAGCAGCACGTCCTTGACGTCACCGGCCAGTACCGCGCCCTGAATGGCAGCGCCCATGGCCACGGCTTCGTCCGGGTTGACGTCCTTGCGCGGCTCCTTGCCGAAGAACTCGGCAACGGTCTTCTGCACCAGCGGCATGCGGGTCTGACCACCGACCAGGATCACGTCGTCGATCTTGCTGACGTCGATGCCGGCATCCTTCAGCGCGGTGCGGCACGGCTCGATGGTGCGCTGCACCAGGTCCTCGACCAGCGACTCCAGCTTGGAGCGGGAGATCTTCACGTTCAGGTGCTTCGGACCGCTGGCGTCTGCAGTGATGTACGGCAGGTTGACGTCGGTCTGCTGGCTCGAGGACAGCTCGATCTTGGCCTTCTCGGCAGCTTCCTTCAGGCGCTGCATTGCCAGCGGGTCGCCCTTGAGGTTCATGCCGGTTTCTTTCTTGAACTCGTCGACAAGGTAGTCGATCAGACGAATGTCGAAGTCCTCGCCACCGAGGAAGGTGTCGCCGTTGGTGGCCAGCACTTCGAACTGGTGCTCACCGTCGACCTCGGCGATCTCGATCACCGACACGTCGAAGGTACCGCCACCCAGGTCATAGACGATCACGGTGTGGTCGCCCTTGGCCTTGTCCATGCCATAGGCCAGCGCAGCCGCGGTCGGCTCGTTGATGATGCGCTTGACGTCCAGACCGGCGATGCGACCGGCATCCTTGGTGGCCTGACGCTGGCTGTCGTTGAAGTAGGCCGGAACGGTGATCACCGCTTCGGTGACCGGCTCGCCGAGGTAGTCCTCAGCGGTCTTCTTCATCTTCTTCAGCACTTCGGCGCTGATCTGCGGCGGGGCCATCTTCTGGCCGTTGACCTCGACCCAGGCGTCGTTGTTGTCAGCCTTGACGATCTTGTACGGAACCATCTGGATGTCTTTCTGCACGACATCCTCGTCGAAACGACGACCGATCAGACGCTTCACCGCATACAGGGTGTTGTGCGGGTTGGTCACGGCCTGGCGCTTGGCCGACTGGCCAACCAGGGTTTCGCCGTCGTTGGCGTAAGCGATGATGGACGGCGTGGTGCGAGCGCCTTCGGCGTTCTCCAGCACCTTGACGTTGCCGTTTTCCAGAATGGAGACGCAGGAGTTGGTGGTCCCCAGGTCGATACCGATGATTTTGCCCATGAAAATTCTCCCGAAACTTTGATTTTTCCGTCGCCTCGCTTCGCAGGCGCCGGTAGCACTAAAACGCTTGACTCAGAAATGGGGTCGCCCCCGAAAATTTCAAGCCTGCTCGTCGATGGACGGCGGCGGCGTGGTCGGCGCCTTGCTCACCACGACCATGGCCGGGCGCAGCAGGCGGCCATTGAGCAGGTAGCCCTTCTGGAACACCTTGAGCACCGAGTTCGGCTCGACGTTGACACTCTCTTCCATCGCCATGGCCTGGTGATGCTCCGGGTTGAACGGAGCGCCATGCGGGTCCAGCGTTTCCAGCTGATGACGCGCCAGGGTGTCGATGAACAGTTTGAGGGTCAGTTGCATGCCCTCGCGCACGCCCTTGATCGCTTCGTCGTCCGGGCTGGACAGCTCCAGACCACGTTCCAGGCTGTCGACGACCGGCAGCAGGTCGTTGGCAAATTTTTCCAGGGCGAACTTGTGCGCCTTCTCCACGTCCTGCTCGGCGCGACGACGCACATTCTGCAGCTCGGCCGCCATGCGCAGCGACTGGTCCTGCGCTGCAGCCAGCTGCTCTTCCAGTGCCTGCACGCGAGCCGCCAGGTCATCGCTCGGCGCGACATTCTCGGCCGCCTGAGCCTCGGGGTTCTGCGTATCCAGGTTCTGTTCGTCAGCCATGCCTATCTCCTCTCGAATGAATCGGCGCGAGTCCGGCCCGCGCACCTGCCCGCCTATATGGAGTCAAATCCACAGCTTTCAAGGGGCGATAGAGGAGGATTGTCAGGGAAAGAAAAAACACTGTATAAATAACCAGACATCAAATTCGGGAGCGTTCGCCATGCTGGTGCACCTGTCCATACACAACTACGCCATCGTCGACCACCTGGACCTCGAGCTGGATGCCGGCATGAGCGCCATCAGCGGCGAGACCGGTGCCGGCAAGTCGATCATGCTCGATGCCCTCGGTCTGTGCCTGGGCGACCGTGCCGACAGCGGCGTGGTGCGCCCCGGCGCGGACAAGGCCGACATCCTCGCCAGCTTCGACCTGGCAGAGATCCCCGAAGCCCGCAGCTGGCTCGCCGAGCGCGACCTGGACAGCGACGGCCCGTGCATCCTGCGCCGGGTGATCACCGCCGAGGGGCGCTCGCGCGGCTACATCAACGGCAGCCCCTGCCCGCAAGCCGACCTCAAGGCGCTCGGCGAGCTGATCATCGACATCCACAGCCAGCATGAACACCAGTCACTGCTCAAGAGCGACACCCACCGCCGCCTGCTCGACGAGTACGCCGGCAGCCAGGAGCTGGCGCGCCAGGTGCAGCTGGCCGCACAGCGCTGGAAGCAGACGCGCAACGACCTACAGCGCATTTCCAGCCAGGGTGATGAGCAGCGCGCCCGCCACCAGCTGCTCAGCTACCAGCTGGAAGAGCTGGAAAACCTGGCCCTGGGCGAGAACGAACTGGACGAGCTGGAGCGCGAACACAAGGCCCTGAGCAATGCCGAAGCGCTGCTCGGTGCCTGTCGCCAGGTACTCGAGCTGTGCAGCGAAAGCGATGCCGGCAACGTGCTGTCGGCGCTGACCGCCAGCCTCAACCGGCTTGGCGCCTTCGGCGGCCAGGGCGGCGCGCTGGGCGAAGCGAGCAACCTGCTGGCCAGCGCGCAAATCCAGGTCGAGGAGGCCGTGGGCGAACTGAACCGCTTCGTCGATCACTTCGACGCCGACCCGCAACGCCAGCAGTACCTCGAAGAACGCCTGGACACCATCTACACCCTCGCCCGCAAGCACCGCATCCAGCCCACCGAGCTGGCCGCCCTGCAGCAACGACTGTTCGAGGAACTGGAGAGCCTCAATGCCGACGACCAGGCCAGCGAACGCCTGGCCGAGGAACTGGCCGCCTACGCCCGTCATTACCAGGAGAAGGCCGCCGAACTCAGCGCGCTGCGCGGCAGCGCCGCCGAGCGCCTGGCCGCAGCCGTCGAGCAGGAAATGCAGGCACTGGGCATGCCCGGCGGGCGTTTCAACATCCAGCTGCAGAGCATGAACAGCGAAGAGCCACAGGCCAATGGCCTGGAAACCGTGGAATTCCTGGTCAGCGCCAACCCCGGCCAACCGTTGCGCGGCCTGGCCAAGGTGGCCTCGGGTGGCGAGCTGTCACGTATCAGCCTGGCAATCCAGGTGATCACCGCACAGACCTCGCGCGTCCCGACGCTGGTCTTCGACGAAGTGGACGTCGGCATTGGCGGCCCGACCGCCGAGGTCGTCGGGCAACTGCTGCGCCGCCTGGGCGAGCGCGGCCAGGTCCTCTGCGTGACCCACCTGCCCCAGGTGGCTGCGCAGGGCCATCAGCACCTGTTCGTCCACAAGCGCCGCGGCGAAGAGGCCACGTCCACGGCCGTGAGCAGACTGGACGAGAACGGCCGCGTCGAGGAAATCGCGCGCATGCTCGGCGGCGTCGACCTGACCGAAGAATCTCTGGCGCACGCGCGCAAGATGGTCACCAGCGCCCAGGCCGCCTGAGACAGGCCGTCGCCGCAGCCCGGGTGAAGCAGGCCAGGCGTCACGACCGGCAACCGGGCACGGCTCCCGAGCCCAATAAATAAAAAGGCGACCCGAGGGTCGCCTTTTTCATCGCAGCAGAAGCATCAGCTCTTCTTGCGTACGTACAACACCAGGTTGTGATCGACCAGTTCGAAGCCATGCTCACGCACGATTTCCTTCTGGCGCTTCTCGATCTCGGCGTCGAAGAACTCGATCACCTCACCGGAATCCACACAGACCATATGGTCGTGATGGCCGCTATCGGCCAGTTCGAATACCGCATGGCCACCGTCGAAGTTGTGGCGAACCACCAGGCCCGCCGCCTCGAACTGGGTCAGTACGCGGTAGACGGTCGCCAGGCCGACGTCCTCGCCTGCCTCCATCAGTGCCTTGTAGACATCTTCCGCACTCATGTGGCGGTGCTCGGCGTTGTCGAGCATCTGCAGGATCTTGACCCGTGGCAGAGTCACCTTCAGTCCAGCTTTGCGCAGTTCGTTATTTTCAACCATGGTCTGCTTTCTCATGGATGCTGTTTCGCAGCACCCTTCAATACGGGTATGATCCGGGGTTCAAGTTGCCCAAGATAGTGGAAGTCACCCTCCGATGCAAAAAACCAAGCTCTTGCTGACCAGCCTGTCGCTGACCGGGCTCTTCGCACTCGCCGGTTGTTCATTCCCCGGGGTTTACAAGATCGACATTCAACAGGGCAATGTCGTGACACAGGACATGATAGACCAGCTGCGTCCCGGAATGACCCGACGCCAAGTGCGGTTTATCATGGGCAACCCGCTGATCACCGACACCTTCCATGCCGATCGCTGGGATTATCTCTACAGCATCCAGCCAGGTGGCGGTCAGCGCCTGCAGGAACGCGTCAGCCTGGTCTTCGACGGTAGCGACCAGCTGGTCGGCCTGGCCGGCGACTTCATGCCCGGCGTAAGCCGCGACCAGGCCATCCTTGGCCAGGACAGCGATACCACCAGTACGCAGCCGCAGGCCAAGCCACAGGACGACACGCCGCCGGCACCTGGCTCGCTGCTCGAGCAGATCCAGCGCGAAGTCGACCAGGTGGAAACCGTGCCGGTACCGACGCCGGAGCCGCTGGACACCGAACCGCAGTAACACCCAGACATGAAAAAGCCCGGACTCGCTCCGGGCTTTTTCATGTCTGCTCGCCACGTGGCAGCAAGCGCTGTGCCTCAGGCCGACTCGTCGCCCTCTTCCCGGGCCTTGGCCTTGGCCGCACGCTGCTTGCGCACCTCTTTCGGGTCGGCGATCAGCGGGCGGTAGATCTCCACTCGCTCCCCCTCGACCAGCTCGCGCTCCTCCGGCTTGCTGACCGCCTTGCCGAAGATGCCCAGCGGGGCCTGCTGCAGATCCAGTTCGGGAAAGAACTGCTGCATGCCGGAGCGCAGCGCCGCCTCGCGCACCGTGGTGCCGACCGGCACCGACAGGCGCAGCAGCTTCTGCCGCTCGGCCAGCGCGTAGACCACTTCGATCGCAATGCTCGGCTTATCCATAGAGTTGCTTGGCTCGCTGACAGAAGGCATCGACCATGGTGTTGGTCGCCTGGTTGAACAGGGGTCCGAGGGTAGCGCGCACCAGCGGCCCGGCGTAGTCGAAGGTCAGATCGAGGCTGATCTTGCAGGCCTTGTCGCCCAGCGCCTTGAACTCCCAGACACCGTTCAGGCTGGTGAACGGTCCTTCCTGCAGGTTCATCTCGATGCGCTGCCCGGGCTGCAGCACATTGCGCGTGACGAAACGCTGGCTGATGCTGCCCTTGGCCACCTCGAGACTAGCCAGCATGTGCGTCTCGCTGACCTCCAGCACTTCACTGGCGCGGCACCACGGCAGGAACTGCGGGTAGCTGGCGACATCGTTGACGAGGTCAAACAGCGCCTGCGCCGGATAAGGCAGCAACGCCGAGCGCTGGATTCGAGTAGTCATTTACTTGCTCAGCTCCGCGATGAAAACGATCAGAACGCCGATCGGCGCCACGACGCGAATCAGCCAGAGGGCGAGATTGAACAGCAACGGGCTCTTGATCGCCAACTCGTCACGCACCGAATCACGGCTGAGCACCCAACCGGCGAACAGGGCGAACGCCAGGCCACCCAGTGGCAGCAGGATGCGGCTGGTCAGGTAGTCGATGCTGTCGAAGAAGGTCTTGCCGCCCTCGGCGCCCCACTGCAGCAGGTGGAAGCCATCCTCGGCAAAGACGAAGAACTTGGCCTCGGCCCAGACGTTGAACGACAGCACGGTGCCCATACCGACCAGCCAGCACAGCAGCGCCAGCACCGCCGTGACCAGGGCACGGCTGCGTCCGCTCTTCTCGACGAAGTAGGCGACTGCCGGCTCGAGCATGGAGATCGACGAACTCCACGCCGCCACGGCCACCAGGACGAAGAAGATCAGCCCCATCACCTGACCGAAGGCGATGTTGCCAAAGGCGATCGGCAGGGTGACGAACATCAGCCCAGGACCACCGCCCGGCTCCAGGCCGGCGGCGAAGACGATGGGAAACAGGGCCAGACCAGCGGTCAGCGCGACCAGGGTATCGAGCAGGCCGACGGTCAGCACGGTGGCGCCGATCGATGCCTTCTTCGGCATGTAGGCGCCGTACACCATGATCGAGCCGACCCCGACGCTCAGGGTGAAGAAGGCATGCCCCATGGCGGCGAGAATGCCACCCTGCACCTTGCTGGCGTCAAAATGGAAGAGGAAATCGAAGCCTTCACGGAAGTGCCCGGTGGTAAAGCTGTAGCCCAGCAGCACCAGGAGCAGCACGAACAGCAGCGGCATCATGATGCGCAGGCTGCGCTCCAGCCCCGCGACCACGCCCTTGGCGATGACGAACGCAGTGATCAGCATGAACAGGCTGTGCCACAGGGTCAGCCGCCAGGGGTCCGCAGTCAGCCCGCCGAACGCCGCACCGGCGCCTTCGGCGGTGATGCCAGTGAAGTCGCCACGCCCCATGCTGAGGATGTAGTCCAGCGACCAGCCGGCCACCACGCTATAAAAAGACAGGATCAGCAGGGCCGCGACCATGCCGCCCAGCGCCGCCAGCGACCAGCCTTTCGACGCGCCCGCCTCGATGGCGAGGCTCTTCATCGAATTGACCGGGCTCTGCCGGCCACGCCGACCGATCAGGGTTTCCGCCAGCATGATCGGCACGCCCACCAGGGCGATGCAGAACAGGTACATGACGACGAATGCACCGCCGCCATAGACCCCTGTCATGTAGGGGAACTTCCAGATATTGCCGAGGCCGACTGCCGAGCCGGTAGCCGCCAGAATGAATACCCACCGACTGGCCCAGGCGCCATGAATCGAAACGTTGTCGCTCGCCATTACGGCCAACACCCCATCACTACGGGAAAAAGATCGCGCATTGTCGAAGATTAGCCGGGCAGGCTCAAGCTTGGCTCGGTAAAGCCCCATGGCGCAGGCGCGGGCGACTCCCTATAATGCGCGCCCTATGGCTAAGCAAAAGAAACATCCACAAGGCACCATCGCGCTGAACAAAAAGGCGCTGCACGATTATTTCGTCGAACAGAAGTTCGAGGCGGGCGTCGCCCTGACTGGCTGGGAAGTGAAGAGCCTGCGCGCTGGCAAGGCCCAGCTGGTGGACAGCTACGTACTGCTCAAGGACGACGAAGCCTGGCTGATGGGGGCGCATATCACCCCGTTGAAAACCGCCAGCACCCACGTCATCGCCGACCCGATCCGCACGCGCAAGCTGCTGCTGAACAAGCGCGAGCTGGACAAGCTGTTCGGTGCCGTGCAGCAGAAGGGCTACACCTGCGTCGCCCTGTCGCTGTACTGGAAACAGCACCTGGTCAAATGCGAGATCGCCCTGGCCAAGGGCAAGAAGGACTTCGACAAGCGCCACGTCGAGAAAGAGCGTGACGCCAACCGTGAAGTCCAGCGCGCCATGCGCAGCAAGGGCAAGGACGACTGACAGCGGCTGCGGGCCATGAGCGCTTTCACAGCGACTCTGGCTCCTGCATGTAGCTTGTAGCTGCCTATAGTCCCTGCCGACGCTGCGCTCGCGCCACGCGCCGAGCCTCCAGCTGAACTTCCGCCAGCACTTCCTGCACATAGTCGATGTGCCGGTTGGACAGGTCGCGCGCGTCCTCCGCACGCCCTTCGATGATCGCCTCGAACAGCGCCCGGTGCTGGCTGATCAGCATGTCGCGGGTTTCTTCGCGCTGGGCGTACATGCCACCGATGTTGGTCACCACGTTGCGCTTGAGCAGATCGAACAGGCCGCGGATGGTGTGCAGCAGCACGGCATTGTGGCTGGCTTCGGCAATCGCCAGATGGAAGCGCGCATCGGCCGCGCCCTCCTCGGCTCGCGTGACCTTGCCAGCGCGCGAGTAGCAGTCCTGCAAGGCCTCGAACGCCTCGCTCAGCCGTTGCCGGTCGATATCGGTGGCTCGCCGGGCCGCGTAGTAGGCACAGGAACCTTCCAGCGTATGGCGGAATTCCAGCAGGTCGCGCTGGGCATCCTCCTTGTTCTCCAGCAGGTGCAACAGCGGGTCGCTGAAGGTCGAGCCCAGTGATTCGGCCACATAGTTGCCGCCACCCTGACGGCTGACCAGCAACCCCTTGGCCACCAGTTTCTGAATCGCCTCGCGCAGGGACGGACGTGACACGCCGAACTGCTCGGCCAGTGCGCGCTCGGCAGGCAGCCGCTCGCCGGCACGCAGGGTGCCTTCGAGAATCATGGTTTCCAGTTGCGCGACGATGTCGTCCGAGAGACGACGCTGTCGCACCAGACCTACTTCCATTGCGCGCTTCTCCATTGGTTTGACCAGGCCATATGCAGCATGGCGCAAGCCTATAGCGCCGCCCCGCGACGAACAAGACAGCATTCTACGACCAAAGTCTTAGCCCTGCGATTTGACAGCGCATTGATCGACTTTTAACCTGAGCCGGCTGTTTTGTAAATTGGTCTTACCAATTAACCCGATTCAATAACAAGAACGAGTCGTCGAGGTCACGCCATGAAGTCCCATAGCGCCGCACGTCTGCCGAATACCGCATCCCCCCTGCTACTGCGCCGCGTGCGCCTTGCCGCGGAGTAAGCCCCATGTCCAACGGAATTCTCGCCCTGCTGGCGTTCTCGCCGATCCTGCTCGCCGCCATCCTGCTGATCGGCCTGCGCTGGCCGGCCAAGCGCGCCATGCCGCTGGTCTATCTGGTCACCGCCGCCGTCGGCCTGTTCGCCTGGGACATGAGCCTCAACCGCGTGCTGGCCTCCACCCTGCAAGGCCTGCTGATCACCCTCGGCCTGCTGTGGATCATCTTCGGCGCGATCCTGCTGCTGAACACCCTCAAGCATTCCGGCGGCATCACCGCCATTCGTGCCGGTTTCACCACCATCAGTCCTGACCGTCGCATCCAGGCCATCATCATCGCCTGGCTGTTCGGCTGCTTCATCGAGGGCGCCTCGGGTTTCGGTACCCCGGCCGCCATCGCCGCCCCGCTGCTGGTGGCCATCGGCTTCCCGGCCATGGCCGCAGTGCTGATGGGCATGCTGGTACAGAGCACGCCGGTGTCCTTCGGCGCGGTCGGCACGCCCATCATCGTCGGCGTCAACACCGGCCTGGATACCGCGACCATCGGCGCCCACCTGGTGGAGCAAGGTTCCTCCTGGGCGCAGTTCCTGCAACTGATCACCAGTGAAGTGGCGATCATCCACGCCACCGTCGGCGTCCTGATGCCCACCATCATGGCGATGATGCTGACCCGCTTCTTCGGTGCCGAGAAAAGCTGGAAAGCCGGCCTGGCAGTCCTGCCGTTCGCCATCTTCGCCGGTTTCGCCTTCGTCATCCCCTACGTCTTCACCGGTGTGTTCCTCGGCCCGGAATTCCCCTCCCTGCTGGGCGGCCTGATCGGCCTGGCCATCGTCACCAGCGCCGCACGCGTCGGCTTCCTGGTACCGAAGCAGACCTGGGACTTCGCCCCGGCGGACAAATGGCCGAGCGAATGGCTGGGCAGCGTCGAGATGAAACTGGACGAGCTGACCGCCAAGCCGATGAGCGCACTGCGCGCCTGGCTGCCCTACGTGCTGGTCGGTGCCCTGCTGGTGATCAGCCGCGTGTTCCCGCAGGTGGGCAACGCCCTGAAAGCCGTGGTGGTGAACTTCCCCGACCTGCTCGGCGAAGCCGGTGTCAGCGCCAGCTTCCAGCCGCTGTACCTGCCAGGCGGCATTCTGGTCGCCGTGGTACTGGCCACTTTCTTCCTGCACGGCATGAAGGCGCGTGACCTGGGCAAGGCCGTCAAGGAATCCTCCAGCGTGCTGCTCAGCGCCGGCTTCGTGCTGCTGTTCACCGTGCCGATGGTGCGTATCCTGATCAACTCCGGCGTCAACGGTGCCGAGCTGGCCAGCATGCCGATCCTGATGGCGCGCTGGGTCGCTGACAGCGTCGGCGGCATCTACCCGCTGCTGGCCCCGAGCATCGGTGCCCTGGGCGCGTTCATCGCCGGTTCCAACACCGTCAGCAACATGATGTTCAGCCAGTTCCAGTTCGGCGTGGCCAGCAGCCTGGGCATCTCCAGCGCGCTGATCGTCGCGGTGCAGGCCGTGGGCGCCGCCGCCGGCAACATGGTGGCGATCCACAACGTGGTCGCGGCATCGGCCACCGTTGGCCTGCTGGGTCGCGAAGGCAGTACCCTGCGCAAGACCATCTGGCCGACGCTGTACTACGTGCTGTTCACCGGCATCATCGCGCTGGTCGCGATCTACGTACTGGGCATCAGCGACCCGCTGGTCGCCCGCTGAGCACACGGTTCCACTGCGCCCCGGCCATGCCGGGGCTCTTGCCGTCAGGCTACGCTTCCCCTTTTTCAGCAACAGGATGAGCCCATGATCATTTCTGCCTCTACCGACTATCGCGCCGCCGCTCAGCGCAAGCTGCCGCCCTTCCTGTTCCACTACGTCGATGGTGGTGCCTATGCCGAGCACACCCTGCGCCGCAACGTCGCCGACCTGTCGGACATCGAGCTGCGGCAGCGGGTGCTGAAGAACATGTCCGAGCTGGACCTGTCCACCGAGCTGTTCGGCGAGAAGATGTCGATGCCGGTCGGCCTGGCGCCGGTCGGCCTCACCGGCATGTTCGCCCGCCGCGGCGAAGTGCAGGCGGCCAAGGCGGCAGCGGCCAAGGGCCTGCCCTTCACCCTGTCCACCGTGTCGGTGTGCCCGATCGAGGAAGTGGCGCCGGCGATCGACCGGCCCATGTGGTTCCAGCTTTACGTGCTGAAGGACCGCGGCTTCATGAAGAACGCCCTGGAGCGGGCCAAGGCCGCCGGCTGCTCGACCCTGGTGTTCACCGTGGACATGCCCGTGCCCGGCGCCCGCTACCGCGACGCCCACTCCGGCATGAGCGGCCCGAACGCGGCCATGCGCCGCGTGCTGCAGGCCATGACTCACCCGCAGTGGGCCTGGGACGTCGGTCTGCTGGGCAAGCCGCATGACCTGGGCAACATTTCCGCCTACCGTGGCAACCCCACGGGTCTGGCCGACTACATCGGCTGGCTGGGCGCCAACTTCGACCCGTCGATCTCCTGGAAGGACCTGGAGTGGATCCGCGACTTCTGGGACGGCCCGATGGTCATCAAGGGCATCCTCGACCCGGAAGACGCCCGCGACGCCGTCAGCTTCGGTGCCGACGGCATCATCGTCTCCAACCACGGCGGTCGTCAGCTCGACGGCGTGCTGTCCAGCGCCCGTGCCCTGCCGGCCATCGCCGACGCGGTCAAGGGTGACCTGAAGATTCTCGCCGACTCCGGCATCCGCACCGGCCTGGACGTGGTGCGCATGCTCGCCCTCGGCGCCGATACCGTGCTGCTCGGTCGCGCCTTCATCTACGCCCTGGCTGCCGCCGGTGGCGCCGGCGTGAGCAACCTGCTCGACCTGATCGAGAAGGAGATGCGCGTGGCCATGGTGCTGACGGGCGCCAAGTCCATCGCCGAGATCTCCTCGGACCTGCTGGTAAAGGAGCGCTGAGTCGATGACCGCTGCCGCCACCACCCCGAGCCGTGAAGACCTGCTGGCGCAGATGCGCCAGATCGTCGGTGCCAGCCATGTGCTGACCGACGAGCAAGGCACGCGGCGCTTCCGCAAGGGCCACCGTACCGGCGAGGGCAACGTCCTGGCGGTGGTGCGCCCGGGCTCCCTGCTGGAGCAATGGCGCATTCTCCAGGCGGCGGTCGCGGCTGATCGCATCGTCATCATGCAGGCCGCCAACACCGGCCTCACCGGCGGTTCCACCCCCGACGGCGACGACTACGACCGTGAGATCGTGCTGATCAGCACCCTGCGCGTCAGCGGCGTGCAACTGATCAACGATGGCCAGCAGGTAGTGTGCCTGCCCGGCGCCACCCTCGACCGCCTGGAACAGGCGCTGGCACCGCTGAATCGCGAACCGCACTCGGTGATCGGCTCCTCGTGCATCGGCGCCTCGGTGCTCGGCGGCATCTGCAACAACTCCGGCGGCGCCCTGGTACGCCGTGGCCCGGCCTACACCGAACTGGCGCTGTACGCGCAGGTGAAGGACGACGGCTCGCTGGAACTGGTCAATCACCTGGGGATCGAGCTGGGCGACAGCCCCGAGGAAATCCTCACCCGCCTGCAGCAGGGCGACTACAGCCCGCAACAGGTACGCAACGAGGCCACCGCCAAGGCCTCCGACGCACGCTATGGCGAGCACGTGCGCGATGTCGACGCCGACACCCCGGCGCGCTTCAATGCCGACCCGTCACGCCTGTTCGAGGCCTCCGGTTCGGCCGGCAAGCTGTGCCTGTTCGCGGTGCGCCTGGACACCTTCCCGAAGGAACCGAGCACGGTGTTCTACATCGGCAGCAACGACCCGCACGACCTGACCGAGGTGCGCCGCCACCTGCTGGCCAGGCTGCCGCGCCTGCCGATCGCGGGGGAATACATCCACCGCACCGCCTTCGACATCGGCGAGAAGTACGGCAAGGACACCTTTCTGGTGATCGACAAGTTCGGCACCTCCAGGGTCCCGGCGGCCTTCGCCATGAAGAGCCGGGTCGACGGGTTCTTCGAGCGCTTCGGCCTGCGTGGCGTGACCGATAAAGTGATCCAGGCGCTGATGAACCTGCTGCCCAGCCACCTGCCCGCGCGCATGCGCGAGTACCGCGACCGCTTCGAGCATCACCTGCTGGTGCGGGTGTCCAACGACACCCTGGAGCAGACCCGCGCCTTCCTCGCCGAGTTCTTCGCTGGCAGCGACAGCGGTGCCTACTTCGAATGCGACGCCGAGGAAGGCCGCAAGGCGTTCCTGCATCGCTTCGCCGTCGCCGGTGCCGCGATCCGCTACCGCGAGGCGCACCGCAGCAGCGTCGAGGACATCCTCGCCCTGGACATCGCCCTGCGCCGCAACGATCGCGACTGGGTCGAGACACTGCCGGACGAGATGGAGGAGCAGATCATCCACAAGCTCTACTACGGGCACTTCTTCTGCCACGTGTTCCACCAGGACTACATCGTCAAGAAAGGCAACGACCCGATCGCGATGGAACACCGCATGTGGGCGCTGCTCGACGAGCGCCGCGCCGAATATCCGGCCGAGCACAACGTCGGCCACCTGTACGTGGCCAAGCCGGCGCTGGCGGGCTTCTATCGCGAACTCGACCCGACCAACAGCTTCAATCCCGGTATCGGCCATACCTCGAAGAAGAAGCACTGGGGCGATTGCTGCTGATACGTTACGCAGCAGCGGCTTCAGAGCTTCGCGGCTGAAGCCGCTCCTACGGATTAGCACACAGCCGGATACAGTCCGGGGCTGACCCTGTAGCCCGGATGCAATCCGGGTCACCCTGACTGCCATTTTCCGGTTTTCATCCGGGCTACAAAAAAGGCCCGCCAATTGGCGGGCCTTGTCGTTTGCCGCTGCGACCGATCAGGCGAAGACGATCTCGTCGCCCTCCACCTTGGCCTTGACCTGCACACCCGGAGCGAAGTCGCCTGCCAGGATGCGCTGCGCCAGCGGGTTCTCGATCCAGCGCTGGATCGCACGCTTGAGCGGGCGTGCGCCATACACCGGGTCGTAACCGACGGCGATCAGCTTGTCGAGCGCCTCCGGCGTCAGCTCCAGGCTCAGCTCACGCTCGGCCAGGCGGCCACGCAGGCGCTGCAGCTGAATCTCGGCGATGCCGGCGATCTGCTCGCGGCCCAGCGGTTCGAATACCACCACCTCGTCGATCCGGTTGATGAACTCGGGGCGGAAGTGGCTGCTCACCGCGTCCATCACCGCCGCGCGCTGCGCTTCCCTGTCGCCGACCAGTTCCTGGATCTGCGCCGAGCCCAGGTTGGAGGTCATCACGATCACGGTGTTCTTGAAGTCCACGGTACGCCCGTGGCTGTCGGTCAGCCGGCCGTCCTCGAGCACCTGCAGCAGCACGTTGAACACATCCGGGTGCGCCTTCTCGACTTCGTCCATCAGCACCACCGAGTAGGGTTTGCGGCGTACCGCCTCGGTCAGGTAACCGCCCTCCTCGTAGCCGACGTAACCGGGCGGCGCACCGATCAGGCGCGCCACGCTGTGCTTCTCCATGAACTCGGACATGTCGATGCGCACCAGCGCCTCCTCGGTGTCGAAGAGAAACTCGGCCAGCGCCTTGCACAGTTCGGTCTTGCCCACCCCGGTCGGGCCGAGGAAGAGGAACGAGCCGCTCGGTCGGTTCGGGTCCGCCAGCCCCGCGCGCGAACGGCGCACGGCGTTGGCCACGGCGACCACCGCTTCGTCCTGGCCGATCACCCGCTGGTGCAGCAGGCCTTCCATCTTCAGCAGCTTCTCGCGCTCACCCTCGAGCATCTTGCTCACCGGGATGCCGGTCCACTTGGAAACGACCTCGGCGATCTCCTCGTCGGTGACCTTGTTGCGCAGCAGCTGGTTCTCGCTCTTGCCGTGCTGGTCGACCATCTGCAGGCTGCGTTCCAGATCGGGGATCACGCCGTACTGCAGCTCGGCCATGCGGTTGAGGTCACCCTTGCGCCGTGCGGCCTCCAGCTCGGTCTTGGCCTGTTCGATCTTCTGCTGGATCTGCGCCGAACCCTGCACCTCGGCCTTCTCCGACTTCCAGATTTCGTCGAGGTCGGCGTACTCCTTCTCCAGCTTGGCGATGTCGTCTTCGAGCTTGATCAAGCGTTTCTTGGTCGCCTCGTCGTCTTCCTTCTTCAGCGCCTCGCGCTCGATCTTCAGCTGGATCAGGCGGCGATCCAGGCGATCCAGCTCCTCGGGCTTGGAGTCGATCTCCATGCGAATGCGGCTGGCGGCCTCGTCGATCAGGTCGATGGCCTTGTCCGGCAGCTGACGGTCGGTGATGTAGCGATGGCTGAGCTTGGCCGCGGCGATGATCGCGCCATCGGTGATGGTCACCCCGTGGTGCACCTCATAGCGCTCTTTCAGGCCACGGAGGATGGCGATGGTGTCCTCCTCGCTCGGCTCGTCCACCAGCACCTTCTGGAAGCGACGCTCCAGCGCGGCGTCCTTCTCGATGAACTGGCGGTACTCATCCAGCGTGGTGGCGCCAACGCAATGCAGCTCGCCCCGCGCCAGCGCCGGCTTGAGCATGTTGCCGGCATCCATCGCGCCTTCGGCCTTGCCGGCGCCGACCATGGTGTGCAGTTCGTCGATGAACAGGATCACCCGGCCTTCCTGCTTGGCCAGCTCGTTGAGCACCGCCTTGAGGCGCTCCTCGAACTCGCCACGGAACTTGGCGCCGGCGATCAGCGAGCCCATGTCCAGCGACAGCAGGCGCTTGTCCTTCAGGCCATCGGGCACCTCACCGTTGATGATGCGCTGCGCCAGCCCCTCGGCGATGGCGGTCTTGCCGACACCGGGTTCACCGATCAGCACCGGGTTGTTCTTGGTACGCCGCTGCAGGACCTGGATGGTGCGGCGGATCTCGTCGTCACGCCCGATCACCGGGTCGAGCTTGCCGTCCTCGGCACGCTTGGTCAGGTCGACGGTGTACTTGTCCAGCGCCTGGCGCGACTCCTCGACATTGGGGTCGTTGACGGCCTGGCCGCCACGCAGGTTGGCGATGGCATTTTCCAGGGCCTTCTTCGATACGCCCTGGCCAAGCAGCAGCTTGCCGAGCCTGGTGTTCTCGTCCATGGCGGCGAGCAGCACCAGCTCGCTGGAAATGAACTGGTCGCCCTTCTGCTGGGCCAGGCGGTCGGCCTGGTTGAGCAGGCGTGCCAGGTCCTGCGACAGATTGATGTCGCCAGTGGGGTTCTGCAGCTTGCCGAGCTGGTCCAGCTCGCGGGTCAGGCCCTGGCGCAGGCTGTTGATGTCGAAGCCCACCTGCATCAGCAGGGGCTTGATCGAACCGCCCTGCTGCTCGAGCAGGGCCTGCATCAGGTGCAGCGGTTCGATGGCCGCGTGATCCATGCCCACGGCCAGGGATTGGGCGTCGGAGAGTGCAAGTTGCAGCTTGCTGGTCAAACGATCGATACGCATAAATGTCCTTCCTCCAGAAGAGCGGGCCGGGACAACATCCCCGAAAACCGATACCCGCCGAGATGAAGACTAGATAAGGACGATTACGCCGTATTCAAGATCAGGCGATTTGATCCAGGTCAAGCGCGGCTACAGCCAGGTGACCTGTTGCTCCAGCGGGAAGCGCAAGCGCGGGTTGTACACGCCCTTCTCGCCCTGGCGGCCGACGGCCAGGAGCATGATCGGTATGGCCTGGCGCGGAATCTCCAGCACGCGGCGCAGGCGCACTTCATCGAAGCCTTCCATCGGGCAGGTCGCGTAACCGTGGCTGTGGAAGGCCAGCATCAGGTTCTCGGCCGCCAGCGCAGTGGACTTCACCGCCCACAGGCGCATGTCCGCCCGGCTGTTGGGCGTTCGCATCAGGGCCTTGCGCAGCCCCAGCAGGCGTACCAGCTGGCGCTTGAACAGCCCGAGCAGTCCCAGCGGCCCCTGGTTGTACTGAAACGGCGCGGTCTTGCTGTAGAAGCTGCGGATGCGCGCCGGCACCTCGGCTTCCGGCCAGTAGTCGATAACGTTGCGGCACGCCTGACGCCAGGTGTCCGGACGGGCCAGCACGGCGATGATCAGTGGCGCCCGCGCAGCATTCTGGCCCATGCAGACCGGGTGCAGGCGGGCCAGCAGGCCCGGGTCGCGAATGACCTGGAAGCTCCAGGGCTGCAGGTTGCAGGAGTTCGGCGCCAGCACGGCCAGCTCCAGGCAGTCGCGGATCACCTCCTCCGCCACCGCTTCGGGCGTGAAGCGGCGCACGGCACGGCGCCCTTCGATCAGCGCACGCAACTCGGCCGGCGATGCCATGGCAGGCAATTGCTCGTTGGGAAAGCTGGTCATGGTTGCACTCCTCGGCAAGTCGTCCGATTAAGCAAGCGGACGACCGCATGAACAAGGGTGCATGAGGAAATGGCCGTGGTTTTGGCCGATTCGCCACGCCTGCCGGCTCGTTCGAGCAGGCAGGCCCACGGCTCAGAGGCCGAGCGCTTTCTCGACGGCCTGGATGAGCGCCGGGTCGTCCGGCGTGGTGCGTGGGGAGAAACGCGCCAGCACGCGACCGTCCTGGCCAACCAGGAACTTCTCGAAGTTCCAGGTGATGTCGCCCGGAAACTCGGCGCCCTCACCGGCAAGCAGGCGATACAACGGATGGCGCCCAGGGCCGTTGACCTCCAGCTTGCTGCCCAGCGGAAAGCTCACCCCGTAGTTGAGGCTGCAGAACTCACGGATTTCCTCCTCGCTGCCAGGTTCCTGGCCGGCGAACTGGTTGCAGGGCACACCGAGCACGGTGAAGCCATTGCCCTTGTACTGCTGGTAGAGCTTCTCCAGCCCGGCGTACTGAGGGGTCAGGCCGCACTTGGAGGCGACGTTGACCACCAGTACCACCTGGCCCTTGTAGGGCGCCAGCGGCAGTTCCTGGCCGTCCAGCGCGCGTAGATTGAGATCGTGAAAGGCACTCATGACGAACTTCCTCAGCGAATTCAGTGCAGCGGGCGCGTGGCCCTGAAACGGCTGGCCCGAAGACCAACGGGCATGCATGAAAAAGGCGCCCTGAGGCGCCTTTATCGCAAACTTCAGCTTAGCAGTGGTTCCGCCAAGGGGAACGACCGCAAGTCGCCCGACAGGCAACTCAGTGGTGGTGACCACCTTCGCCATGGATGTGACCGTGGGCCACTTCTTCGGCGCTGGCTTCACGCACGTCGACGACCTTGACCTTGAAGTTCAGGCGCTGGCCAGCCAGCGGGTGATTGCCATCGACGGTCACGTCGTCGCCGTCGATATCACGGATGGTGACGATCTGCATGCTGCCGTCCGGGCCGGACGCGTGGAACTGCATGCCCACTTCCAGGGTGTCGACGCCTTCGAACATGGCGCGGCTCAGGGTCGCGACCAGCTCGGCGCTGTATTCGCCGTAGGCTTCTTCCGGCTCGACGGAGACTTCGACTTCGTCGCCCGCCTGCTTGCCCACCAGGGCCTTCTCCAGGCCGACGATGATGTTGCCGGCGCCATGCAGGTACACCAGCGGCGCGCCGCCAGCGGAGCTGTCGATCACCTCGCCGGCATCGTTGGTCAGGGTATAGTCGATGGAGACGGCCTTGTTGGCGGCAATCAGCATGTGGAGACCTTTTGCGAAAGAGAAATGAACGGTCAAGTCTAACCAAGGCTGGCCGCGATTGCGACCCGACCCCGGACAAACGGGCCGCATGGATCGTTGATTTTCGTCAGGACGAACATGGCGATTGGCTGGCAGTCTTGTCTTGTGGTCATACTCAGCATGTACGCCACCGACCGCCCTGGCAGAATCGGCCCTGGGTACTCGATCCCGAACAGCGCCAGGCCAGGCTGGGCAGCCCATTCGCCTGTGGCTGGTGCGCCAGGGATCGGTCGCACGAACCCTCCAAGGAAGCTTAAATGTCGGCACGCAACATTCTGGTGATCAACTGCGGCAGTTCGTCGATCAAGTTCGCGCTGGTCAACGAGGCACAAGAAACCTTCATCCTCAGCGGCCTGGCCGAACGTCTGGGCAGCCCCGAGGCGGTCCTGCACTGGCGCCTGGGTGAACACAAGGACAGCCTGGCGCTGCCAGGCGCGGACCATCGTCAGGCCCTGTCCCATCTGCTGCCGATCGTGCAGCAGGCCGCAGCCGGTGCCCTGCACGGCATTGGCCACCGCGTGGTGCACGGCGGTGAGCACTTCTCCGGCGCCAGCCGCCTGGACGCCTCCAGCCTGCACAGCATCCGCCAGATCGCGCCACTGGCGCCGCTGCACAACCCCGCCAATCTGCAGGGCATCGAAGCGGCGATGAAACTGTTCCCGGACCTGGTCCAGGTGGCGGTCTTCGACACCGCCTTCCACCAGACCCTGCCCGAACACGCCTTCCGCTACGCCGTCCCACAGGCGCTGTACGCCGAACATGGCGTGCGCCGCTACGGTTTCCACGGCACCAGCCACCGCTACGTCAGCCAGAAGGCCGCGCAGATGAGCGGCCTGGCGGTCGAGGCCAGCAGCTGGCTGGTAGCCCACCTGGGCAACGGCAGCTCCACCTGCGCCGTGGAGAACGGCCTCAGCCGTGACACCAGCATGGGGCTGACCCCGCTGGAAGGTCTGGTGATGGGCACACGCAGCGGTGACGTCGACCCCAACCTGCACAGCCACCTGGCGCGAACCCTGGGCTGGAGCCTGGAACAGATCGACGCCATGCTCAACCACGACAGCGGCCTGCTCGGCCTTTCCGGGCTGTCCAACGACATGCGCACGCTGGAGCTGGCGCGCGAGCAGGGCCACCCCGGCGCCACCCTGGCCATCGAGGTGTTCTGCTACCGCCTGGCCAAGTCACTGGCCGCCATGAGCTGCGCCCTGCAGCGTCTCGACGGCATGGTCTTCACCGGCGGCATCGGCGAGAACTCGGCGCTGATCCGGCGCAAGACCCTCGACCATCTCGGCCTGCTCGGGCTGAAGCTCGACGAGCAGGCCAACGCCCGCTGCATACGCGGCATCGCCGGCGCGATTCATGCGCCAGGCCACCCGCGCGTGCTGGTGGTGCCCACCAATGAAGAGCGGCAGATCGCCCTCGACACCCTTGCCCTGCTCGACTGAGGCTTTTTCATGCACACATTCTTCATCGCCCCCACCGGTTTCGGTGTCGGTCTCACGTCCATCAGCCTCGGCCTGGTCGGTGCCCTGGAGCGCAGCGGCCTGAAGGTCGGCTTCTTCAAGCCCATCGCCCAGCCGCATGCCGGCGACCTCGGGCCGGAGCGTTCCAGTGAACTGATCGCCCGCACCCATGGCCTGCACTCGCCCAAGCCGCTGCCACTCAGCCATGTCGAGCGCATGCTCGGCGACGGCCAGCTGGACGAGCTGCTGGAAGAGATCATCAGCCTCTATCAGCAGGCAGCCGCCGGCAAGGACGTGGTCATCGTCGAAGGCATGGTGCCGACACGCCACGCCAGCTACGCCGCACGCGTCAACTTCCACCTGGCCAAGAGCCTGGACGCCGACGTGATTCTGGTCAGCGCCCCGGAGGACGAGAGCCTCACCGAACTGTCCGACCGCGTCGAGATCCAGGCCCAGCTGTTCGGTGGGCCGAAAGACCCGAAGGTACTCGGGGTGATCCTCAACAAGGTACGCAGCGAGGACGGTATCGATGCCTTCGCCGAGCGCCTGGAAGACCTGTCACCGCTGCTCAAGAGCGGCGACTTCCGCCTGCTCGGCTGCATCCCCTGGCAGGACGAGCTGAACGCGCCGCGCACCAAGGACATCGCCGAGCTGCTCGGCGCCCGCATCATCAATGCCGGTGACTACGAGCAGCGGCGCATGATGAAGATCGTGCTCTGCGCCCGCGCCGTGGCCAACAGCGTGCAGTTGCTCAAGCCCGGCACCCTGGTGGTGACGCCCGGCGACCGTGACGACATCATCCTCTCGGCCTGCCTGGCCGCGATGAACGGCGTGCCGCTGGCCGGCCTGCTGCTGTGCAGCGATTTCGCCCCCGACCCGCGCATCATGGAACTTTGCCAGGGAGCGCTGGCCAGCGGCCTGCCGGTGATGACGGTAAGCACCGGTTCCTATGACACCGCCACCCATCTCAACCGCCTGAACAAGGAAATCCCGCTGGATGACCGCGAGCGCTCGGAGAAGGTCTCCGACTTCGTCGCCGGGCACATCGACCATGACTGGCTGCGCACCCGCTGTGGCACGCCGCGCGAACTGCGCATGTCGCCACCGGCATTCCGCTATCAGCTGGTGCAGCGGGCCAAGGCCGCTGCCAAGCGGATCGTCCTGCCCGAGGGCAGCGAGCCGCGTACCGTGCAGGCTGCCGCCATCTGCCAGGCGCGCGGCATCGCCCGCTGCGTATTGCTGGCCAAGCCGGAAGACGTGCAGGCCGTGGCGCGTGCGCAAGGCATCGAACTGCCGGACGGCCTGGAAATCCTCGACCCGGACCTGATTCGTGGTCGCTATGTCGAGCCGATGGTCGAGCTGCGCAAGGGCAAGGGCCTGAATGCGCCGATGGCCGAGGCACAACTGGAAGACACCGTGGTGCTGGGCACCATGATGCTGGCGCTGGATGAGGTCGACGGCCTGGTGTCCGGCGCCATCCACACCACCGCCAACACCATTCGCCCGGCCCTGCAGCTGATCAAGACCGCTCCCGGCTACAACCTGGTGTCCTCGGTGTTCTTCATGCTGCTGCCGGACCAGGTGCTGGTCTATGGCGACTGCGCGGTGAACCCCGACCCGAATGCCGAACAACTGGCCGAGATCGCCCTGCAGAGCGCCGCCTCCGCGCAGGCCTTCGGCATCGCGCCGAGAGTGGCGATGCTCAGCTACTCCACCGGCGACTCCGGCAGTGGCGAGGAAGTGGAGAAGGTCCGCGCAGCGACCCGCCTGGCTCGCGAGAAACGCCCGGAGCTGCCACTCGACGGCCCGTTGCAGTACGATGCCGCCGCCATCGACAGCGTCGGCCGGCAGAAGGCGCCGAACAGCCCGGTCGCCGGGCGTGCCACGGTGTTCGTGTTCCCCGACCTGAACACCGGCAACACCACCTACAAGGCCGTGCAGCGCAGCGCCGACTGCATCAGCGTCGGCCCCATGCTGCAGGGCCTGCGCAAGCCGGTGAACGACCTGTCGCGCGGTGCGCTGGTCGATGACATCGTCTATACCATCGCACTGACGGCGATTCAGGCAGCGGACCTGCCGAGCTGACCCCGGGAATGCGCCATGTCCCGCAACGAACCGGGCGCACCGACGGCCGGCGTGCATGGCGCAAGCCCGAGGCTGGCGAAACCCCCTGGTCATGGCTGGCACTTGCAGGTCAGTGCACAGCCGTTAACCTTGGCGCCGAACCAGCTCGCCGCACGCAATGCCGCAGCTCTTTCAACCGCAACGGGGCTCAGCGAAAGCCCCATTCTCAGGCTGCCCGCCGGGCGTGCAGCCTGCCTACGGAGGCGTTCGCCCGATGCTGCACTTTCTCCCTGCGCCACTGCGCGGCCTGATCGCCGGGCTGCTGCTGGCACTCAACACGCTGTTCTGGTGCTGGCCGCTGTTCATCGTCGCCCTGCTGAAACTGCTGCTGCCGGTCGCCCCCATACAGCGCGCGCTGCGCTTCGTCATGCACGGCATCGCGGAAAGCTGGATCGGCGTCAACAAGTTCTGGATGCGCCTGGTCGGCACCATCGAATGGAACGTCCAGGGCCTGGAGCGCTTCGATACCCGGCACTCCTACCTGGTGACCAGCAACCACCAGAGCTGGGTCGACATCCTCGTGCTGCAGTACCTGCTCAACCGGCGCATGCCGCTGCTGAAGTTCTTCCTCAAGCAGGAGCTGATCTGGGTCCCGGTGATCGGCCTGTGCTGGTGGGCGCTGGAGTTTCCGTTCATGAAGCGCTTCAGCAAGGAGTACCTGGCCAGGTACCCGGAGAAACGCGGCCAGGACCTGGCCACCACTCGCAAGGCGTGTGCCCGCTACAAGACCAACCCGGTGGCGGTGTTCAACTTCCTCGAAGGCACCCGCCTGACCCCGGCCAAGCACGCCCAGCAACAATCGCCGTTCAGGCATCTGCTCAAGCCCAAGGCTGGCGGCATCGCCTTCGTTCTGGATGCCATGGGCGAGCAACTGCACGCCATCGTCAACGTCACCATTCACTACCCGCACGGCGTGCCGGGCTTCTGGGACCTGCTCTGCGGTCGCCTGGACGCCGTCCAGGTGCGTTTCCGGCAGGTCGACATCCCGCGTGAATTCATCGGCCGCAACTACGACCAGGACGAGGACTACCGCCGGGCCTTCCAGCAGTGGGTCAACCGTCTGTGGGAAGAGAAGGACGCGGAGCTCGCCAGCCTGCACCAGCAGGCCTGAGCGACGCCGCCGGGGTCAGTCCTCGCGCGGCAGCGGCAACGTACTCCAGTCCAGCTGGGCCGGCACCCGCAAGGCAGTGCCGGCCGGCACCCCCGGCGCCACCAGAAAGCCCTGCATGAAGTTGCAGTGATGCTGCACCAGCCACTCGCGCTGGGCCTGGGTCTCGACCCCTTCGGCAATCACCTCCAGGCCCAGATGGCGGCCGAGATCGATGATGGTGCTGACCACTGCGGCATCGCGCGGTGAATCGAGCATGTTGGCGATGAACAGGCGGTCGATCTTCAGCGTATCCAGTTCGAAGTGGCGCAGATAGGCCAGCGACGAGTAGCCGGTGCCGAAATCGTCGATGGCGATCTTCACCCCCAGTTCCCGCAGGTGACGCAGCTGCGCCTGGGTCAGCTCCAGGTCCTGCATCAGGGCGCTCTCGGTCACCTCGACCTCCAGCTGGCTGGGCTTGAGGCCATGGGAGTCGAGGACACGCTGCAGGTCGGTGACCAGCTGCGGCATGCCGAACTGCACCGGGCTGACATTCAGGCTCAGCACCATGTCCTCGCCGAACTGGCGCTTGAAGATCGCCAGCTGCCTGGCCCCTTCCCGGAAGATCCACTCGCCCAGGCGATTGATCAGCCGCGTTTCCTCCAGCAAGGGGATGAACACGTTGGGCGCCACCGTTCCGGCGACCCGATGCTGCCAGCGCAGCAAGGCCTCGAAGCCGCGCAGGCGTCCGCTCGCCAGTTCGAACTGCGGCTGGTAGACCAGCACGAAATCGTCGTTCTCGATGGCATGGCGCAGGCTTTCCTCGAGCATCAGTCGAGAACGCGCACGCCCGTTCATCTCCGGCGAGAAGAAGCGGTACTGCTGGCGCCCGGCACGCTTGGCCTCGTACATCGCCATGTCGGCGGAACGCAGCAGGCCCTCGACGTTCTGCCCGCATTCGGGGAAGCAGGCGATGCCGACGCTGGCGCCCAGGGTGACATCGACACCGTCGAGGGTGTGGCGCACCGACACCAGTTCGATCAGCTTCTCCGCCACCCGCGCGGCATCCTCCGGGTGGCCGAGGTTGTCCAGCAACGCGGTGAACTCGTCGCCACCGATGCGTGCCAGGCTGTCGTATGGCCGCAGGCAGGCCTTGAGCTGCTCGCCGACCCGGC
This sequence comes from Pseudomonas sp. BMW13, assembly GCF_013357275.1. NCBI lineage: Bacteria > Pseudomonadati > Pseudomonadota > Gammaproteobacteria > Pseudomonadales > Pseudomonadaceae > Pseudomonas > Pseudomonas sp. BMW13. Next base: position 326,899 of record NZ_SUKD01000002.1, on the reverse strand, counting down.
GCAGCAACTGGTCGCCGACATCATGGCCGAGCGAATCGTTGATGCGCTTGAAGCCGTCCAGATCCAGATAGAGCACCGCAAGCCGCTGGCCACTGCGTTCGATGCGCGCCAGCGATGACTCCAGGGCCTGGTGAAAACCGCGCCGATTGAGCAGACCGGTCAGGGAGTCGGTCACCGCCTGCGATTCCAGCTGTGCGTGAAGATTGCGCACCACCGACATGTCCAGGGCAATGACCACCATGGCCCGTTGCAGCCTGGGCAACGGCGAACAGGACAGCGCCACCGGCAGGCAACCGCCATCGAGCGTGCGCATCATCGCCTCGTGCACGCGGTAGGTCGCCTCGCGCTTGAAGTGCAGATAGAACTCGGACTGCTGCCAGCCGCCCTCGCAGGCAGGATTCTTGAGAAACGACAGCAGGTCGACGCCCTCCAGGTCCCCCACCTCGCCGCCGAGCATCTGCGCCATGGCCGGGTTGGCGAACTGGATGCGCCCGTCCTCCCCGACCACCAGGATGCCTTCGGCGGCATTGGCCAGGACCGACGCATTGAAGGCGCGGGCACGGTCGAGCTGCAGCGACAGCTGTTGCAGCTCCATACGGTTGCTTTCGTGCTCCAGCAGGCTCTCGATCTTGTGCCGCAACACGCTGGGATCGAAGGGTTTGAGGACGAAGTCCACGGCACCGGTGCTGTACCCGCGCAGCACCGCTTCATGGGTCTGCGCGATGGCCGAAACGAAGATGATCGGCGTCAGCCGCGTGCGAGGATTGCCGCGCATCAGGCGGGCGACCTCGAAGCCATCCATGCCCGGCATCTGCACATCCAGCAGGACCAGGCCGACATCGTCCTCGAGCAGGTAGCGCAGGGCCTCCTCGCCCGACTTGGCACAGCGCAGCTGCCACTCGCCATCCTCGAGCAGCGCCTGCATGGCCTCGAGGTTCTCGATACGGTCGTCCACCACCAGCAGCGTCTGTTTGGCGGGTATGGCAGCGGTCTTGCTCTGCGCCTGGGCCATCACTACTCCTCTATCCTTCGCCCTTGCATCAGTTGCTCCTGAGATCAGGGTAGATCATTGCCGGTCGATGGCACGGCTGACATGCCCAGCCAGTGCTCCAGCATGGCCAGCAGCTCATCGCGCTTGACCGGCTTGGCCATGTAGTCGTCGGCGCCCGCGGTGATGCACTTCTCGCGATCACCCTTCATGGCGTGCGCAGTGAGGGCGATGATCGGGATCACGCAGCCATGTTCCTGCTTGAGCAGGCGTGTCGCGGTATAGCCATCCATGTTGGGCATCGCCATGTCCATCAGGATCAGGTCGAAGGGCTCACGCTGGTAGCTGGCGATGGCCTCGACCCCATCGGTGGCCGAGCTGACCTGCAACCCGGCCTCGTCGAGCAAGGCGGTCAGCGCGTAGACGTTACGCACGTCGTCATCGACCAGCAGAATGCGTCGTCCCTGCAGGCTGCCGGCCTGGGGATCGGCCTGCTGCGGCGCCCGCACGTCGCCCAGGAAGCCCTGCACCGCCTGGCACAGCGCCTGGGTATCGTCGCCATGCTTGCGCACCACCACGGCACTGTAGCGGCGCAGGCGCTGCAGGGTCTGCTGGGTCACGTCCACCCCGGTATTGATGACGATGCGCGTCCCCTGCAATGAGCGCATCTGGTTGAGGCTGTCGAGCAGCGCGAAGCCGTCCTGGTCGGGCAGGTCCAGGTCGATCACCAGCGCGCAGAACTGCCCCTGCGCATACGCCAGGCGCGCCTGCTCGCCGTCGGCGCACGCGCAGACCTTGAACCCCAGCGCGGTCAGTTGCTCGCGGTAGTGCTCGCGCTCCACATCCACGTCCTCGACCAGCAGCAGCGCCGCCTCCTGCGCCGCACCATGCTGCAGTTCGATGAAGACCTGCTCCAGCTCGTCGGTGCCGATCGGCTTGACCAGGTAGCGCGTGCCGTCGTCGTTCCAGCCCGCCGGCTGCGGTACGCAGGAGATGATGTGTACCGGTGTATGACGATGCGTCGGCTGCGCACGCAGTCGCCGGAACAGCTGCCAGCCACTGAGATCCGGCAGGAGGATGTCGAGGATCACCGCATTGAACGACTCCTGCTGCAATACCCCCAGCGCCTGCAGGCCGGTGCGGCAGTGGACGCTGGAGAAGCCGTGGGAATGAGCTTCCTCGGCGATCACCGCAGCGAAATTGGCGTCATCCTCGACGATCAGCAACGGCGGCCCCTCGCCGGCGCGTTGCGGCCCTTCGACAGGCGCCTCGACATTCATCGGCGCGACCTGCACCGGCAACCTGACGGTGAAGGTGGAACCCTGCCCCGGCGCGCTCTGCAGGCTGATGTCGCCATCCAGCGCCAGGACCAGCTGGCGGGTGATCGCCAGCCCCAGGCCGGTACCGCCGAAACGGCGGTTGGTGGAACCGTCGATCTGCTGGAAGGCCTGGAAGATCTGCTCGTGCTGCGCCGGATCGATGCCGATCCCGCTGTCCCGCACGCTGAAGCACAGCAGCTCGCGCTCGTCGTCCTGGCGTCCCTCGCTGCTGACGGTCAGGGTGACCTCGCCGTGGTCGGTGAACTTCAACGCGTTGGACAGCAGGTTGCGCAGGATCTGGTGCAGGCGCACGCGGTCGGTATGGATCACGCGCGGCACACCGGCGTCGAGCTGCGTATGCAGACGCAGGCCCTTGAGTTCGGCCATCGGCCGCAGGCTGGCATCCAGTTCCACCAGCACGTCCTGCATGTTGATCGGCTCGAGCTTGAGCTGCATGCGCCCGGATTCGACCTTGGCCAGGTCGAGCACATCGTTGATCAGCTGCAACAGGTCGCTGCCGGCACGGTGCACGATGTCGGCATGCTTGCTCTGTTTCTCCGTCAGGTTGCCCGCCAGGTTCTGCCGCAACTGGTCGCTGAGGATCAGAATGCTGTTGAGCGGCGTGCGCAGCTCATGCGACATGTTGGCGAGGAACTCGGACTTGTAGCGGTTGGCCAGCAGCAGTTGCTCGGCCTGCTCGCGCAGTTTCTGTTCGGCGGCCTTGCGCTCGCTGATGTCGATGATCACCGCCTGCACCAGGCTCTCGTCGCCACTGCGAATGGGCGAAAGGCCCACCTCCAGGGGGATCATCCGCCCCTCGCGATGCAGGCCGAACAGCTCGCGATTACCGCCCATGCGCCGTTGCTCGGGCATAGCCTGGTAGCCACGGCGCATAGCCACATGGCTACCGCGCTGTGCCGCCGGCAACAGCATCTCGACCGGCTCACCCAGCAGCATCTGCCGCTCGTAGCCGAACAGCAGCTCGGTCTGGCGGTTGACCATGGCGATACGACCGAGCCCGTCGACCAGCAGGATGGCGTTGGGCGATGCCTCCACCACCAGACGGAAGCGCTCCTCCGCCACCTTGCGCGCACGCAGATCGACCAGGTTGATCAGGTAGCTGCTGCCCTCGTGCAACGGGTTCAGGCTGATGCTGACCGGAATCGACTCGCCACGCAGGGTACGCACCGTGCGTTCGTCGCTCTCGGCCAGCTGTTGCTGCAGGTCCTTGGGCGATTCGATATTGGCCAGCATGCGCAGCACCGATTCGCCAGGCAGCGCGTTCAGCGGGCAGTCGAACAGCTCCGCGGCGCTGCGGTTGGCCATCTCGATCCGCCCCTCGGCGTCGCAGAGCAGCGTGGCGACCGGCAGGCGCTCGACCAGCAGGCGGAAGCGTTCCTCGCGCTCCTGCAGGGCCTGCCCTGCCATCTCGCTGATGTTCAGCTTGCGTTCACGCTGATAGAGGAAGCCGCCGAACAGCAGCGACAGCATCAGAGCGGCGACCAGACCCGCCCAGAGCCCCAGTGTGCCGGTTCGATCGATCAGGCTGCGCTCGTACTCCGGCGTGCCGAATACCTCCAGCTGCCAGGTACGGCCATACAACGACAGCTCCTGCTGATAGCTGAACAGCGGCGACCAGTCGTTGACGCCGACCTCCTGGCTGAGCAGCTGCAGATCGGTGGCCCGGGGGTCCTTGAGCTGGATGTCGAACAGCCGCGTCTGCCGTCCGAGAATCCCCTCGATGAGGTCGTGGCTGCGAAACGCACCGTGGACGAGTCCCAGCAAGGCGGCCCGGCGCTGTTCGGCGGAGTTGACCGGCACGCCCGGACGATACACGGGCAGATAGAGCAGCACGCCGGACTGGACGTTGACATCCACCTCCTGACGCAGCACCAGCGGCCCGCTCAGGCTCGCCTCACCGGTATCGACACTGCGCTCGACCGCCGTGCGACGAACCGTCTCGCTGAGCATGTCGTAGCCGAGCACGCGCCTGTTGCGCCAATCCAGCGGGCTGACGTAGTCGATCGGCAGATAGTGCTCGCGATCGCCACTCGGGAAGATCTGGTAATCGAAGCGGCCGTCGCCCTTCACCTCAGCGGCGAAGTCAGCCAGTTGCTCGGGCGTCAGGTAGCGTGACCAGGCGACAGCCTGGATGCCTGGATAGCGGTCCTGCAGCTGCAGCTGGTCCACCGCTCGCTCCCACTCCGCGAGCGTGACCTGGTCACTGCCGATCATCAGGCCTGCGATACCCCGCAGCACCATCTCGTAGGCCTGCATGCGCGCCAGCACACGCTGGCCGATGTCCTGGGCCTCCTGCTGGAAGCCCCTCTGGCTCTCCTCCCGCGCACGCTCCTGCAGGGTGTTCCACTGCCAGAAGATCAGGCCACTCAGCCCCAACATGAGGCCAAGCGCCACCAACAACGGTGTCCAGGGCCATGGCGGCCGCTTGACAGCTCTGTCGTCCATTCACACTCCTTCGGTCATCCAGAACCAACACCGACAGCCGAGCTGTCCGTGGGTTTTACAGAACCATAAAAAGCATTCTAGTCAGGTTTTGAATGACTGGCCTTTTGCCAGGGGAGATACGACAGGCGGTCAGAAAACGCGAAGATGGCGCCAGCCCGGCGGCGAACGCTCTGCAGCCGCGGCCACAAAAAAGCCCCCGGAACGGGGGCTTTCGTCAGCCTGGCGGCGCCTCAGAGCGGGCGCAGGTTGATCTCGACACGGCGGTTCTGCGCACGCCCCGCCTCGCTGGCGTTGCTCGCGATCGGCTGGCTCGGGCCGGCGCCGTAAGCGGAGATGCGCTGGCCCGGCACGCCGTTGGCCGTCAGGTAGTTGGCCACGCTCTGCGCGCGACGCTGCGACAGGCTCTGGTTCAGTTCCTGGGAACCGGTGCTGTCGGTGTGGCCGACGATGTTCACCCCGTTCTTGTCGAACTCCTTGAACACCAGCACCAGCGAGTTGAGCGTCGGGTAGAAGCCGCTGGAGATGTCGGCGGAATTGCTGGCGAAGGTGATGTTACCCGGCATGATCAGCTTCAGATCGTCGCCGTTGCGCTGGACCTGCACGCCGGTGCCCTGCAGGGTCTGGCGCAGCTTGGCTTCCTGGGTGTCGACGTAGTAGCCGTAGCCACCGCCGGCCGCGCCACCGACGGCTGCACCGATCAGCGCGCCCTTGGCACGATCCTTCTTGCTCGAGGTCGCCGCACCGATCACCGCGCCGGTCACCGCGCCGACACCGCCATAGATACCGGCTTTACCAGCCTGCTGCTCACCGGTGTAGGGATTGGTGGTGCAGCCAGCCAACATGGCCATGAGCGCAGTGGCTGCGATCAGATTACGCCTAGTTTTCATAAGGTTTCCTTTGAGATTTCTTCTGGTATCGGGCAGACATGCCGCAGTCTTCGAGCGCCTCGAGGGCCGCGAAGTTCAACCCTAGCTTAGCAGCCGGCGCATGCCAGAACTGCGACACAGGGCCAATCCGGCCAGTCGTTGCGCAGGAGTCACTGCACGCCCGGCAGCGGCCGCAGGGTCACTTCGACACGCCGGTTCTGCGCCCGGCCCTCGGCCGTGGTATTGCTTGCCAGCGGTTGGTCCGGTCCCATGCCCCGGGTGCTCAGGCGACCCGGATCGACGCCCTGCGCCAGCAGGTAGTCCGCGACGCTCTGCGCCCGGCGCTGCGACAGGTCCATGTTGTAGGCGTGCGAACCCGTGCTGTCGGTGTGGCCGACGATCTCGATACTGTTCTGGTTGTACTGGCGAAACGAGTTGGCCAGGTTGTTCAGCGGCTGATAGAAGCTGCTGGATATCTGTGCCGAGTCGGTAGCGAAGGTGATGTTGCCGGGCATGACCAGCTGGATCACGTCGCCCTGGCGCTGCACCTCCACACCAGTGCCCTGCATGCTGCGGCGCAGCTCTTCTTCCTGCTTGTCGGCGTAGTAGCCGTAGCCCGCCGCAGCGGCACCGGCGACGGCAGCGCCGATCAGCGCACCCTTGCCTCGGTTGTCGTGGTTGATCAAGGCGCCGGCCGCGGCGCCCGCAAGCGCCCCGATACCGCCATAGGTGGCGGCCCGGTTGGAGCTGGGGGCGCTCTGGTCATAGGGATTCTGCGAAGCGCAGCCGCCCAGCAGCAGCGCGGAGGAACACAGGGCAATCAGTGTCGAGCGGAACATGAAGGCATCTCCATGAACGGGGGATGATGGCCTTTTGATCGGTATTCGCTCGATTAGTGCCCCGTCAGGCGCGAATAAAGGGGTTCTCGCGCATCTCGTCGCCCAGTCGTGTGTCGGGACCATGGCCGGTCACCACCGTGGCCTCTTCATCCAGACGATACAGGCGCTGTTTGATCGAGCGCTCGATGGTGGCGTAGTCACCGCCCCACAGGTCGGTACGGCCGATGCCCCGGCGGAACAGCGTGTCCCCCGCGATCAGCAACTTGGCCTCCTCGAACCAGAAGCTCATCGAGCCGGGCGTGTGCCCGGGTGTATGCAGGGCCACGCCACAGCCGCAGGCCAGCTCCTCGTCGTCATCCAGCCACTGGTCCGGCGCCGGCACCGGCGTGTAGGGCACGCCGAACATGCTGCACTGCATCTCCAGGTTGTCCCAGAGGAACTGATCCTCCTTGTGCAGGTGCAGCGTCGCTCCGGTCTTCTCCTTCATCTGCCCGGATGCGAGGAAGTGATCGAGGTGGGCATGGGTGTGGATGATGCTCACGACCTTGAGCCCGTGGACATCCAGGCGCGCCATGATCAGATCGGGGTTGCCGCCCGGATCGACCACGATGGCCTTCTTCGTCAGCGGATCACCGATGATGGTGCAGTTGCACTGCAGCGGGCCGACGGGAAAGGTTTCGCGGATCAGGGCTGGGCGTTCGGCGGTGCTCATCAGGGGGCCTCGTTGCGGTAGTCGACGGGCAGTTTACCGGTCCACTTGCGGAATGCACGACGGAAGTTGGACGGGTCACTGAAGCCCAGCAGCTGCGCGATTTCATACAGCGGCAGGTGCGTGGTGGTCAGGTACTGCAGGGCCAGGCGCCTGCGCACGTCATCCAGCACCTGCTGATAGCTGGTGCCCATCTGCGCCAGGTGCCGGCGCAGGCTGCGGCCGCTGGTGTGCAGGGCGCTTGCCGCGCTGTCCAGATCGGGAAAGTCGCCAGGGCGAGCGAGCAACAACCGGCGCACGCGCGTGAGCAGGCCATCCTGCACATCGAGGCTGGCCAGCAGCGCCTCGCACTGCTGCTCGCACATCTGCACCGTGGCCGGGTTGGCCAGCGCCATCGGGCGCTGCAGGTAGTGCCGGGGCAGACGCAGCCAGTGGCAGGGCTGCTCGAACTGCGCAGCGACGCCGAACACCTCGGCATAACGCCCGGCATAGTCCGGTGCGGCATGGGCGAAGCCGACCGCAAGGCCCTGCAGCGCTTCGCCCAGGAGAAAACGCGCGATGGTGTGGATGCTGGTCAGCAGCCCCTCGGCGGCAAAACGCGACTGCGGCCCCATGGGGAACGACTCGACCGCACGCAGTTCCATGGCATCGCCCTGCTCCACCAGCTCGAGGTCGAAGGCCAGGCCCAGCACGCGGTAATACTTCAAGGCGAACTGCAGCGCCTTGCCCAGATCCGCGCTGGACAGCACGGCATAGCCGAGGATGCCATGGGTGGAAACGTTGAGCCGCTGCCCCAGCACCAGGCCGAGCGCCGGTTCTCCACAGCGCTCCAGTGCGGCCTGGGTGAGCAGGTGGAAATCGAGGAAGGACAGGCGGCCATTGGGGCTGCCCAGTACTTCGGGGCGGACCCGTGCGGCGGCGAACAGCTCGGCGCGTGCCTGGCCCAGTTCTTCGGCCAGCGCCAGCAATGCCTCGGCGTAGGCCACGGGCACCAGTTCGGCGGTGAGGTTGAGGGCGTGCTTCATCGAGGGGTTGTTCCGGCGACTGGCCGTAAATGACCGTCCTGAACGCAGACCTTAACCCAGCACATCGCTGTTCGCGGCCGCACTGCCCCCCTAACTTTCTGCTGGAAAAACGCACTGGCCAGATATGACTGTCACCTTGGCTGTTACGAACCTGTGACGAGCCGCGCATGGCGCTCATAGTGGACGCCAGTCAAACAGCGCAATGGAGCCCTCATGGCCAGCACCACACCGGAAGGATTGCAGATTCGCCCCAGACACATGGACTTCGATCTGCCCAACCCGCTGCCGCGCCACTGGAACGGCGGCGACGCCTTCAAGACCCACCTGTTCGATGCCATGTCGGTGTTGTTTCCCGACGGCGAACGCTTCTTCATCGATTCGGTGCGCCACTTCCGCGACCGCATCGACGACCCGGTGCTCAAGGAGCAGATTCGCGGCTTCATCGGCCAGGAGGGCCATCACAGCCGCGAGCACCTCGAGTACAGCCAGCGCCTGCGTGACCTGGGTTACAACGTCGAGCGCATCGAGAAGCGTGCCCGCGCGCGCATCCGCTACACGCAGAAGAAGTTCTCGCCGCAGCGGCAACTGGCGGCGACCGCCGCACTGGAACACATCACCGCGATCATGGCCGACGGCCTGCTGAGAAACGACGTGCAGATGGCCGACGCGCATCCGACCCTGGCCCGTCTCTGGCGCTGGCATGCGCTGGAGGAGACCGAGCACAAGGCCGTGGCCTTCGACGTCTACAACCAGGTGTGTGGCAGTCGCAAGCTGCTGCGACGGGCAATGCTCATGGGCACCTTCTTCTTCGTGCTCGATACCACCCGTGGCCTGGCGCACATGCTCAAGGTCGACGGCCTGCTGTGGAACTGGCGCGTATGGCGCGACGGCATCCGCTGGATGTGGGGCAAGGAAGGTGTTTTCCGCCCGTTGATCGGCACCTATCTGGACTTCTTCAAGGACGGTTTCCACCCCTGGGAGCATGACAATCTCGACCTGCTGCACGCCACCCGCGAAGAGTTCGACGGCAGCCCGCAGCAGGCCAGTGCCGCCTGAGGCGCTGCCGCAGCCAAGTGATGCGTGAAAAAGCCCGGCTCTGGCCGGGCTTTTTCATGTCCAGTGCGCGCTCAGCCCTTGAGGAACCTCATCGCATCGGCGGCGCTCTGCTCGGGAATTTCCTCCATGGGGATATGCCCGACGCCGGCATAGACCTTGACCTCGATCCCCGGCAGATCACGCTGCCACAGCGGCACGTGACGGGGCGAAATCCAGCGGTCGCGTTCGCCCCACATCAGCAAGGTCGGTGCCTGGATCTGCGCGACCCGCTCGGGCGTCGCGTGCAGCTCCTCCTTGTTGACCTTCAGCAGCACACGGAAGATATCCATCATGCCGCGGCGATTGCCCGGCCTGCGTGACAGGTCGTAGTAGCGATCGACCACACCGGGCTTGATACGCCCCGGCTCGCCATAGACCTCCTTGATGCCCTGGGCGATCAGCGCGCGCGGCATCCACATCGGCATGGCCAGGGTGGCGCCAGGCAACGCCGCGGCGGCAATCATCCAGGGCACCTTGCGCATGGGGTAGCCGGCCGGATCGATGAGCACCAGCTTGCCCACACGCTGCGGCTGGACCAGGGCGAAGTTCCAGGCGATGTAGCCGCCCAGGGAGTTGCCGGCGATATCGGCCTTCTCCACCTGCAAGTAATCGAGCAACAGGCCCAGCACGTGGATCATGCGCTCGGCCGAGTAGCGGCCATCACGTGCGGGCCCGGTCAGACCGAAGCCCGGCACGTCGAAGCGGATGATGCGGTAGTCGGGCGCGAATGCCTGCACCCAGGCGTCCCAGGTATGCAGCGAGGCGACCACGCCATGGATCATCACCAGCACCGGCTTGCCACGACTGCCCTCGTCCCGGTAATGGATGTTGAAGCCGTCGAGTTCGATGTAGCGTGAGCCCTGCTGCGCATTGCCGTAACGCTCCTTGAGGCGCTCCAGGGGCAAGGCGCCGAAGCCCAGGCGGGCGAAACCGGCAGCGAGCGGCGGTTGCAGGGACAGGCTGTTGGCGGTCATGCACGGTACCTCGATCTTGTTGTAGGTAACGTGCATCAGAGCATGAGTCGCGCTGCGTTAGTGCCCAACCTTGGGACTGTTCCCGCTCAGCATGGGCATAGCGACGCGATCAGCAGATCCCCCAGGACGGTCTTGGCCTGCTCGATCTCCACGCGGCTGGCGTTGCGCCCGAGCAGGTCGAGGGAGGCCGCCTCGAGCGCCCAGATCAGCGCCTGGTAAACCAGCGGATCGCGCGGTGCGAGCTCGGGCTCCAGACGCTCGACCAGCAGCCGCAGCATCTCCTGGTGCGCTCGCTGGCGATGGACCGCCAGCGGCGACTGCGCACGCAAGGCTTCCTCCTGCATCAGGCGAATGATCGGCCCGACCGCCAGGTGATAGTCGAAGAAGCGCCCGACCATCGCCCGCAACCACTCCTGCGGGCTCCCGGCGACCTGCTGCATCTCGCGAAAACGCGCGAGCAACAGCTGCACCGAAGTCTGGTAGATGCCTTCGAGCACCTGTGCCTTGTTGGCGAAGTACTTGTAGAAGGTTCGACGCGACACCTGCGCAGCGTCCAGCAGGTCGTTGACCGTCGCCTGCTCCACCCCCTTGCGGGCGAACACACCGATGGCCGCCAGCTGGATGTTGGTACGTTGCAGATGGCCGACCAGCGGCCCCTCGCCGCCTTCGCCCTGTTGCGAGGCTAGCGCGCCGTAACCGCCCAGGTCCTCGAATACCGCCCGTATCGCACCGTGCCCGGCCAACTCGTCCATGCCCCGTCCCAACCAAGGCGCGGGTGACGTGACCGCGCCAGCTGAGTACTCTGGAGCCGCCTTCAACCGCGGAAATCGAATGTGTCCCCGACCCTAGCACGTCGCCTGTCCTGGCCGCTGGCCATCCTTTTGCTGGTCTGGTTGTCGCCGGTTACGGCGGCCGAGCTGTTCTACCTCGGCCAGCGCATCCCGGATATCCACACCCCCTGGCGCAGTGGCGACTACCGGCAACTGCGCGAGGCGCTGGAGAAGATCGACGGGACGCAGGCCAATGCCTTGCCGCGTCGCAGTGGCGAATTCACCGGGCCGATCTACCAGCGCATGGTTTCCCCGGAGAATTTTCGCCCGCAGCTGAACATCTACGCGCCCCTGGAGCTGCGCCAGAACGAGGCACGCGAGGTGCTGTTCGAACTCAAGGAGCTGATGCGCCTGTACTTCGACTTCCGCGCCCGGCAACAACCCTACGCCGCCGAAGCGCTGGGGCTGATGACCTACTCGCTGCGCCAGCAGGCCATTCTCTTCACCCTCACCACCGAGTTCTGGATGACCCTGTCGCAGGGCGAGCAAAGCAACCCGGTGCGCCTGCAGGGCCTGCAGGAAACCAAGGCCGCAGCGGCCATGCTCGGCGGCAGCGCCCTGGACTACCTGGAGCTGACCCAGGCCTTCGGCCGCGACGAGCTGTTGCTCTACAGCGCCGAGCTGAGCCAGCAGCTACCCGAGCTGTTCGTGCATCTGCCGGTCGAGGTGCAGGCACAACTGCTGGCCCGCCTCGAAGGCCTGGCCAGCGGGCATCGCTACCCGCAGGTGCGGCAGGACATGAGCACCTTGCTACCGGTCCTGCAGATGATCCACCAGGACGTGCAGACCCAGCTGGCGCAACCGGCAAAACCGGCGAAGAAGGCGCCCAGCCTGGACCTGTCGGCGCCGGACTCAGTGCAGTAGGCCAAGGCCCTTGGCGCGGGCGACCGCCTGGGTACGCCGCTCGACCCCGAGCTTGCTGTTGATGTGGCGGGCGTGCGTCTTGACGGTGTGCAGGGAGATGAACAGCCGCTCGCTGATTTCCTGGTTCGAGCAACCACGCGCGATCAGCTGCAGCACGGCCAGCTCGCGGCTGCTGAGCTTTTCCGCCAACGGCTCCTGCTCCAGCTCGGGCTCGACGACGAACTGCGCCGCCACCGGCAACTGGGCCAGCAACTCGTCACGCAGCGGGCTGGGCGGACGCGCCAGCAAGCGCTCGCGCAACCAGTGCGGCTGATGCTGCAGTAGCTCGACGAACGGCAGCAACGCCCCGCCCTGAGCGGCATCCAGGCAGCTATCTAGCTGTTGCTGCGCCTCGCGCTCACGCCCGGTCTGCTTCAACAGTTGCGCCAGCTGCGCCTGCGCCATCAGACCAACCAGTTGCCCGCCCAGCCCCTGGGCACGCTGCGGCAACGCTCGCAAGCGCCGCTCGGCGTTGTCCACGGCGCCCTGCAGACGCTCCAGCGCGGCGTGCTGCAGGTCGATGTGCATGGCGAGCTGCGGGTGGAACTCCGGCGCCAACGCCCGCCCCTGATCGCCGTAGGTTTCCGCAAGCTGTGGCAGCCAGGCTGCGGCCAGTTCGACCTGGCCCTGACGCAGCCACAGCTCACACTTGATCAGCGTGATCATCGCCAGGTAGTAGATCGCAGGCACATCCCAGACATGCATCAGACGCTCGGCCTCGCCGAGCAGGGCAAATGCCTCGGCAGGACGCTCCTCGCGCCCTTCCAGGCAGGCCAGCACGCAATAGCCGATCAGCACGCCGACATCACGACAGGCACGGGCCTCGGCGATGCCCGCACGTAGATGCTCGGCCGCCCGGGCATCCAGACGCAGGCTGAGCAGATAGCCCTCGTACAGGGTCAGCCGCGCACGCACGGAATAGCTGCGCTGGGTCGGCAGCCGCTGCACCAGCAGCAAGCCCTGATGCACTTCGTCCTGCGCTCGCAACACCTCACCACGGGCCTGCAGTACGCGGGCACGCTCGTAATGCGCGAGGGCCTCGAACAACGGGTTGCCGATACGCTGCGCCAGCTCCAGCGCATCGCGATTCAGTCCCCGCGCACGCCACAGGTCGCCATGCACCATGGCCAGGTTGGACAGCGCCGACAGGCACAGGAAATGCGGACCGTAGCGTTCGCCAGGCAGACAGGCCAGGGCTTCGCTGCACTGCCGCTCGGCCCGTGCCCCATCGCCACGGCCACGGGCGATCACGCCATCGAGGGCCTGCCACTGCGCCAGCAGGCTGCACTGGCTGGCCGCATCGGCAGCGGGCAGGAATCGCCCGAGCTGCTCGAGCAACTCCTGCGCCGCATCCAGCTGACAGGCCAGCGCCAGGGCCCAGCCATAGAGCATGATCAGTCGTGGGGTACTGGCCAGCAGGTCGTCCGGCAGGTTGGTTTTCCAGCGCAGCAGCATGGCGACGTTCTGCTCGGCGAGCATCTTCTCTTCCGAGAGGTTCTGCACCAGGCTGGCCGCCACATCAGCCTGACCGGCCACCAGGGCCTGCTCGATGGCAGAGTCCAGCATGCCCTGCGCGGCGAACCAGCGGCAGGCACGCAGATGCGCACCGCCACGCGAAGCATTCGAGCCATCCGCGGCACGCGCATTGAGCAGGTCGGAGAACAGGTGGTGGTAACGAAACCAGTTGCCCTGCTCGTCGAGCGGCACCAGGAAGACCTGATTGGCCTGCAACTGGCGGATGATCGCAGCGCTGTCGTGGCTGTCGCGCACCGCATCGCACAGATCGGCGCAGAAGCGCTCGAGGCACGCGGTGTCGTAAAGGAACTGCTGCACCTCGGCGGGCTGGCGCTCGATCACCTCTTCGAGCAGGTATTCGCGGATCAGCCCCTCACCGCCGTGCAGCTGCAGACAGGCTCCCGCCCCCAGCTCCTCGGAAGCCAGCAGCCAGAGGCGCAGGCCGGCGATCCAGCCCTCGCTGCGCTGCAGGATACCGGCCACCTGCTGCCGCTCCAGGCGCGTGCCCTGGCTCGCCAGCAATGCATCCAGCTCCGCTGCGGTGAGGCGCAGATCCTGCTCGTTGAGTTCGAGCAACTGCCGCGACAGGCGCAGGCGCGCCAGGTGCCAGTCGGGTCGCTGACGACTGGTGACCAGCAGCAGCACACCGGGCGGCAGGTGATTGAGGAAGAACTGCAGGCAGCGATCGAGAACCGGCCCTTGCGCCAGGTGATAATCGTCCAGCACCAGCAGCAGCGGCTGGCCATCGTCCAGTTGCCGAGTCAGTTCATCGAGCAGGCCGTCGAGCCACTGTTCGAAGGCGAAGGGCTGATGGCGCTGGCGCATTTTCAGCAGGCCAAGGGCGTCCTCGCCAAGGCCCGGGTACGACTGCTGCAGGCCTTGCAACAGCCGTTCGAGGAAGCGCCCGGGATCACGATCCCGCTCGCTCAGGCCCAGCCAGAGGCTGCGCCAGTGATTCGGCAGGCGTTCGCAGAATTCGATCGCCAGCGAGCTCTTGCCAAAGCCGGCAGGCGCGCTGACCAGCAGGAGGCGTCCTTGCAGTCCTTCCTCGAGGCGCTCGCACAGCCTGGGCCTGGGCATGTGCCCGGCCGGCAGCGGTGGCCGATAGAAACGCGCCTCCGCCGGCGTAGCCGGTGCATAGGGGAAGGCTGGGGAGCGGGAAAGGTCTGTCATCGGCCGATTCTTGGAAGTCTTCTGTCTGGGGCTCGATCTGAGCTCAGCCTAGCGACTTGCAGTGGCCTTTAGAAGCGCTTGCTACAGTCCGTAACGAAAAAGCCGGCACAAGGCCGGCTTTTTCGTGGTGCGTGCAACTATCAGCGAACGCCCGCCTGGCGCAGGGCCGCTGGCGTGTAGTCGCTGCTGGAGGCCTTGTAGTTGAAGTCGTAGGCCTGTTTCTCCTCGTTCTTCATACCCAGGGCCAGGTAGCGACCGGACAGCAGGTCGTACAGCGCTTCCAGCGTGTACCACGGCACTTGCTTGTCGTAGTAGTACTGGGCATGCGCCTCGGCTACGCGCCACAGGGTGCCACGACCGTCGTAGTGGTCGATCAGCGCCGCTTGCCAGGTATCCTCGTCGAGGTAGAAGTCGCGCTTGGCATAGATGTGGCGCTCACCCTGCTTGAGGGTCGCGGTCACATGCCATACGCGGTGCAGCTCGTAGCGAGTCAGGTCCTGGTTGATGTGGCCAGCCTTGATGATGTCTTCGTACTTCAGGCTCGGCGAGTCCAGCTTGTAGGCGTTGTAGGGGATGTAGATCTCCTTCTTGCCTTCGAGCTTCCAGTCGTAACGGTCCGGCGCGCCGTTGTACATGTCGAAGTTGTCGGAGGTACGCAGGCCGTCAGCCGCAGTCCCCGGACCATCGTAGGACACCTGCGGGGCACGCCGCACACGACGCTGACCGGCGTTGTACAGCCACGCCAGACGCGGCTCCTTCACCTGGTTGAGGGTTTCGTGCACCAGCAGCACGTTACCCGCCAGGCGCGACGGAGCGGTCACGCGCTGCTTGAAGTAGAACAGGACGTTGCTTTCCTTGCTCGGGTCGAAGTCGGTCAGCGCGTCACGGAAGGTGAACTCGTCCTGGAAGTAGACCAGCGAGTAGGAACCGCTGGCCTGCGGGGTCGCCTGAGTGACCAGACGGCGCACGCTGCCACCGCGGTAGCGGGTGATGTGGTTCCAGATCGCTTCCAGGCCGTTCTGCGGAATCGGGAAGGGGTTGGCGGTCTGGAAGTTCTCCAGGCCGTTGCCACCCTCGACCATCTTGGTGTTGACCGCATTCTGCTTGGCCGCCTCGATCACCGCTGGTGGCAGGCTCGCCGAACGATGGCTCGGGTAGACCGGCATCTTGTAGCTGTCGGGGTAGCGCTTGAACATGGCCAGCTGGCCAGGCGTCAGCTTGTCCTTGTACTGGTCGACGTTCTGCGCGGTGATGGTGAACAGCGGCTGCTCGTTGGCGAACGGGTCGGACAGGAAGCCCTTGCCGTCGACGGTGCCGGCATTGGCCGGCAGGCCGCCGGTCCAGGCCGGAATCGAGCCATCGGCATTACCGGCCATCTCGGCGCCAACCGGGGTCAGCGTGTTACCCAGCTTCGCCGCCTCGTCCGGCGACACCGCCGCCATCACGCTGGTGGCCAGCAGAGACAGGGTCAGGATGCCGCTTTGCCACAGTTTTTTTGTTGTTTTCGTTTGCATCTTCATTCCTCGAAATTCCTGGCCGCTTAGAAGTTCACGCCGAAGCTGAGCGCAACGAAGTCACGGTCAATTGCAGTGTTGTATTTGCCACCGAAGAAATCGGTATAGGACAGACTGGCCGTGTACATATTCTGGTACTCGGCATCCAGCCCCAGGCTGACGGCTTTAGCCCCCTCATTGAACAGGCCATTAGGACCGTAGCCGTTCACGTCATGCGACCAGGAAACACTGGGCTTGAGGTTCACACCGGCGAAAACGTCCGGATAGTCCCAGATTGCGCGCGCACGGTATCCCCAGGAGGTGCTGGTTACAAAGCCGTCATCTTCACAGTACTTGCTGACATTCTCGGCACTGGCGCTGCCCAGGGTGCTGGTGTTCAGCGCACGGCAGGTATTGACAGGCCCAGTTGCAGGCAGAGGACCTGGGCCAAATACCGGGTCACGGCCATAACGCAGGTCATTTGAGTTCTCCAAGCCTCCGACGTGCACCACACCGATCTCACCGACCAGAGTCAGGCGGCTTGCGCCCATTACCTGATCGAAGAAGTGAGTGAAGGTGGTCTGGAACTGGGTGATTTCTTTACGGCGGTAGCCATTGACCTCATCACCAGGCTGCCCGTCGATCAGGGACGCATTGGGGAAGATGGAGACCCCGAGCGGACGAACACCCGCAAACAGGATATCGGTAGTGTTCAGCAGAACAGGCGCATTGGGTCGGTAGCTGATTTCACCGCTCCAGGCAGTACCGGTAGGCAGAGTGGTCGAGAAACTCAGGCCATAAAGGCGGATATCTTCCGGGTACTCGAGGAAGTAGGTGGAGTTACCGGCCACCACCAGCGGTGCCGCCGCACCTGTAAGCCCTGCGGTGGCATAAACGTCAGCACCCGGGGCGGCGGCGCTGAACGCCGGCGTGCGGCTGTGGTAATTCATGAAGTAGAGGCCGAATTCGGTATCCAGCTCCTCAGCGAAATAGCGGAAGGCCGCGCCCCACTGACCGCTGTCACGAGCGTCTCTATCACCGCTGCGTCGAACCAGCACGCCCTCGGAGTTCTGGTCGATCACCAGGTCCGGGCGTCCAAGAAGATTGGTCAGTGCGTTGTTGACCGACGCGCCGGCTGCCAGGTTGTTGCTCAGTACTCGCAGATTGTTGTCGCAACCATCGGCAATGATGTCTGGCTGGGCAAAGAAGGTGCCGCAGTTGTCGACGACCGTCTGATCCCATTCCAGTTGGTAGAAAAGCTCAGCCGACAAGTTGTCGGTCAGGCTTTGCGACACGTAGAACATGTTGACCGGAATCAGGCCTTCCTTGATTTCCGCGCCAGGACGGCGGAATGCAGCCGCATCAATCGGGTTGATGGAGTTGATGCTGTTCTGGATGAAGGTACTTTCACCCCAGCTCACCACCTGCTTACCCAGGCGCACCGAACCCGGCTGGTTACCGATCGTGTAGTTGTGATAGATGAATGCGTCGAGGATTTCGGCACCGGAGGCCTGCGCGGCGGTTTTCCGGTTGCTGTCGTCGATGTCCTTGAACAGGCGGCTCTCGTCCTTCAGCTCGAAGTCGTACCAGTACTTGCCTCGAACGAATACCCCGGTGTCTCCGTACTTCAGTTCGAGATCATGGATACCTTTGAAGATCTTCGAGAAGGTCTCGCCTTTCTTGAAGTTGAGATGACTGTCGTCGGTGGTCTGGGACAGGCCATCACCACCGTTGTTCACGCCGATCAGGTCCTTGTCGGCTCCGCGTACGGACCAGCTGGCACCCACAGACAGCGACGAATCGAACTGACCTTCGATCTCACCGATATTGAAAGTGACGCCGAATGCCGGAGCGGCAAGGGTGGAAGCGAGGCTGACGGCCAGCGGAAGTTTCGCCAAACGCCAGTAGGGTTTTGTTCTTGTTGTCATCGACGCTACTCCATGTGTTTTTTGTTATGGATGCTTGGACTATAGCCAGCGGGTACTACTGCTTGATCCCTCGAAAGTGTGATTTGCAGTCCCCAGGCACTCTGGCTCGCAGGTTTCACGTCCTGCGCCTAGCCAAGCATGGACGCGAAACAGCAATTAGCAAGCCAAACGCTTGTTTGACCGGGCGGTCACTTTCACCGCCCAGCCAGTGCGCCGCTCACAACGTGGAGAGAAATGCGCTGCCCGCCTCCTGCCACTGGGCGATTTCGACGCGAATACGCTTCTTGTCCAGTTTGCCGACGCTGGTCTTGGGAATTTCGGTAACAAGGGCGATCTGCGAAGGAATGGCCCACTTGTTGATGTGCCCCTGCTCGACGAAAGGCTTGAGGTGCTCCTTCAGCCCCTTGGCATCCAGCGCCTCGCCGTCACGCACCACCAGCAGGGCGAACGGCCGCTCGCCCCACTGCGGATCGGGCACGCCCACCACCGCCACTTCGCGCACGGCAGCGTGACGACTGATCAGGTCTTCCAGTTCGAGCGAGGAAATCCACTCGCCACCGGTCTTGATCACGTCCTTGATGCGGTCGCGAATCTCGATGAAACCCATGCCATCGATGGTCGCCACATCCCCCGTGTGCAGCCAGCCGTGGGCCCAGAGCTCCTCGCCTTTCTCCGGTTCGCGGAAGTACCCCTGGGTCAGCCACGGCGCACGCAGCACCAGCTCACCCTGCGCCTCGCCGTCGCTCGGCAACAGCTTGCCCTCATCGTCCATGATCGCGGCTTCCACCAGCGGCACCGGGATACCGGCCTTGATGCGGTACGCCGTGCGCTCATCCTCGCTGCCCGCACGCAGCTCCTCGTTGAGGTAGGCGCAAGAGATCAGCGGACAGGTCTCCGACATGCCATAGGCGGCCGTCAGCTGGATGCCGCGCGCCTTGGCCGCCTCGTACAGCGAACGGTTGAGCGCACTGCCACCGATGATCATCTTCATGCCACCGAAGTCATGCCCTTGCGCCCCCGGTGCGCCCAGCACCATCTGCAGGATGGTCGGCACGCAGTGGGAGAAGCTGACCTTCTCCTCCTTGATCAGGCGGCAGAGCATGTCCGGCTCGTAGCGGCCGGGGTACACCTGCTTGACCCCGAGCATGGTCGCCACGTAGGGCACACCCCAGGCATGCACGTGGAACATCGGCGTGATCGGCATGTAGACGTCGTCATTGCCCAGCAGGCGAATGCTGTCCAGCCCCCCCATGGTGGCGGCCATGGACAGGGTGTGCAGCACCAGTTGGCGGTGGGTGAAGTACACCCCCTTGGGGTTGCCGGTGGTGCCGGTGGTGTAGAAGGTCGTGGCCACCGAGTTCTCGTCGAAGTCGGCGAAGTCGTAGCGGGGGCAGGCGGCGGACAGCAGGCTTTCGTACTCGCCGACGAGCCCTGGCAGCTCGGCACTGCGCTCATCGCCATCGGTCAGCAGCAAGGTCTTCTCGACGGTGGTCAGCTGCCCGGCAATGCCGTTGTAGAGGGCGACGAATTCGCTGTTGACCAGCACGAAGCGGTCTTCGGCATGGTTCATGGTGTAGAGGATCTGGTCCGGCGACAGGCGGATATTGATGGTGTGCAGCACCGCGCCGAGCATGGGGATGGCGAACATGCACTCCAGGTAACGGTGGCTGTCCCAGTCCATCACCGCCACGGTGTCACCGGGCTTGACCCCTGCCTCGCTGAGCACGTTGGCCAGACGCGCGACCCGCTCGTTGAAGGTCGCGTAGCTGTAGCGCAGCTTGTCGCGATAGACGATCTCGCGGGTTTTCTCGTAGCGGCTGCCGGACAGCAGCAGGCGCTTGATCAGCAGCGGATAGGCGTGAGCGTTTTCAGCGGGAGGGATCAGTCGAGTCTGCAGCATGAAGTCACCTTGAGGCACGCTAGGGTTTGGTATCCAGCGACTCTAGAACGGTGCCTGTACAGGGAAATCAGCCCAAAGAATGATTTGCCGCGTGACCCTATTTAGAATCCTGGTCACGAGTTAGAATCGACACCACGCAAACGTATAAAAACAGACTTTACCAAGCCCCATCTTCGTTCGAGGTAACACCATGTCCGATATCGTCATCGTCAGCGGCGCCCGCACCCCAATGGGCGGTTTCCAAGGCAGCCTGGCCAGCGTAGCAGCCGTCGACCTGGGCGCGGCCGCCATTCGCGAAGCGGTCAAGCGCGCCGGGATCGAGGCGGCCGACGTGCAGGAAGTGATCATGGGTTGCGTCCTGCCTGCCGGTCTCAAGCAGGGCCCGGCGCGCCAGGCGTCGCTCAATGCCGGTCTGCCGGCGGCCACCGGCTGCACCACCATCAACAAGCTGTGCGGCTCGGGCATGAAGGCCGTGATGATGGCGTTCGACTCGCTGAAGGCCGGCAGCAACCAGGTGATGATCGCCGGCGGCATGGAGAGCATGTCCAACGCGCCGTACGTCCTGGAGAAGGCCCGCACTGGCTTGCGCATGGGTCATGGCGAGATCAAGGATCACATGTTCCTCGATGGCCTGGAGGACGCCCGTACCGGCCGCCTGATGGGCTCCTTCGCCCAGGAGACCGCAGACCAGTACGGCATCACCCGCGAGGAGATGGACGCCTACGCCATCGAATCGCTGCGCCGTGCCCAGGCCGCGATCCACGACGGTTCGCTGGCGAACGAGATCGTGCCGGTCACCGTGACCTCGCGCAAAGGCGAGGTGATCGTGAAGGACGACGAACAGCCGCTGACCGCCAACCTGGACAAGATCCCCGCGCTGAAGCCCGCCTTCAAGAAGGACGGCACCATCACCGCGGCCAACGCCAGCTCGATCTCCGACGGCGCCAGCGCGCTGCTGCTGATGACTGCCGAAGAAGCGGCTAGACGCGGCCTCAAGCCGCTGGCCAGGGTCGTGGCCCACGCCACCCAGAGCCAGGACCCGAGCGAGTTCACCCTGGCCCCTATCGGTGCGATGAGCAACCTGCTGAAGAAGACCGGCTGGAACAAGGACGAAATCGATCTGTTCGAGATCAACGAAGCCTTCGCCATGGTGACCATGCTGGCGATGCGCGAACACGGCCTGGATCACGCCAAGGTCAACGTCTTCGGCGGTGCCTGCGCCCAGGGACACCCCGTCGGCTCGACCGGCTCGCGCATCATCCTCACCCTGATCAACGCCCTGCAGGCGAAGGGCGGCAAGCGTGGCGTCGCCTCGCTGTGCATCGGCGGCGGCGAGGCCACAGCCGTCGCCATCGAACTGCTGTAACCCCGCCCCTCAAGAAAAAGCCCCGCAACTGCGGGGCTTTTTCGTTCAGCGCATCTCGGTGAACGCCAGCTTCACGCCGATACCGACCAGCACCGCGCCCATCAGTCGATCGAACCAGTGGCCCATGCGTGCGAACCCCGCGCGCACCCGCTGCTGACTGAACAGCCAGGCCACCAGGCAGAACCAGAATGCGGTCGCCAGCGCCAGGTAGAGGCCATAGCCCGCCTGCACGGCGATCGGGGTATGCGGGTTGATCACCACGGTGAACAGCGAGAGGAAGAACAGCGTCGCCTTGGGGTTGAGCCCGTTGGTGACGAAGCCGGTGACGAACGCACCGCGCCCGCTGCGCTCGCCGGCGGCCAGGTTCAGTTCGGCACTGCCCGGTTCAGCCGGGCGGGCACGCAGAGCCTTGACCCCGATGTACAGCAGGTAGGCCGCCGCCAGCCACTTCAGCGCGTTGAACAGAACGATGGACTGCGACACGATCAGGCCGATGCCGAGCAGCGAATAGGTCACGTGCACCAGAATGCCGGTGCCCACGCCAAATGCCGTGAACAGCCCCGCACGGCGACCATAGCCGACGCTCTCGCGCACCACGATGGCGAAATCGGGGCCCGGGCTGGCCACCGCCAGCAGGTGGATCAGGGCGACGGTGAGAAATTCACTCCAGTACATGGCGGCTCCGCATCGGTGATGAAGGTCTGGTAGGCTCGCCAATCTACTCTTGCGACCCTCCTGCGAAAAGGTACAGCTGATGAGCAACAGCCCACGCGCCGTCTTCCTCGACCATGCTTCCCTCGACCTCGGCGACCTCGACATGCAGCCGATGCGACAGGCCTTCGCCGAGCTGACCCTGCATGCCCATACGGCGCCGGATCAGGTCGCCGAACGCCTGCAAGGTGCACAGGTTGCCATCAGCAACAAGGTGCCGCTGGACGCCGCCACATTCGACGCCTGCCCGGATCTGCGACTGGTCCTGGTCACCGCCACCGGTACCAACAACATCGACCTGAACGCCGCCAAGGCCCATGGCGTGACCGTCTGCAACTGCCAGGGCTACGGCACCCCCTCGGTGGCCCAGCACACGCTGATGCTGCTCCTGGCACTGGCCACGCGCCTGCCCGACTACCAGCGTGATATCGCGGCAGGTCGCTGGCAGCAGGCCAGCCAGTTCTGCCTGCTGGATCACCCCATCGTCGAACTCGAAGGCAAGACCCTGGGCATGCTTGGCCACGGCGAACTGGGGGGCGCGGTCGCCCGCCTGGCCGAAGCCTTCGGCATGCGTGTGGTGCTCGGCCAGCTACCCGGTCGCCCTCCGCGCGCCGACCGCCTGCCGCTGCACGAACTGCTGCCGCAGGTCGATGCACTGACCCTGCACTGCCCCCTCAACGAACAGACACGCAACCTGATCGGCGCAGCCGAACTGGCGCTGATGAAACCACGCGCCTTCCTGGTCAACACCGCACGCGGCGGCCTGGTGGATGAACAGGCACTGGCCGACGCACTGCGACGCGGCCACCTGGGCGGCGCGGCGACCGATGTCCTGCTGCAGGAACCGCCGAAGGACGGCAACCCGCTGCTGGCCACTGACATTCCCCGCCTGATCATCACCCCGCACAGTGCCTGGGGCAGCCAGGAAGCACGCCAGCGTATCGTCGGCCAGGTGGTGGAGAACGCCGCCGGCTTCTTCGCCGGTGCGCCGCTGCGAGTCGTCGGGTAACAGGCCGCTGAAAACGCAGGCGAGACGACAAGACAAGGCCCATGGCAGCCCCGCAAAAGCGGCCGAAACACCGCACAGCGGATTAGCCGCCACGGGCTGGCCCGAAGGGCGAACGTAGAGAGTGAGGAGCATTGGGCGCGCTTCGTTCGCCCCTTCCGGGCTGCGCTGAAGCCGGTTCGGCCTCTGGCTATGAGGCTGATGTCAACGCAGCAGTACCAACGTAGGTAGTTTTTCAACGAACTGGTAAGCTGCGCAGCTTTTTCAGGCAGGTGCCCCCATGGATCCGCGAAGCGAAGTTCTCCTGCGCCAGGCCGAGCTGTTCGATGGCCAGGTACTGCTGGCAGGCCTGCCGGCCGATGACTTGCTCGGCGCACTGCCGCAGGCCCGTGGCTGGAACTGGCACGCCGGTGACCAGGCGCTGCTCGCTGCACGCTTTCCGGGGCGCAGCCAGTTCGACACGCAGATGCCGGCGGGTGACTACCGCGCCGCGGTGCTGTTCCTGCCGAAGTCGCGAGAGCTCGCGGACTACCTGCTGCAGGCCCTGGCCGCACGGCTGGCCGGCAAACCGCTGTACCTGGTGGGAGAGAAACGCGGCGGCATCGAGCGCGCCGCGAAACAGCTGGCCGTCTTCGGCAAGCCGCGCAAGCTCGACAGCGCCCGGCACTGCCAACTTTGGTGCGCCACTGTCGAACAGGCACCGCAGCAGCCGGACCTGCAGGCGCTGGCACAGCGTTACCCGTTGCAACTGAGCGACGGCACCCTGGAGATCGTCACCCTGCCGGGGGTCTTCGCCCACGGTCGCCTCGACCGCGGCAGCGCCCTGCTGCTGGAGCACCTGCAGGACCTGCCCAGCGGCCACCTGCTGGACTTCGGTTGTGGCGCGGGCGTGCTGGGCGCTGCACTCAAGCGCCGCTACCCATCGAGCCAGGTGACCCTGCTCGACGTCGACGCCTTCGCCCTGGCCAGCAGCCGGCTGACGCTGGCGCACAACGGTCTCGAGGCCGAGGTCATTGCCGGCAGCGGGATCGAGTCCGCCCCCGAGGCACTGAGCGCCATCATCAGCAACCCGCCTTTCCATCAGGGCGTGCACACCGATTACCAGGCCAGCGAGAACCTGCTGCTCCAGGCCGGCCGTCACCTCGTCAAGGGTGGAGAGCTGCGCCTGGTCGCCAACAGCTTTCTCAAGTATCCGCCGTTGATCGAGCGCCACCTCGGTCCCTGCCGCACCCTGGCCGAGGCCGATGGTTTCCGCATCTACAGCGCACGCCGCTGAACGGAGTTGCTTCGAACGCGGCGCACGGGCACAATGGCGCCCGTCCTAGGGGAGTAGTCTCCCGCGAGCGCCCTGCTCGCCCGGTATGCGTCAACACACTTGCTCCGCAGAGCATGGCGCATGCGACCCAAGGTCTGCTCAGACAGACCTGCGGTTTGACAAGACCTATGACACGTACAACCTCACCCGGGGGCGGGAAGGTCGTTCGTGTCATAAGCCGTGTTGACCCGCCCCTTTAGGAAACCTGATGCTGGAATCCCTGTTCGTACCCACCCTGATCGTTGCCCTCGCCGAAATCGGCGACAAGACGCAGCTGCTCGCCTTGCTGCTGGCGGCACGCTTTCGCAAACCCTGGCCGATCATCTGGGGCATCGTCGTCGCCACCCTGGCCAATCACTTCGCGGCGGGCGCCATCGGCAACTGGGTCGCCAGCTTCTTCTCCCCGGCAACCCTGAGCTGGATCCTTGCCGCGAGCTTCGTCGCGGTGGCGGCCTGGACGCTGGTACCGGACAAGCTGGACGACGACGAAGAATCCGGCCTGAAGAAATACGGCCCCTTCCTCACCACCCTGATCGCCTTCTTCCTCGCCGAAATGGGGGACAAGACCCAGGTCGCCACGGTGATGCTGGCGGCACAATATCCGCACTTCATCCTGGTGGTCGCCGGCACGACCCTGGGCATGCTGCTGGCCAACGTGCCCGTGGTGCTGGCCGGCAACTTCGCCGCCGAGCGCCTGCCGCTGACGCTCATCCGTCGCCTGGCAGCCTGCGCGTTCGCCGCCCTGGCCATCTATGCCGGCTACCAGGCGCTGAAGCTCAGCGGGCTGATCTGACGCTTCCATGACGCCAGCGAACCGGCATTTCGGCCAATCCCATCGCCCCCTGGCCTGCTGCTAAAGTGCGCACCACGTCACGTAAAACAGCAGGCCGCTGAACCCGTGCGCGACCGGCGCACGCCAGGTGCGGAGCCGCCATGGGCGCCCCGGTCACCTGTTCAACGGCCAGCGGCGCCAGCAGCCGGGAGGGCAACATGTCATTGGATGATCGCAAGAAGGTGGTGTGCCAGCACATCGACCTGGTCTGGAACAGAGGCCGCCTGGCGCTGGCCGAGCAACTGCACTCGCGCGACTTTCTCTACAAGAGTTCGTTCGTCGGTCATCCACTCGACAGCGCCGGCTTCATCCAGATGGTGCAGGACATTCGCCACGCCATGCCCGACCTGCAGGTGGTCATCGAGGAATGCATCGCCGAGGGCTGCAAGGTGGTGACCTGGAGCACGCTGATCGGCACCATCCAGAAACCGGCACTGGGTTACCCGCCCAGCGACAAGGTACTGAGCATCTCGGCCATGGCGTTCTGGACCCTGAGCCCAGGCAACGAAATCCAGGAAATCTGCACCATGTTCGACATGGAAAGCTTCCGCTCCCAACTGGGCCTGCAGACCCGCTCCTTCGCCGAAAAAGCCCTCCCCTGAGAAGACCTGCGGCGTACCATGCACGCCGCAGCAGCCCTGTCAGCGCTTGGCCCGAGCCTGTTCGTACAGCGGCATCACCTTGGGAATGGCCGCCTGCAGCGACGCGATACGGCTACTGGACGACGGGTGCGTGCTCATGAACTCGGGGGGCGCACCACCGCCGGCAGCCGCCATCTTCTGCCACAGGCTGATAGCGGCATTCGGGTCATAGCCCGCACGGGCAGCCAGTTCCAGTCCGATCAGGTCGGCCTCGTTCTCGTTGCCCCGACTGTTGGGCAGGGTGAGGCTGTACTGCACCACCGTATCGGCCATCGCCAGGCTGCTTTCACCCAGCCCCAGCAGAGCGCCGGCGCCCTGC
The DNA here is from genome assembly GCF_013357275.1 of Pseudomonas sp. BMW13. Lineage (NCBI taxonomy): Bacteria > Pseudomonadati > Pseudomonadota > Gammaproteobacteria > Pseudomonadales > Pseudomonadaceae > Pseudomonas > Pseudomonas sp. BMW13. The sequence continues at coordinate 300,686 of NZ_SUKD01000002.1, read as the reverse complement.
TTGGCCAGTTCGATACCGTACGCCTTGGACATGGCTTCGCGGCTGTGCTCGCGCAGCGCATGCGCCATCTCGTGGCCCATGATCGCGGCGATCTCGTCGTCGCTCAGCTTGAGCTGCTCGATGATGCCGCTGTAGAAGATGATCTTGCCGCCCGGCCCGCAGTTGGCGTTGAGCTCGGGGCTCTTGATCAGGTTGACCTCCCACTGCCAGTTGGCCGCATCCGGGCGAAAACGCGGCGCTTGCGGAATCAGGCGGTTGGCGATGGTCTGCAGGCGCCGGGCATTGGCGCTGCTCTTGTCCAGCGCGCCCTTGCTCGAAGCTTCGCTCAGCGTCTGCTGATAGGACTGCGCATACATCTGATTGACTTCATCAGCTGACAGCATGCTGAACATGTATTGCTTGCGCTCGACGCCGACGGCACCCGCGCTGGTGGTATTGACCGCCTGGCAAGCGGAAATCAGCAACGCGGCTGCCAGGCCACTCAGGTGAAGAACCTTGCTCATCGAGCCATCTCCTTGCATGGGCCGCCTATGCTAGGCCGCCCCGGATACTCGGGCAACCGCCGCACTTGCGTGATGGCCAAGGGCAATCTTTGCTGAATGCAGCACTGACGCAAAGGATCATGCCAGGTCACTAAGGTTTTGCCCTGTCACGGCCGATACAACGTGACAGCCGCACATTGCGCTCGGGAGCTCTCATGAAGTTCAAGTCGATCCAGTTTTCCGTCGCCTTTCTGGCCGGCACCAGCGTGCTGGCGGTCGTCGTGGCCCTGGTGCTCTATGCCCTGTTCGCCGGAGACCGGACCCAGACGCTGGTCCAGCAGCGCACCCAGACCCTGCTCGAACGCGTCATCGAACAGCGCCTTGGCGCCCTGGCGCAAGCGCAGGTCAGTGAGATTCAGCGCGAACTGGAAGTGCCCTTGCAGATCACCGCCGACCTGGCGCGGGTCAACGCCATGCTTGGCATGACCGACAGCAATGGCAGCCCCCTGCTCAGCATCAGCCGCGAGGAGCTGGCCAGCCTGGTGCATGAGACCACGGCCGCCAATCCGAAGCTGCTGGGCAGCTACATCGGCTGGGAACCGAACGCCTTCGATGCCAGCGACGACCTCTACGCCGGCAGCAAGGAGAACGGCTACGACGGCAGCGGACGCTTCCTGCCCTGGTGGTACCGCAACGCCGACGGCAGCCTCGGCGTCGATGCCATCGGCTCGACCGAGAGCGAAGAACTCCTGCCCACCGGCGTGCGAGCCGGCGAGTACTACCTCTGCCCCAAGGAGCGCAAGCGTCCCTGCGTGATCGATCCGGCCCCCTACGACGTCGGCGGCAAGATGACCATGCTTGCCTCGTTCACCGCGCCGATCCTGGTCAATGGCGAGTTTCGCGGCATCGCCGGTGCCGACCTGGCCGTCAACTTCATTCAGGAACTGCTGGTCAAGGCCGACTCGCAGCTGTATGACGGCGCCGGGGACATGGCACTGATCGCCAGCAACGGCCGTCTGGTCGCCTCGACCAAGGCGCCGGACAAACTCGGCGAACCGGCCACCGCGCTGCTCGATGCCAACGAGGTCAGCAACCTGGGCAAACTGCAACCCGGTCAGCCGCTCTACGCCATCGACGCCAAGGACGACCCGGACCACAGCCATATCGAACTGTTCCTCAGTTTCAACATCGGCCAGAGCGATGCGCGCTGGGTGATGATGGTGGTGCTGCCGCTGAAAGCGGTCATGGCCGACCTCTATCAACTGCAGGACGACCTGGCGAGCCAGCGCGACAGCGACACCCTGGGCATGACTCTGGTGGGCCTGCTGATCGCCGGCCTCGGTTTGCTGGTCATCTGGTTCGTGGGCTACGGCATTGCCCGCCCGCTGCGGCAGATGGTCGGCATGCTGGACGACATGGCCAAGGGCGACGGCGACCTGACGGTACGCCTGCAGGTGGAGCGTACCGACGAACTCGGCCAGATCGCCCAGGGCTTCAACGCCTTCCTGACCAAGCTGCAGGCGATGATCGCCTCCGTGGTGACCTCGGTGCAGCAGGTCAGCGACTCCTCCGAGCACACCGCCGATATCGCCATCCGCACCAACCAGGGCGTGCAGAAGCAGCTCGCCGAGATCGAGCTCGTGGCCACCGCCGTGCATGAGATGACCGCCACCGCCCAGGACGTCGCACGCAATGCCACCCACGCCGCCGAAGCGGCCAACCATGCCGACCGCGCGGCCAACCAGGGCAAGCAGGTCGTGCAGGAAACCTCGGCCGCCATCGCCGCGCTGGCCAGCGAAATCGGTCGCGCCGTGGGCGTGGTGCAGAACCTGGCCAAGGACAGCGAGAACATCAACGCCATCCTGGTCGCCATCCGTGGCATTGCCGAACAGACCAACCTGCTCGCGCTCAACGCCGCCATCGAGGCCGCCCGCGCAGGCGAGCAGGGTCGTGGCTTCGCCGTGGTCGCCGATGAGGTGCGCAACCTGGCGCAGAAGACCCAGCAGGCCACCGAAGAAATCCAGACCATGATCCAGCAGTTGCAGCAGGGCACCCGCGAAGTGGTCAAGGTGATGGAGCAGAGCCAGAGCAAGACCGACGACAGCGTGGAACACGCCAACCAGGCGGCCAGCTCGCTGGAAGACATCACCCAGGCGGTCTCGGTGATCAACGACATGAACACGCAGATCGCCAGCGCCGCCGAAGAACAGAGCGCCGTCGCCGAGGACATCAACCGCAACGTCACCAATATCGGTCAGGTCGCCAACGAAGTCGCCGGCGGGGCCGACGAAGCCAGCCAGGCCAGCGCCCAGTTGACCAAGCTGGCCGAGCAACAGCGCCGCCTGATCAATCAGTTCAGGGTCTAGTCGCGGTTATCGGCAGGGGCGCATGCCCCTGCCGAGGCGGCGCCTCAGGCTGGCGTCAGGCACTCCGGTGCATCCAGCTGCGGGTCGTTGACCAGCGTCGCCAGCGGACGCTCTCGCAACGCCACCGGGGATTTGGCCAGCAGCGCGGCCAACTGCTCGGCCGAGGCCTCGTCGCTCAACCACAGGGCCTGCTCGTGTTCATCGAGAATCAGCGGGCGCCGCAACGAGGCAGCGGCCTGGGTCACCAGCGCCACGCTCAGGTACTCGTGCCCGCCCACCGGGTAGATTTCCCACAGCGCCGCGAAATACATCAGCGGCTCGCCATTGGTCATCCAGTACGGGCGCTTGCGCGCCGCACCACGCCACTCGAAGAAGCCATTGGCCGGCAGCAGGCCGCGACGCTGACGAAAGGGCTCGCGGAACATCGGTTGCTCGGTCAGGGTTTCGGCCCGCGCATGCGCCGGCGTCTTCGACAGGTCCTTGAGCCAGGCCGGCGTCAGCCCCCAACGCGCCGGCGCCAGCACCCGGCCGCCCTCGCCGGCATGCATCAGCAGCACCTGAGCGTTTGGCGCGAAGTTCCAGTGCGGCTGCTGATCAGCGGGAAAACCTGGCAGCGCCGCAAAAGCGGGCGACCAGCGAAACAGGGCATAACGTCCACACATGAAACGGCTCGACAGGCAACGGGCGACTCAACACAGCAATTCGCCCTGGAAGGACTCCGGTTCGTCACCGGGCACGGGTTGTGCCGCATTGTACTCGGCGATCAGCGCCCGCGCCTGCTCGGCATCCTCGTTGCCGACCATCAGCCCGAGCAGACCGCACGCCGGCAGCTCACCCACCGCCCCCACCAGGTGCTGCCCCTGCAGATGCGCGCCGATGCCTTCGCTGGCCAGCATGTCCACCAGCAACTGGCCTTCCAGCATGTTCTCCGGTTCGTAGATTCGCTGCATCAGTCGTTTTCTCCCCGCACATCCAGCTGCCAGTCTTCGCCATCGGTGCGCAGCTCGAACTCGATGGGCCGGCAACACACCGGACAATCCTCGATATAGGACTGGTCCCCCGCCGACAGGTCGAGCACGGCTTCCACCGGCTCCCCGCAATAGGGGCAGATATAGGCCTCGGTTTCCAGCATCGCGGCCTCCTTGTGACTTGGCGGTATAATCACCGGTCTATTGCTGAGCCTGCCAGACAGGCTGTCGCTTTTAACCTTAGTCGTTCTAGATCAAGAGAGCATGATGGGCGCATTCGATGCCATCCGACCTTATGCCGACACAGAAGTGCGCCCCGTACTGGCGCGCCTGCTCGCCGACCCGGCGTTTCTCGGCACCCTCACCCGCTTTCGCTTTCCGCGATTGGCCGGTCCACTCGGCTGGCTGCTCAAGCCGCTGATCGCCGCGCGCCTGCGCAGCGAATTCGCCAGCGTCGACTCGGTGGCCAGGCTTCAGGAGAAGATCGAACCCTACATCGATCGCACCATTGAACATGCCAGCGACGGTATCAGCTACTCCGGCCTGGAGCACCTGCAGTCCGGCAAGCCCTACCTGTACCTGGCCAACCATCGCGACATCGTCATGGACCCGGCGTTCGTCAACTACGCCGTCTACCATGCCGGCCTGCAGACGCCGCGTATCGCCATCGGCGACAACCTGCTGCAGCGGCCCTTCGTCAGCGACCTGATGCGCCTGAACAAGAGTTTCATCGTGCATCGCTCGATCAGCGGACGCCGCGAGAAGCTGGCGGCGTATCAACTGCTCTCGGCCTACATCAACCACTCGATCCGCGAGGATGGCGAGTCGATCTGGATCGCCCAGGCCGAGGGGCGCGCCAAGGACGGTGACGACCGCACCGATTCGGCGATCCTCAAGATGTTCCACATGAGCCGCAAGGACGAGCCGTTCGCCGAGGTAATCGACTCGCTCAACCTGATCCCGGTCTCGATCAGCTACGAGTACGACCCCTGCGATCAGGCCAAGGCCCGCGAGCTGAGTATTCGTGCAGCCACCGGCAGCTACACCAAGGCCCCCGGCGAAGATGACAGCAGCATCGCGCTGGGCATCACCGGGTACAAGGGGCGGGTGCACCTGCACTTCGGCCCGCCGGTCGGCGGCCTGGAGGACACCAAGCAACTGGCCCAGGCGCTGGACCGTCACATCCTCGGCCAGTACCGCCTGTTCCCGGTGCACTACCTGGCATACGCCATGTGGGAAGGCCGCGAAGCCGAGCTGAACGTGCCCTCAGCCAGCGAGCTGTTTGCCAGCGCCGACCTGGCCAAGGCCGAAGCCGAGTGGAACAGGCGCCTTGCCGGCTGCAGCGAGGAGGAAAAACCCTACCTCATCCTGCAATACGCCAACCCGGTGCGAAACCAGTACCGGATCAAGGCCGGCCTGCCGCTCTAGGCCTGCAGAAATGCAAACGGCAGCCCGATGGCTGCCGTTCGCGTCTATCGCATGCCCCTCAGAGGCGCGTGCTGAACCAGGACAGCAGCAGGGCCGAGCCCAGGCAGGCTGCCCCGAAGCGATAGAAGAAGCGGTTGATGCGCAGCGTGCGCTCATCCTGATCCTGGACATCCAGTTCGCCGTCGGCGAGCACACGCGCCAGACCCCGCTGCTCACGTACGCGCGTCACCAGGCACAACCAGGCGCCCGCCACGGCGAAGAACAACGCCAGCGAATTCACCGCCCCGGCCGGATGAGCGAGAAACAGCGACCACAACACCTGCAGCGACATGCAACACCTCGAGTTCAGCATGGTGCAGCAACCCCGCCACCGCACCAGAATGGGGATTCGCGGCTGAGCACGGGCGCATTCCAGCCAATCAAAATCGTCGCGCAGTGTACTGAACTCGCGCCTTTATAAGGTTCGTTTCCGACGAACGCAGCGTGCTATCCCGAAATCGTCTGAAAACTGTCATCCGCCTGGCCTAAGGTTTGTATCTCTCAAGATGACCAAACAGTCACAGCTGTTCTTGGAGACTACCCCACGTCCTAGGAGGACCTGTCATGCTCAATCCCCAACCGCTGGATCGCGATTATCTGATCGACTCGCTGGATGAAGTGGATGCCGTGGTCGACGAACTTTCCTTCAACGTACAGGACCAGCACTGGCTGGTTTACTGCGCCCTTGGCGGTCACGAGCATTACGACCTGCCGGACATCGACAATCGTACCGGCATGAGCCTGCCGGAGCTTTACGACCAGGCGGCATGAACGCCCAGGACAAATGAAAACGCCCCGCAATGCGGGGCGTTTTCGTTGCAGGGGCCGTACTTACTGCAGCAGCACCTGGCCGATGGTCGGGTCCTTGAAGGCCCGCGTCAGCGCATCGCTGAGCACATCGCCGACCAGCTTGGTGTTGGTCTGCTGGTTCGGCGCGGTGCCGAAGCGCTGGTTGAGCGAAGCGCCATAACGGCCGGTGTAGCGACGGCTGCCGCCTTGCACATCGGCACGGATGGAGGCGGAGATGTCTGCCTCGGTCACGTACATGCCTTCCTTCGGCGACTGGTACTTCAGGTCCGCCAGGGTGATGGTCAGCTGCGGCGCGTTGTAGGCGTTGGCGGATGGGGTGAAACCGAGCAGGCGCACCGCCGCCTCGGCCTCGGCCTGCAGCTTGGGCAACAGGTTCTCGCCGCTGACGCTGATGGCGCTGGTCTCCGGGTACAGGCCACCGCGCGTGCCCAGTACCGGCGAGGACCGGCCATCGACCACACGCACGACCACCGGCTGACCCTGGCCCACCGGGGTCAGCGAGCTGGTGAGCTTGGGTTGCGGGGTGAGTTGCTGAGGGCTGAGGGCGCAACCCGCCAGCGTCAGGCTGGTGGCAGCAAGCAGGGCGATCAACGCACGGTGCAGCATGCTCATCTCTCCGAGTGAGGTAAAAGTGGCCAGCAGTATACTCAGCGCGGCCAGCGGCCAACAGTACTGAGACCCGAGCGGCGGCGCCGGGGTTCCTGTCATCAGGCTGTCACCGCGTCAGGGCATAAAGGCTGCAGTCACCACGCTGGAGCCTTCGCCATGCTTTTGCACCGCCTGTTCGGCCGTTCCCGCCCGATGCGCCACTTCGCCCTGCTCGATGCCCAGGGCTGCTGCCGTGCGCTACGGCAGGTGCAGGAGCACCCGAGCCAACCCGGCTGGGTGGAAGTCAGTGAACCCAACGCCTCGTGGCTGGGCGCCCCCCTGCCTGCCGGCGCCAGGGTCATGCCGGTCGTCAGCCATACGCGAGCGGCCCGCCCGTTGGCGGCCTGACCGGCGGAAGAATAAAAGTCACGCAAGACCGATCAATTTCCCCTCATTCACCGTTATAATCGCGCCCCGATTATAAGGACGTCTCCTGATCGGGCCGCACGACCTCGCCGATGCAACGTCATCGCCCCGCCCCAGAGAGTCGCCCACTTCGAGCTGCCGTATCCGGCCAGCCGCTTTTCGCCCATATGCAGAGCCGATGGCAGCCATGCATTGCATGACGTGCACGGGCAAAAGCGCGCCGAGGCAGTCGAGCTTTTGAGGTTCACAGCTCCAAAAGAGCGTGAAAAGAACGGTTTTTACAAACTTCACAAGAGTGTGGCGAACAGATGAACAGTTTTGCGTCCGCAATTCCCAGCCTTGACCCTCCCCGCCGAACGGCATGGCCTTACGTCTGAGTCTGTCGGTATCGCCCTGAAAGGCCGCATGGCCGTCCATCTGGTGCAGATTTTCCTGGAGAGAGGTTAATGGCGCATAACGATTACCAAAGCGTGGATGTGGTGCTGGTGGGTGCCGGCATCATGAGCGCGACCCTGGGCGTGCTGCTCAAGGAACTCAACCCCGGCATCACGCTGGAAGTGGTAGAGCTGCGCGAGTCTGGCGCAGTGGAAAGCTCCAACCCCTGGAACAACGCCGGTACCGGCCATGCCGCACTGTGCGAACTGAACTACACCCCGGAAGGCGCGGACGGCAGCATCGACATCAAGAAGTCGGTGAGCATCAATGCCCAGTTCGAGGAGTCCAAGCAGTTCTGGGCCTACCTGATCGGCAAGGGCGCGATCCAGTCGCCGAAGACGTTCATCAATCCCGTCCCGCACATGAGCTTCGTGCGCGGTGATACCGGCAAGGCCTTCCTCAAGAAGCGCTTCGAGGCGCTGCGCCAGCATCATGCCTTCACCGACATGGAGTACACCGAGGACCGCGCCACCATCGCCGAATGGGCGCCGCTGCTGATCCCCGGCCGTGACGGCAACGAGCCGCTGGCGATGACCCGCGTGCAGGCCGGTACCGACGTCAACTTCGGTGCGGTCACCGAACAGATGCTCGGCTACCTGACCACGCAACCGAACGCCACGGTCACCTGCAACCAGAAGGTTACCGACCTCCAGCGTGACGGCGAAGGCTGGCTGGTGGACATCAAGGACACCCGCTCGGGCGCCACGCGCAAGCTCAAGAGCAAGTTCGTCTTCCTCGGTGCCGGTGGTGGTGCACTCCCGCTGCTGCAACTCTCCGGCATTCCCGAAGGCAAAGGCTTCGGCGGCTTCCCGGTCAGCGGTCAGTGGCTGCGCTGCGACAACCCGGAGATCGTCAAGCAGCACCAGGCCAAGGTCTACAGCCAGGCCGCCGTGGGCTCGCCGCCCATGTCCGTGCCGCACCTGGACACCCGCGTGGTGGACGGCAAGAAATCCCTGCTGTTCGGCCCGTACGCCGGCTTCACCACCAAGTTCCTCAAGCACGGTTCGTTCCTCGACCTGCCGCTGTCGGTACGCCCCAACAACATCGGCCCGATGCTGGCGGTGGCGCGCGACAACATGGACCTGACCCGCTACCTGATCAAGGAAGTGATGCAGTCCGAGGCGCAGCGCCTGGAGACCCTGCGTGGTTTCTACCCGGAAGCCAAGCCCGAGGACTGGCGCCTGGAAGTGGCCGGCCAGCGCGTGCAGATCATCAAGAAGGACGCCAAGAACGGCGGCATCCTGCAGTTCGGCACCGAGCTGGTGGCAGCAGAGGACGGCACCATCGCCGCCCTGCTCGGCGCCTCCCCGGGCGCCTCGGTGACCGTGTCGATCATGCTCGACCTGATCCGTCGCTGCTTCCCCGAGCAGGCCGACAGCGCCGAATGGCGCAGCAAGCTGGACGAGATCTTCCCGGCCATGGCCGACGTCCTGGCCAAGGACGCCGAGCGCTACCGCGAAGTGCAGGCGCAGTCGAACCAGCGCCTGCAGCTGGACCAGCCCAGCGCCTGATCCGCCCGACAAAAAAACCGCCCCTCGGGGCGGTTTTTTCATGGCTTGCGGCAACGCGTCGGTGCAGTGCCGGCGCGATCCCTCAGGGCTTGCCCCAGGGCAGGATCGGGATGGCGGTCACCGCATTCTGCGGGCTGCCCTCGATCACCCGGTCACTGTAGACCAGGTACACCAGGGTATTGCGCTGCTCGTCGAAGAAACGCACCACCTGCATGGTCTTGAACACCAGCGAGGTGCGCTCCTTGAACACCTCCTCGCCGTCCTCGAGCCTGCCCTTGAAGGTGATCGGCCCGACCTGACGGCAGGCCAGGGACGCCTCGGCACGGTCCTCGGCCAGCCCGAGCCCGCCCTTCACGCCGCCGGTCTTGGCCCGCGACAGGTAGCAGGTCACGCCCTCGACCTTGGGATCATCGAACGCCTCGACGACGATCTTGTCGTTCGGGCCGAGCCACTTGAACACCGTGGACACCTCGCCGATGGTCTCGGCCAGTGCCAACCCTGGCAGCAACATGACACTCAACGCAATTCCCTTGAACAGACGCATGCCTCGCTCCCTTTTCACTAGACCAGGATCAGGTTGTCCCGGTGCACCAACTCGGGTTCATCGACGTAACCCAGCAGCTTTTCGATGGCGTCGGTGGGCTGGCCAATGATCTTCTGCGCTTCCAGCGCGCTGTAGTTGACCAGACCACGGGCAATCTCGCGACCATCAGGTGCCACGCAGACCACCATCTCACCGCGGCGGAAACTCCCCTGCACCGCCTTCACACCCACGGGCAGCAGGCTCTTGTGGTCCTGCTTGAGCGCCTTGACCGCGCCGGCATCGAGCACCAGGGTACCGCGTGTCTGCAGATGCCCGGCCAGCCACTGCTTGCGTGCCGCCAGCAGACCGCGCTCGGGGGCCAGCAGGGTGCCCAGGCGCTCGCCAGCCTGCAGGCGGGCCAGCACCTGCTCGATGGCGCCACCGACGATCACGGTATGCGCGCCGGAGCGTGCCGCCAGGCGCGAGGCACGCAGCTTGGTCTGCATGCCGCCACGCCCCAGCGCGCCGCCCACGCCACCGGCCACGGCGTCCAGTGCCGGGTCGTCGGCACGCGCTTCGGAAATCAGCTCGGCATCGGGGTTGTGACGGGGATCGGCGTTGTACATGCCGTCGCGGTCGGTGAGGATCACCAGCAGATCGGCCTCCACCAGGTTGGCCACCAGCGCGGCCAGGGTGTCGTTGTCACCAAAGCGGATCTCGTCGGTGACCACCGTGTCGTTCTCGTTGATCACCGGCACCACGTCCAGGCCCACCAGCGTACGCAGGGTGCTGCGTGCGTTGAGGTAGCGCTTGCGGTCGGAAAGATCGTCGTGGGTCAGCAGGATCTGCGCGGTGCGTCGGTTGTGCTCGGCAAAGCTCGACTCCCAGGCCTGCACCAGCGCCATCTGGCCGATGGCGGCGGCGGCCTGCAGCTCGTGCATCGCACTCGGTCGGCTGGTCCAGCCCAGGCGGCTCATGCCGGCAGCCACGGCGCCGGAAGACACCAGCACCAGTTCCACGCCCTGCTCACGCAGCGCGACCATCTGCTTGACCCATACCGCCATGGCCGCACGATCCAGGCCACGCCCGTCGGCGGTCAGCAACGCACTGCCGATCTTCACCACCCAGCGCTTCGCGCCGGTCACCTTGTCACGCATGATCTTCCAGCCTTAGTCAGACACGATGGGTTCCAGCCCACCTACAAAAACGCCGCAATTAAGCGGCGTTGGAAAATTTGCTTAATCCCGGACGTAGATGATTTCCGGGCCGTCGTCGTCTTCATCGTCGAAGAAGTCATCGTCTTCGTCGATATCATCGACACTGCGTACCCCAGCCTTGCGCAGCGCACGCTGGTCATCCAGCGCCTGCAGACGGGCACGCGCCTCGTCCTCGATGCGCTGATCCAGCTCGGCCACCTCTTCGGCGAACACCGGGTCCTCGGCGATGCGCTCACCGCGCACTTCCAGGTAATGCATGATGTCGCGACTGATGCGCTCGGTGCCGTCGCGGCTGATGGCGGAAACCACGTAGACCGGGCCCTGCCAGTTGAGGCGGGCAACGATGTCGGCCTTGCGCGCTTCGCGCTCTTCTTCCGGGATCTGGTCCATCTTGTTCAGCACCAGCCAGCGGTCACGCTCGGCCAGCGCTGGGCTGAAGCGGCCCAGTTCGTCGATGATCACCTGCGCCGCCTCGGCCGGATCGCTCTCGTCCAGCGGCGCCATGTCCACCAGGTGCAGCAGCAGGCGGGTACGCGCCAGGTGCTTGAGGAAGCGAATCCCCAGGCCGGCGCCTTCCGACGCGCCTTCGATCAGCCCCGGAATATCGGCGACGACGAAGCTCTTGAAGCGGTCGACACTGACCACCCCCAGGTTCGGCACCAGGGTGGTGAAGGGATAGTCGGCGACCTTCGGCTTCGCGGCGGAAACGGCGCGGATGAAGGTACTCTTGCCGGCATTGGGCAGGCCCAGCAGGCCGACGTCCGCGAGGACCTTCAGCTCCAGCTTGAGATCGCGCGAGTCCCCCGGCTTGCCCGGTGTGGTCTGGCGCGGCGCACGGTTGGTGCTGGACTTGAAGCGCGTGTTGCCCAGGCCATGCCAGCCACCCTGAGCGACCATCAGACGCTGGCCGGCCTTGACCAGGTCGCCGATCACTTCCTGCGTCGCCACGTCGATCACCGTGGTGCCGACCGGCACCGGCAGGATCAGGTCCTCGCCCTTGGCGCCGGTGCAGTCGGTGCTGCCACCCTTCTCGCCGTTCTGGGCGTGGAATTTGCGCGTGTAGCGGTAATCGATCAGGGTGTTGAGGTTCTCGTCGGCCTGGAGGAATACCGAGCCACCGTCACCACCGTCACCCCCGTTGGGGCCACCCTTCTCGATGAACTTCTCGCGGCGGAAGCTCATCATGCCGTTACCGCCGTCACCGGCTTTTACAAATATCGATACTTCGTCGACGAATTTCATCAGTCTGCCTCCCGCTTCATCTGCGGGCTGGGGGAACGCTTGCCGAATCATCCAGGACTAGCGGATTGGGCAAGCGCACCAAAGATACACAAACAAAAAAGCCCCGTCCTACGGACAGGGCTTTTCCAGCGCGTAGGCGATTAGGCCTGAACAACGCTCACGTAGCGACGGCCGAAAGCGCCCTTCACTTCGAACTTGACCACGCCTTCGACTTTAGCGAAGAGGGTGTGGTCCTTGCCGATGCCCACGCCGAAACCGGGGTGGAACTGAGTGCCGCGCTGACGCACGATGATGTTGCCGGCCTTGATGACCTGGCCACCGTACATTTTCACGCCAAGGCGTTTACTTTCGGAATCGCGGCCGTTACGGGTAGAACCGCCAGCTTTTTTGTGTGCCATGAGTCAATACTCCTATAAAGGGATCGGGGCCGACGAATCAGGCCTGGATACCGGTGATTTTGATCTCAGTGAACCACTGACGGTGGCCCTGACGCTTCATGTGGTGCTTACGACGGCGGAACTTGATGATGCGCACTTTGTCGTGACGGCCTTGCGAAACGACTTCGGCAACCACTTTGGCACCGTCTACGACCGGGGCGCCGATTTTAACGTCGTCGCCATTGCCGATCAGCAGAACGCGATCGAAAGTCACGGCGTCGCCAGTGGCGAGCTCGAGTTTCTCGATCTTGAGGAATTCGCCTTCGGTGACTTTGTATTGCTTGCCACCAGTAACAATTACTGCGTACATGGTAAATCTCCGTTGATCCTGCTCACCCAGCGCTTTAGAAAAGTCGTTGTTGGCTGGCATGGCTGCTCGGGGCCGGAAGTGACACCCTTGCAATTGCGTAAGGCAGGGAAATGCCCAGGGGGAAGTTCAGGGTGCGCGATTGTACGCAAGCGCCGAACGCTGCGCAAGGGCCGCAAGTGCTTGCCTTGACAGCCCCTACCCTGCCACCTAGCATGCCGCGCAGTTTAGAAGGAGCGCCCTTTGTCGATGCAACCCCAGGCTTTCTACCGCGTGGTGGCGGACGATTTCACCGCCGTCGACGGCATCATCCGCCAACAGGTGGTTTCTCGCGTGCCGCTGGTGGAAAAGATCGGCGACTATATCATCTCTGCCGGTGGCAAACGCCTGCGCCCGCTACTGGTCCTGCTCAGCGGTCGTGCGCTGGGTTACCAGGCTGACGACCTGCGCCTGCTGGCTGCGACCATCGAGTTCCTGCACACCGCGACACTGCTGCATGACGACGTCGTCGACATGTCCGACATGCGTCGTGGCCGCAGCACCGCCAACGCCCAGTGGGGCAACGCGCCAAGCGTTCTGGTGGGCGACTTCCTTTATTCCCGCTCCTTCGAAATGATGGTCGAACTCGGCTCCATGCCGGTGATGAAGATCCTCTCCCACGCCACCCGCGTGATCGCCGAGGGTGAAGTGCTGCAGCTGTCCAAGGTCCGTGACGCCAGCACCACGGAAGAGACCTACATGGAGGTCATCCGCGGCAAGACCGCGATGCTCTTCGAGGCCTCCACCCATGCCGCAGCCGCCCTGGCCAATGCCGACGAGACGCAGCGCGAGGCCCTGCGCACCTTCGGTGATCACCTGGGCATCGCCTTCCAGCTGGTCGATGATCTGCTCGACTACAAGGGCGACGCCGCCAGCCTGGGCAAGAACGTTGGTGATGACCTGGCCGAGGGCAAGCCGACCCTGCCGCTGATCTACACCATGCGCGAAGGCACCGAAGAGCAGGCTGCCCTGGTACGCCGTGCGATCCAGAAGGGTGGCATCGAGGACCTGGAGAGCATCCGTGCCGCCGTGGAAGCTGCCGGCGCCCTGGACTACACCGCCAGGCTCGCGCGCGACTACGCCGAGCGCGCCATCGCCTGCCTGGAAGTCCTGCCGCAGGGTGAATACCGCGACGCCCTGATCGAGCTGAGCCGCTTCGCCGTGGCGCGCACCCACTGACCATATCGCACCCTAGTCGCTCGTAGCCCGGATGCAATCCGGGATTCTCTGCACCTGGCCATTCCCCGGATTGCATCCGGGCTACAGGATCCAGGCGCAAACAAAAACGCCCCGAACCAGTCGGGGCGTTTTCGTTATCGCGGCGCGAATTACAGACGCAGGCCGCCATCCAGCTCCAGGATACGACCGGTGTAGTAGTCGTTCTCCAGGATATAGGCCACCGAGTGGGCGATCTCGGCCGGTTTGCCCATGCGCTTGAGCGGGATGCCCGCCGTCATCTTCTCCAGGGCTTCCGGCTTCATGCTGCCGGTCATCTCGGTTTCGATGAAGCCCGGCGCCACGCCGGCGACACGAATGCCGTAGCGCGCCAGCTCCTTGGCCCAGACCACGGTATCGGCAGCGACACCGGCCTTGGCGGCGGAGTAGTTGGCCTGGCCCATGTTGCCGGCACGGGAGATCGAGGAGATGTTGACGATCGCACCCTCGTTCTTCAGCTCGATCATCTTCGCCGCCACTTCGCGGGTGCAGAGGAACACGCCGGTCAGGTTGACGTCGATCACCGCCTGCCACTGCGCCAGGCTCATCTTGGTCATTTCGCCATCCTTCACACGGATGGTCAGACCATCGCGCAGGATGCCGGCATTGTTGACCAGGCCATTGATGGCGCCGAAGTCGTCGGCGACCTGGGCGACCATGTGGGTGACCTGCTCTTCATCGGCGACGTTGCACAGGTAGGCACGCGCATCGCCACCGGCCGCCTTGCAGGCCGCCACGGCTTCGTCGAGCTTTTCCTGGTTCAGATCGACCAGCGCCAGCTTGGCACCCCTGGCCGCCAGGTACTCACCCATGGCGCGGCCCAGTCCCTGGCAACCGCCAGTGATGATGATGACTTTGTCTTTCAGTTGCATCGCTTTATCCCCTCAAGGTGCAGCATTTACCGACCCCGCTGATGCCCTTGAAGCGCTATGCTAGGGCGTCTGTCCGTTGATGACGGATTCTTTGCGAGGAGTCATAAGGTGAGCGTGAAAGCCGGCAAGCATGCACGAGAATTGCTGCTCAAGGAATACCGTGGCGTGCTCAGCACCCACTCCAAGGCCATGCCGGGCTTCCCTTTCGGATCGGTAGTGCCCTACTGCCTGGACGCCGAGGGCCGGCCACTGATCCTGATCAGCCGCATCGCCCAGCACACCCATAACCTCGGGCAGGACGCCAAGTGCTCGCTATTGGTCGGCGAGCGCGGCGCAGAGGATGTGCAGGCGGTCGGTCGCCTTACTTTGCTCGCCGAAGCACGACAGTTGCATGACGAAGACGAAATAGAGGCAGCCGCCCAGCGTTATTACCGCTTTTTCCCCCAGTCGCGCGACTACCATCGGGCGCACGACTTCGATTTCTGGCGGCTGGAGCCGGTGCGCTGGCGCTTCATCGGCGGTTTCGGCGCCATTCACTGGCTCGACCAGGTCGCGCTGGCCAACCCCTTCACGACGGACGGCAGCGAAGCGAGCATGGTCGAGCACATGAACGAGGACCATGCCACGGCCATTGCCCGCTACGTCGAACTGGCCGAGCTGCCGCAGCATGAACCGGCGCAGATGGCCGGTGTCGACAGCGAAGGCTTCCACCTGCGCATCGGCCAGAGCCTGCACTGGCTGCCCTTCCCGACATCCTGCAACAACCCCGGACAGGTGCGCGCAGCCCTGGTGGCGCTGGCCCGCGCCGACAAATGGCCCGAGCCTGGCGTCGCTTAAGCTTGAATTCAGGCCAAAGCCCCATACTTACTCCCTACTGGAAGTTCGCTTCCGCCAAGGATTCTTCGATCATGCGTGCGTTTCTGTTTCTGTTCCTGCTGTTCCCGATCATCGAGCTGGCCGTCCTGATCAAGGTCGGCGGTGCCATCGGCGTGCTGCCGACGGTCCTGCTGGTGATCGGGACCGCCATTCTTGGCAGCGTCCTGCTGCGCGTGGCCGGTGTCGCCACGGCCTGGCGCGCCCGTGAGAAACTGGCGCGCGGCGAGATGCCCGAGCAGGAAATGCTCGAAGGCCTGCTGATCGCGGTCGGCGGTGGCCTGCTGCTGCTGCCGGGCTTCATCAGCGATATCTTCGGCGTGCTCTGCCTGCTTCCCTTCACCCGCCGCCTGCTGGTCGGCAAGATCCGTCGCCGCGCCGAGGAGCAGGCCCTGCGCCAACGCGCGTTCTTCGACGATGCCGCCGCCCGCGCCGGCAAGACGCACCCCAATGTGCTCGAAGGCGAATACGAACGCCGCGACTGATTCACGCCACAGGCACTCGCCTACGGCGATCCCCCGGCAGACCTGCTGTCGAGCGCAGCAGGCTGCCGCGACAAGCGCATCGGCCGCCAATCCTCGGCCTTACCCCGAGAACGCCGACTGCGCACGCAAAAAAAATCACCAGCGCCCCTTGAAATGCCTCCGCCCGCCCACATGTAGCAGTCACCGCAAGGTGCCTGCCCTACGAGGCAGTCCGACTTTCGCGGTGCGCACAGCGCGCCGCACCCGGCCCCGCCGGATTTTACAAACCCGCCGACCAGACAAGAGTCGGCAAGTTGGCCATTCAATTGTTAGGAGAGATCGACAATGAAGCTTCGTCCTCTGCATGACCGCGTCGTGATCCGTCGCAGCGAAGAAGAGACCAAAACCGCAGGCGGCATCGTGCTGCCGGGCTCGGCCGCCGAGAAGCCGAACCAGGGTGAAGTCGTTGCCGTCGGTACCGGCAAGGTTCTGGATAACGGCGAAGTCCGTCCGCTGGCCGTCAAGGTCGGTGACAAGGTGGTATTCGGCCCTTACTCCGGCAGCAACACCGTCAAAGTCGACGGCGAAGACCTGCTGGTGATGGGCGAGAGCGAAATCCTCGCTGTCGTCGAAGCCTGATTCCGACGAATCTCCGTTTAACCTTCAAGAATTTGAGGACTGATCAAGATGGCTGCTAAAGAAGTCAAGTTTGGCGATTCCGCCCGCAAGAAAATGCTCGTTGGCGTCAACGTACTGGCCGACGCCGTCAAAGCCACCCTCGGCCCGAAAGGTCGTAACGTGGTTCTGGCCAAATCCTTCGGCGCCCCGACCATCACCAAAGACGGTGTTTCGGTTGCCAAGGAAATCGAACTGAAGGACGCCTTCGAGAACATGGGCGCCCAGCTGGTCAAGGACGTTGCGTCCAAGGCCAACGACGCTGCCGGTGACGGCACCACCACCGCTACCGTTCTGGCTCAAGCCATCGTCAACGAAGGCCTGAAGTCCGTCGCTGCCGGCATGAACCCGATGGACCTGAAGCGCGGCATCGACAAGGCCACCGCGGCCATCGTTGCTCAGCTGAAAGACCTGGCCAAGCCGTGCACCGACTCCAAGGCCATCGCTCAGGTAGGCACCATTTCCGCCAACTCCGACAACTCCATCGGTGACATCATCGCCGAAGCCATGGACAAGGTCGGCAAAGAAGGCGTCATCACCGTTGAAGAAGGCTCGGGCCTGGAAAACGAACTGTCCGTCGTGGAAGGCATGCAGTTCGACCGTGGCTACCTGTCCCCCTACTTCATCAACAAGCCGGACACCATGGTTGCCGAGCTGGAAAGCCCGCTGCTGCTGCTGGTCGACAAGAAGATCAGCAACATCCGCGAACTGCTGCCGGTTCTGGAAGCCGTTGCCAAGGCTGGCCGTCCGCTGCTGATCGTTGCCGAAGACGTGGAAGGCGAAGCCCTGGCCACTCTGGTGGTCAACAACATGCGCGGCATCGTCAAGGTTGCTGCCGTCAAGGCTCCGGGCTTCGGCGACCGCCGCAAGGCCATGCTGCAGGACATCGCCATCCTGACCGGCGGCACCGTGATCTCCGAAGAAGTCGGCCTGTCCCTGGAAGGCGCCACTCTGGAGCACCTGGGTAACGCCAAGCGCGTCGTCCTGAACAAGGACAACACCACCATCATCGACGGTGCTGGTGCTCAGGTCGACATCGAAGCCCGCGTTGCGCAGATCCGCAAGCAGGTCGAAGAAACCTCTTCCGACTACGACAAAGAGAAGCTGCAAGAGCGTCTGGCCAAACTGGCTGGCGGTGTTGCCGTGATCAAGGTTGGCGCTGCCACCGAAGTCGAGATGAAAGAGAAGAAAGCCCGCGTTGAAGACGCCCTGCACGCCACCCGCGCTGCAGTGGAAGAAGGCGTGGTGCCTGGCGGTGGTGTTGCCCTGGTGCGCGCTCTGCTGGCCATCGAAGGTCTGAAAGGCGACAACGAAGACCAGAACGTCGGTATCGCTCTACTGCGTCGCGCTGTCGAAGCACCGCTGCGTCAGATCGTTTCCAACGCCGGTGGCGAGCCGAGCGTCGTGGTCGACAAGGTCAAGCAGGGTTCGGGCAACTTCGGCTTCAACGCCGCGACCGACACCTACGGCGACATGATCGAGATGGGTATTCTCGACCCGGCCAAGGTCACCCGTTCGGCGCTGCAAGCTGCTGCGTCCATCGGCGGCCTGATGATCACCACCGAAGCCATGGTCGCCGAATCGGCTGACGACAAGGCTCCGGCCATGCCTGACATGGGTGGCATGGGCGGCATGGGTGGCATGGGCGGCATGATGTAAGCCAGCCGGCCCTCAGCTGTACCAGGAACCCCGCGCCAGTCGCGGGGTTTTTTATTGCCCGAAAAAAGCTCCCCCGTCGTTCTAAGACGAAAATGCGACATAGGGTCATTTATCGTGGACCTGGGAACGCTGTTTGCTTATGTTTCGTTACAACCCTGAACGACGTAGTAACCGTTCACGAGGCGGACGCTGCGCAAACCTCCAACAGAAGAAGAACAACATGCCTCTATGCAGCACGACTGACCCTTCCCAGCAGGCCTTCCAACACTGGTGGCAGAAAAACGGTGACTGGGTAGAAGAACCCAACGTTCGGCGCGGTGGAGAGAGTGGCGTACAGCGCCTGCTGGATCAGAGCGGCGTGCTCTACGCCAAGAAGCAGGTGGGCCACATCTACCGCAGCCTGCTGTACCCGCAGGGACGCCCTACCGTACTGCGCGAGCGCAGAGCCCTGCAGGCACTACCCGCTCTGGGAGTGCTGGTGCCGAAGATGATCTACTGCGGCATCAACTACGACGCCCAGCAAGGCTGGTGCGGCCTGCTGGTGACCGAAGAGCTGGAAGGCTTCGAGAACATCGAAGTGTGGTACGAGAATGGCGGCCGCGAAGCCTGCGGCGAGGCCGTGCATGCCCAGCTGCTGCAACTTGTTGGTGCAACCCTGGCGCGCATGCACCTGGGGCGCTGGCAGCACGGTTGCCTGTATGCCAAGCACATCTTCGTCCGTATCGACGGCGAAACGCCGCACGTCGCCCTGCTGGACCTGGAAAAGAGCCGTCGCCGCCTGACCCGGGTCCAGGCCGCCCAGCACGACCTGCCGCAACTGCGCCGCCACAGCCCCTGGTCCGATGCGGACTGGCAGCTGGTGCTGAGCGGCTACCGTGAAATTTTCGCCGAGGGCGCACGAGGTCTCGGCACACCTCTTGCGTAACCATCCGGCTGCCGGCCCGTGCCGGCAGCCTCGCTTTGGCTGCAACCCGCTTCACCCGCAACTCCCCCCACCAGGACGTGGCTCTACCTCGCACCTTTGCGCCAGGTAGCGACAGGCATCGCCAAGACGCCAACTGCCAGGGCCGGCTGTTACAGGCGCCCAGTACGGGCACCAAAGGTTACGCCCAAGCGTTACCCAGCACAGGATTGAACCATCCGCGGCGAAGCATGTCTCAGCTCAGCCCCTGGAGGGTGCCAGCCATACGCAGTGACCGCTCGTCGCGCAGATCAGCGACGAGGCGGTGGGTGATCTAGGTTTAGCGAACAGCGTTTGGCAGCGCTATCAAGGGGTTAGCAAAATGAAATTAGAAGTAGCTCGAGGTTTGTTCCTTGGCCTCGCCCTCAGCGTAACGGCGCTCGCTGCCGCTGCCTGGCAGGAACCCGGTCCGCGCGTACTGGACGCGCACGACTGCACGGCCCAGGCCCCCTGCCCCACCGCCCCGTTGCGCAAGCACGTGCAACCTGCCGTGAAACCGGATGCCAACCTGCTGGTATTGATGTTCGGCCTGAGCGGCGCGATGAAAGGCGAACAATAGCCCCATCATCCCGTCACCGGGAGACCCGCGCAGCCGCTTGTGCAAATGTTCGCTGCATCACTGATCCAGCCTGAGCCTGGAGCTATCATCGCCGCCCCAACGGAAGCGACTCACAAGGAAGTCACCATGCTCAAGCGCTGGATCTACGCACTCGCCACCACATTGCTGCTCACTGGCTGCGGCGGCCCGGACAACACCCCCGAAGGCATCGCCGAAGCCTTCCTGCAGGCGGCCTACGACAACGACGTCGACGCACTGTTCGAGTACATCGACGTTCCCGAAGGCACCGGCGACGAAGAAGTCGCGCTGGTTCGCGGCAAGCTCAGCGCCCAGCTGGCCCGCACCGAGAAGTACACCGAAAGCCAGGGTGGCCTGGATCGCATCGAAGTGCAGGCGCCAACCCTGTCGGACAACGACAGCCAGGCCCGCATCGAGGCCATCGTTCACTTCAACAACAGCGATGCCAAGCCCAAGACCGAGCGACTGCGCCTGAACAAGGTCGACGGCGACTGGAAGATCAAGATCTGAGCCGCCTGCGTCTCGGGCTGTGCCTGAGCCTGCTGCTGGCCGGCGCCACCGTGGCGCTGGCCAGCCTCCAGCCACAACCCTCCGTCAGCGCCCCAGTACGCAGCCTGCCGCCCGTGCAGAACGGCGACTGGGTGTTCCGCCTCGGTCCTTCGCGCGAAAGCCGCCTGATCCAGCAGGTCGGCGGTGGCGACTACTCGCACATCGGCATGATCGTGAGCACCTCGCCCCAAGCGCTGGTGGCGCACGCCACCACCGATGACGATCCCGAACGCCCCGACCAGGTCCTGCTCAGCCCGCTGACCGAGTTCGTCGACCCACGCCACGCGCGCGCCTTCGCCATCGCCCGGCCGGACTTTCTCGATGCCGAGCAACGCCTGCAGGTCAGCGCCGCCGTGCGTGACGAGGTCGGCCAGCCGTTCCTCCTGGAGCCACGCAACCTGGCGCATCGCTATTGCACCACCCTGCTCGCCGATGCGATCCGCATGCAGCATCCAGGGTTCGCTCCGCAGTGGCAACGGCTGGACCTGCCGGTGTTTCACGGCGAATATCTGTTCCCTCGCGCATTCGCCGAATATCCCGGCATTACCTGGCTATATCGCTACTCGATCGTCGAGTAATGGCACTTCGGACGGCGCCATTCAGCTTCACTTAAGTCAGCCTCCCTATCGTCTGGCCGAAGCGTGACCGCAAGGTCACGTCCTTGCTCGCAACGAGCGATCCAGTCACGCCAGACCAGGAGAGGTCCGCATGCTCCGCACCACCCCCGCCAACCGGACGCCACGCCCAGTGGCCCGCGCCATCGATGACACGGGCATGGCCAGCCCTATCCGCGACACGGGCAAGGAGGACGCCCGATGAATGCACTTCGCGCACTGCCACGGGACGCACTGGCATCCGTGGTGGTCTTTCTCGTCGCCCTGCCGCTGTGCATGGGCATCGCCATCGCCTCCGGCATGCCGCCGGCCAAGGGCCTGATCACCGGCATCATCGGCGGCCTGGTGGTCGGTTTTCTCGCGGGCGCGCCGCTGCAGGTCAGTGGCCCGGCGGCGGGGCTCGCCGTCCTCGTGTTCGAGCTGGTGCGCACCCAGGGCATGGCCGCGCTCGGCCCGGTACTGCTGCTCGCCGGCCTGATCCAGCTGGTCGCCGGCTCGTTGCGTCTGGGCGGCTGGTTTCGTGTAACGGCCCCCGCCGTGGTCTACGGCATGCTCGCCGGTATCGGCATCCTTATCGTGCTGTCGCAGGTGCACGTGATG
Organism: Pseudomonas sp. BMW13; assembly: GCF_013357275.1. NCBI lineage: Bacteria > Pseudomonadati > Pseudomonadota > Gammaproteobacteria > Pseudomonadales > Pseudomonadaceae > Pseudomonas > Pseudomonas sp. BMW13. The sequence continues at coordinate 278,809 of NZ_SUKD01000002.1, read as the reverse complement.
ATCGACGCCGCGCCCAGGGCCTCCGGCCTGGACAACCTGCTGGCCTTCCCCGACGCCCTGGGCGATGCACTGAGCCTGCTTGGTGGCAACGCGATGATCGCCGGTGCAGTCGGCCTCGGCACCCTCGCCAGCATGGCGCTGTGGGAGCGCTACCGCCCAGCGTCCCTGCGTTTTCTGCCCGGCGCCCTGGTCGGCGTGACCCTCGCCACACTGGTCAGCCTGTGGCTGGCCTTGCCGGTCAAACGTGTGGAACTGCCAGCCAACCTCGGCGATGCCATCGACTGGATCACTCCGCAGGGGCTGGCCAGCCTGGCCGATCCGCAGCTGCTGATCGCCGCCCTGGCGATGGCCTTCATCGCCAGCGCCGAGACCCTGCTCTCCGCCGCAGCGGTAGACCGCATGCACGATGGCCCGCGCGCCCGCTTCAACCGCGAACTGTCCGCCCAGGGCATCGGCAACATGCTCTGCGGCGCTGTCGGTGCCTTGCCGATGACCGGGGTGATCGTACGCAGCTCGGCCAACGTCCAGGCCGGCGCCCGCAGCCGCGCCTCGACCATCCTCCACGGGGCCTGGCTGCTGGCCCTGGTCGCCCTCCTCCCCGGCTTGCTGCAGAGCATCCCGGTGGCCAGCCTCGGCGCGGTGCTGGTGTACACCGGCTGCAAGCTGGTCGACCCCAGAGCCATGCGCAACCTCGGCCAGTACGGGCGCATCCCGGTAATCATCTACGCCGCCACGGCGCTGTGCATCGTCTTCACCGACCTGCTGAGCGGCGTGCTGCTGGGCTTTGCCCTGACCCTGGCCAAGCTGCTGTGGAGTGCCTCCCGGCTGCGCATCCGGCTCGTCGAAACCGCCCCCGGCGAGGCGGAACTGCGCATGCGCGGCGCCGCCACCTTCCTCCGCGTTCCCCAGCTGGCCGAACACCTCGCCCGAGTCAAACCCGGCACCCGCCTGCACCTGAGCCTGGCGCGGGTCAGCTACATCGACCACGCCTGCATGGAGCTGCTGCAAGACTGGGACCGCTCCGCCCGCGCCCAGGGCGGCGGGCTGGAGATAGTCGAAGGGGCGGCACTGAAACGCCGGGTCGAGGGCCGGCAGCGCACGGCGCTGGCCTGATCGCTCCGTGGCTCACTCGTGCCCTCGGGTGAGCCAGGTCAATGGATGGACGGATGGACTATGGTGCGATGCAATCATTCGCAGTAAGGTCGGCCCATCGCCCAGCCAGGACACACCATGGCCAGCAAGCCCAGCACCTCCCGCCAGCACAAGCACTTCGCCGTACTGATCGACGCCGACAACGCCCCCGCCGCCATTGTCGAAGGCCTCTTCGAAGAGATCGCCAAGTACGGTGTCGCCAGCGTCAAGCGCATCTATGGCGACTGGACACAACCCAACCTGGGCAGCTGGAAGAAAGTGCTGCTTGACCATTCCATCCAGCCGATCCAGCAGTTCGCCTACACCAAGGGCAAGAACGCCACTGACAGCTCGCTGATCATCGATGCAATGGACCTTCTCTACACTCGGCGCTTCGAAGGCTTCTGCCTGGTATCCAGTGACAGCGACTTCACCCGTCTGGCAGCGCGGATACGCGAAGAAGGACTGGAAGTGATCGGCTTCGGTGAGCAGAAGACGCCCAAGCCTTTCGTCTCGGCCTGCGACAAGTTCATCTACACCGAATTGCTGCGTAACGACGCCCCCTCGGCAGAATCGGAAGCCCCCACCAACGATGTGTCGGCGGCGCCATTACCGTCAGCCACCACACCGGAAAACAAACCTTCAGCGCAACCGGCACCAAGCAAGGTCAAACCGCTGAAAGTGCCAGTGGACTTCATTGCCAAAGTGATCGACGACAACTCCGATGAGGATGGTTGGTGCCACTTGGGTCTGCTCGGTTCGAACATCAGCAAGCTGCGCTCGGACTTTGACTCGCGGATGTACGGTTTCAAGAAGCTGAGCGATCTGATCAAGGCGCAGAATGGACGCTTCGAACTGCAGGTGCTGGGTGCGACCACTACGGGTGGCCAATCTCTTGCCGTGAGAAATCGAAAGCAGAGCAAATGATCAGACGCATGCGCCAGGTTGGGATGGGGACTTCCTGCCAGGACGATATGTGGCGCTGAGGTGATAGAGAGGCGGTGCATAGCGCATCCTTTTTGCTTCGCCACTCCAGCTTGCGCTGGTATACGCAAGCCGATCGCAGTTTGTCGCTGAGATCATCTGACATCCCAGGGTTATCGCGGCTGAAGCCGCTCCTACAGGAGCGTGGCGATACCAGCGGCCTTGCCTTCACGCTCCCGCGATCAAACCTCCGATGATTTGCCGAAGCTCAGGATGTTCGGGCGGTCGAATCCCGAATTCGTCGCGCAGCACCCACAGCACCTCGTCGACACTGTCCAACTGCACCCGCTCGCTCGCCTGGCCCAGGCGGTGGATCGCGAAACTGCCGTTGTTGAGTGTCTTGCGCAGGCCCGGCCCGGTGCGCGCGGCGATCATCTGGCCGAGAAATGGTGAGTCCGGGTGGGTGCACACGTACCAGTTGCCCACCACATAGTCGATATCCGCCACCGCCTGCAGATCGAACACGTACATCGCCCGCCAACTGTCGGCCACCCGCGCACGCAAGGTGTAGGTGCCATCCACGTGCGACAGTCGATAGGCCTCATGCGGCGTGGCCTGTTCGGCCTCGCTGTCGAGCAGCAAGGGACCGGTCGGCACCATGCCGCCGAAACCGACGTCGGTGATGTAGCGCACGCCCTCCAGCGTCACCAGCACCAGCATGTGGGTACGCGCCGGCAGGGCGTCTTCCGGACCGCCCATCACCACGCGCCCGGTCAGGCCGCGCGCGTCGAAGCCCAGCGCCTGCAACAGCAGCAGGAACAGGCGATTGAGTTCGAAGCAGTAACCCCCACGCCCCTGATGCAGCAGCTTGTCCTGGATCGCAGCGGGCTCGACCTCCACCGGCACACGCAGCATGGTCGACAGCGTTTCGAAGGCGAACTCGGTGGTGTGCCGCCTCTGCAGCTCGCGCAGATTGTCAAGGGTCGCTGCCGGTGCCGAGGCATAGCCCAGGCGCTCCAGGTACCGTTGCAGGTCCAGCATGAAGGGTTCGCTCATCGCGCATCGTCCTCGTCGTCCGGTGGACGGTTTGTAGCAGAGAAGCGGAACGGGCGATATACGAATCACCCTGATCGATTTGCGCCAGCCAGCCCCCATGCGGGCAGTGAGCAGAGCGGGCGACGCCAAGCTCGTCCACCCTCGCGGGTTCCGCGTGCAGCCTCCTCACCCGCAGAGGGAACTGATGGTGTCCACTCTGCTGTAGCTGAAGCCGCTCCTGCAGGAGCCTGCGACGGGTCAGTGGGTATGGTTTGCGGCGGCCGGCACATACAAGACGGCCAAAATGCGCCAAGCTGTCGCCATCCCACCCGCTCGCCCGAGGACTTCATCATGCGTCTGCCTCTTTTCTGCTCCCTGGCCCTGCTGCTCTGCCTCGGCGGTTGTGGCGCCGGCGAAACAGCCACCACGGCCACGCTGCAGGCGGAGCAGGCCAAGCAGGCGCAGCAGCAGATGGAGCAGCTCAAGCAGCAAATCGATCAGGCCAATGCGCTGAACAACCAGCGCCTGGAACAGGCCATCGATCAGGCGCAGTGAATGCTGCCTCGCTGCGTGCGAGGCAGTCACGCGATACCGGAAACAGAAAGGCCGGTCACAAGACCGGCCTTTCTGTTTATCGCCCGATGCTCACTCAGCCATTGCTGGGGAAGGCGAACTGCGCCGCCTCGTGGCTCTTGCGCGCCGGCCAGCGCTGGGTGATGGCCTTCTTGCGGGTGTAGAAGCGCACACCGTCCGGACCATAGGCGTGCAGGTCGCCGAACAGCGAACGCTTCCAGCCGCCGAAGCTGTGGTAGCTCACCGGCACCGGCAGCGGTACGTTGACGCCGACCATGCCCACTTCGATTTCGTCGCAGAACAGACGCGCGGCTTCACCGTCACGGGTGAAGATGCAGGTGCCGTTGCCGTACTCGTGATCGTTGATCAGTTGCATGGCTTCTTCCAGGCTGCCGACGCGGACGATGCACAGCACCGGGCCGAAGATTTCGTCGGTGTAGATGGTCATCTCCGGGGTCACCTTGTCGAACAGGGTGCCACCGACGAAGTAGCCATTCTCGTTGCCCGCGACCACCAGATCACGGCCATCGACCACCAGCTTGGCGCCCTGCTCGACGCCCGCATCGATATAGCCCTTGACCTTGTCGCGTGCCGCAGCAGTGACCAGCGGGCCCATGTCCAGGCCGCAGGAGGTGCCGGCACCGATCTTCAGCGCCTGGATCTGCGGGACGATCTTGTCGACCAGCGCGTCGGCGATCTGGTCGCCCACGCACACCGCCACCGAGATGGCCATGCAGCGCTCGCCACAGGAGCCGTAGGCCGCGCCCATCAGTGCGCTGACGGCGTTGTCGAGGTCGGCATCGGGCATCAGCACGGCGTGGTTCTTGGCGCCGCCGAGGGCCTGCACGCGCTTGCCGCGCTTGGTGCCTTCGCTGTAGATGTACTCGGCGATCGGGGTCGAGCCGACGAAGCTCAGGGCCTTGACCTCGGGAGCCTCGATCAGCGCGTCGACGGCATCCTTGTCACCGTTGACCACGTTGAGCACGCCCTTGGGCAGGCCGGCCTGGTTCAGCAGCTCGGCGATGAACAGGGTGGAGCTCGGGTCGCGCTCGGACGGCTTGAGGATGAAGCAGTTGCCGCAGACGATGGCCAGCGGGTACATCCACAGCGGCACCATGGCCGGGAAATTGAACGGGGTGATGCCCGCGACCACGCCGACGGGCTGCAGGTCGGTCCAGGCGTCGATGTTCGGGCCGACGTTGCGGCTGTATTCGCCCTTGAGGATTTCCGGGGCGGCGCAGGCGAACTCGACGTTCTCGATGCCGCGCTTGAGCTCACCCACGGCGTCTTCGATGGTCTTGCCGTGCTCGGCGCTGATCAGCGCGGCGATCTGCTGCTCGTTCTGCTCCAGCAGTTGCTTGAAGCGGAACATGATCTGCGCGCGCTTGGCCGGTGGCGTGTTGCGCCAGGCCGGATAGGCGGCCTTGGCCGCATCGATGGCCAGTTGCATGGTGGCGCGATCGGCCAGGCCGACCTGGCTGGTGGAATCGCCAGTGGAGGGGTTGAACACCGGGGCACTGCGACCGTTGCCGGCAACGCGCTCGCCGTTGATCAGGTGAGGGATATGGCTCATGGGGACTCCTCAGTAGAAATCTTGTGTAGGGTGGATGATGCTTTTCTCATCCACCGTGGCAGATTCGGAACCTGGTGGATGAAAAAGGCGTCATCCACCCTACGGTTGTCGGTATTCGTTTAGTCCAGCTGGTTCAGCACGTCGCCGACGGCGTTGAACACGCGGTCGAGGTCTTCCATCTTGGCGTTGAAGGTCGGGCCGAACTGCAGGGTATCGCCACCGAAGCGTACGTAGAAACCGGCTTTCCACAGGGCCATGCCGGCCTCGAACGGGCGGATCACCGCATCGCCGTCACGCGGAGCGATCTGCAGGGCGCCGGCCAGGCCGCAGTTGCGGATGTCGACGATGTGCTTGGTGCCTTTCAGGCCATGCAGGGCCGCTTCGAACTTCGGCGCCAGCTCGGCGGACTGCTGGATCAGGTTCTCGCGCTTGAGCAGGTCCAGAGTGGCCAGACCGGCCGCACAGGCGACCGGATGCGCCGAGTAGGTGTAGCCGTGGGTGAACTCGATCATGTGCTCCGGCGACGGCTGCTGCATGAAGGTGTTGTAGATCTCGCTGGAGGCGATCACCGCGCCCAGCGGGATGGCGCCGTTGGTGATCTGCTTGGCGACGTTCATCAGGTCCGGGGTGACGCCGAAGAACTCCGCACCGCTCCACTTGCCCATGCGGCCGAAACCGGTGATCACTTCGTCGAAGATCAGCAGGATGTTGTGCTGCGTGCAGATCTCGCGCAGACGCTGCAGGTAGCCGACCGGCGGCACGATGGCACCGGCCGAGCCGGACATCGGCTCGACGATCACCGCCGCGATGTTGGACGCGTCGTGCAGTTCGATCAGCTTGAGCAGTTCGTTGGCCAGCTCGACACCGCCGGTTTCGGCCATGCCACGGGTGAAGGCCATGCCCGGCTGCAGGGTGTGCGGCAGGTGGTCGGCGTCCATCAGCTGGCCGTACATCTTGCGGTTGCCACCGATGCCGCCCAGTGCGGTACCGGCGATGTTGACGCCGTGGTAGCCACGGGCACGACCGATGAAGCGGGTCTTGCTCGCCTGGCCTTTCAGACGCCAGTAGGCCTTGGCCATCTTCACCGCGGTGTCGGCGCACTCGGAGCCCGAGCCAGTGAAGAACACGTGATTGAGGTCGCCCGGCATCAGGTCGGCGACCTGCTCGGCCAGCTTGAACGACAGCGGATGGCCGTACTGGAAGCCCGGGGAGTAGTCGAGGGTGCCGAGCTGCTTGGCCACGGCTTCCTGGATTTCCTTGCGCGAGTGACCGGCGCCGCAGGTCCACAGGCCGGACAGGCTGTCGTACACCTTGCGTCCCTGGTCGTCGACCAGCCAACTGCCCTCGGCACCGACGATCAGGCGCGGGTCACGCTGGAAGTTGCGGTTGGCGGAAAACGGCATCCAGTGAGCATCCAGCTTGAGCTGGCTGGCCAGGGACGGGGTTTCGGTCTGCGGCATGTTCATCGGCGTAGCCTCACTCGGCAGGCAATTGAACGCAGGAGTCCGCTTGCGGGCGATCAGCGCCGACGAGCCGGCTCCTGCAGGGTAGTTGCCAGTGAATGTGCCATGAGCATAGAGTCAGTAAAACAACACTCTTTGCAACTTCAGTTCAAGGCCTACTAAACATATGAGCAGTCGTCGTCCCGATCCGCTGGCCCAGGTCAGCGACTTTGAAATTCGCCTGCTCAAACTGTTTCGCAGCGTGGTGGAATGCGGCGGCTTTTCCGCTGCGGAAAGTGCCCTGGGCATCGGCCGCTCGGCCATCAGCCAGCAGATGAGCGACCTCGAGCAGCGCCTGGGCCTGCGCCTGTGCCAGCGCGGCCGCGCCGGCTTCGCCCTGACCGAGGAAGGCCGCGAGGTGTACCAGAGCACCTTGCAGCTGCTCGCCGCGCTGGAGAGCTTTCGCACCGAGGTCAACGGCCTGCACCGGCATCTGCGGGGTGAACTTAACATCGGCCTGACCGACAACCTGGTGACCATCTCGCACATGCGCATCACCCACGCCCTGGCGCGCCTCAAGGTGCAAGGGCCGGACGTGCGCATCCACATCCGCATGACGCCGCCCTCGGAGGTGGAACAGGGCGTGCTCGACGGGCGCCTGCACATCGGCGTGGTGCCACAGGTCAGTGCCCTCTCCGGCCTGGAGTACCAGCCGCTGTACGACGAGCGCTCGCTGCTCTACTGCGCGGTCGGCCACCCGTTGTTCTACGTCGACGACCAGCAGCTCGAAGACCAGCGGCTCAACACCCAGGAAGCCATCGCCCCGACCTTCCGCGTGCCCCCCGAGGTGCAGAGCCACTACCAGGCCCTCAACTGCACGGCCAGCGCCTCGGACCGCGAGGGCATGGCCTTTCTCATCCTCACCGGGCGCTACATCGGCTACCTGCCCGACCACTATGCCCAGGCCTGGGTGCAGCAGGGCCGGCTGCGCGCGCTCAAGCCCGACAGTCGCTTCTACGACATCAACCTGGCGGCAGTCACGCGCAAAGGCCGCCGCGCGCACCTGGTGCTGGAGAGCTTTCTCGAAGCCCTGGCCAGCAGCTGAGCCACGCCTGCCCTAAGCTCCACTTGAGTGCAGCACGCCCCATCGCGGGGCGCGTACGCGCTCGGCCGCAGAATCGAAAACTGAATACCAAGTCAGGAATATTCGTATGCAGTTGATGGGACAAGGCTTTCCGCAACACTGCACACAATTCACCAGCAAGCTGATCAGTTGGATAGCTTTTTGCAACAGGGCGCTCACCTGACCAGATGGACAGGAAAAAAGAATAACGATGATCCTCAGGAGCCAAGATGAACGCCAGTCGCACCATGATGCTCGCCGCCTGCGGCCTGCTGCTGACCACCCAGGCACACGCCGATAGCCCGCTGCTGTGGCAGAACAACAGCCTCACCTACCTGTACGGCAAGAACTTCAAGGTAGAGCCGGCCATTCAGCAGACGCTCACCTTCGAACATGCCAGCGGCTGGAACTGGGGCGACCTGTTCCTGTTCGTCGACCAGAAGTTCTTCAACGGCGCGGAGAATGGTGCGGGGGATACACGCAGCTTCTATGGCGAGTTCAGCCCACGCCTGTCGTTCGGCAAGCTGCTGGGCAAGGATCTGTCGTTCGGCCCGGTCAAGGACGTGCTGCTGGCGGCCACCTACGAATTCGGCGAGGACGAGACCGAAGCCTACCTGCTCGGCCCCGGCTTCGACCTGGACGTTCCGGGCTTCAACTTCTTCAAGCTCAACTTCTACTACCGCCAGCCCGATGGCGACCGCGTCGACCGCAACGGCGATGGCAAGCCGGATGGCAGTGGCGTCTGGCAGGTGACACCGGCCTGGTCCTACACCCTGCCGCTGGGCAAGTCGGACCTGCTCATCGACGGCTACATCGACTGGGTGGTGGACAACGACGCCAGCTACCACAGCAACTACCACATCAACCCGCAGATCAAGTACGACCTGGGCAAGGCCATGGACTGGGGCGACAAGCAGGTCTACGTCGGCGTGGAGTACAGCTACTGGAAGGACAAGTTCGGCATCCAGGACAGCGCCGCCTTCACCACCACGCAGAACACCGCCAGCCTGCTGCTGAAAGTTCACTTCTGATGCGCCTCACCGACCCGCATCGTGGGTCGGTTCCTGCCGCCTGATTCCGACTTGCCACGAGAACGCTCATGACCACTGAATCGCCCTCTTCGTCCGACCTGATCTACGCCCTGGACGACCGCCCCGCGCCCCTGCCGGCCTTCTTCGCCGCGCTGCAGCATGTCCTGGCCTGCTTCGTCGGCATCGTCACGCCGACGCTGATCATCGGCGGCGTGCTCGGCCTGCACGAACAACTGCCCTACCTGATCAGCATGGGCCTGATGGTGTCCGGTGTCGGCACCCTGATCCAGGCCCGCCGCCCCTTCGGCATCGGCGCCGGGATGATCTGCGTGCAGGGCACCAGCTTCGCCTTTCTCAGCGCCGTGCTGGCCGCCGGCCTGATGGTCAAGGCGCGTGGCGGCAGCCCGGACGAGATTCTCGCGATGATCTTCGGCGTGTGTTTCTTCGGCGCCTTCATCGAGATGGTGCTGAGCCGCTTCATCGGCCGCCTGCAGCGCATCGTCACGCCACTGGTCACCGGCATCGTCATCACCATCATCGGCATCAGCCTGATCAAGGTCGGCATCACCGACGTCGGCGGCGGCGTGAAGGCGGAGAACTTTGGCGCACCGATCAACCTGGCCCTCGGCGCCCTGGTGCTGCTGACCATCATTGTCCTCAACCGCCTGAGCAATCCCTGGCTGCGCCTGTCGGCGATCATCATCGGCCTGCTGATCGGTTCGCTGGCTGCCTGGTTCACCGGCGTGCTGGTGCCCAAGGCGCTGCCGGCACTGCCCCTGGTCAGCCTGCCGCTGCCCTTCCGCTACGGCTTCGACTTCGACTGGATGGCCTTCATTCCGGTCGCGCTGATCTACCTGATCACGGCCATCGAGACCACCGGCGACCTGACCGCCAACTGCATGATCTCGCGCCAGCCGATCAAGGGCCCGCAGTACCTGCAACGCATCAAGGGCGGCGTGTTCGGCGATGGCGTCAGCTCGCTGATCGCCGCCGTGTTCAACACCTTTCCCAACACCACCTTCAGCCAGAACAACGGGGTCATCCAGCTCACCGGCGTCGCCAGCCGGCACGTCGGCTACTACATCGGCGCGCTGCTCATCGTGCTGGGTCTGTTCCCCGTGCTTGGCGCGATCCTCCAGCAGATTCCCAAGCCGGTGCTGGGTGGCGCCACGCTGGTGATGTTCGGCACCGTCGCCGCAGCCGGTGTCCGCATCCTCGCGCAAGCCCCGCTGGACCGCCGCAGCCTGCTGATCATGGCCACCAGCTTCGGCATCGGCCTCGGCGTGTCGAGCCAGCCGGACCTGCTGAGCCAGATGCCCAGGCTGGTGCAGAACGTGTTCGGCTCGGCGATCACCAGCGGTGGCCTGACGGCGATCCTGATGAACCTGCTGCTGCCACTGGAAGCGCCTCAGACACAGGACTGACGCACGCAGGCGCAACAGCGGCGACGGCAGCCGAACGCCAAGCAGCCGTCGCCGGTTTGATGACGGCAGGATTCTTGCTGGCAATTCGCCAGATGGCAGCGCACGAACTGCTCTATCTCGGGCAGTTCCGTGCCGATGTCGCCACGTCTTCCACCGCAAGGGGTCATGATGTTCTTCTTCAAACCGGTTCTGGCGTTGATGAACCGCGCCCGCTACGCCCACAAATTCCTGCTGATCTTTACCCTGTTCATGCTGCCCTACTGCTGGCTTTCGCTGAGCAAGCTGCTGGACGTCAACGCGAACCTCGAACAGTCGCGCCACGAGCTGCAGGGCCTGCTCACCCTGGAGCGCTACCTGCCGGTCTATCGCCAGGCCCTGGGCCAGGCCGGCCTGCACGTGATCGGCTATGCCCGTAACAAGGACGACGCCAGGCAGGAAATCGAGCGCCGCAGCCAGGACCTGATCAGCGCCATCGGCACGCTCAACGCCTGGCTGGACGGTGGCCAGTTCAGCGCCATGCAGCTCGCCGAGAGCGACCCCGGCTACAGCCTGGACAAGAAGCTCTCGGTACAGGGCCTGAGCTCGCAGATGATCGAGCATGTCAGCCCGGTACACGCGCTGAGTGCCAACATGCGTGAGATTGCCGCGCTGTCGAAGCTGAGCCAGGACAGCGATCCACGCATCTACCGCAACGTCGACCTGCTGCTCAACCAGTTGCTGCCGCTGTACGAAGTGCTCAACCAGACCCGCACCTTCGCCGGCTACATGACCGCGTACGGGTTTCTCGAATCGTCGTCGCGCGCGGCCATCAGCAATCAGTTCGGCACCCTGCAGCGCTACGCCGATGGCGCCGAGGGCAAGGGCAACGCCCAGGCCCGGCAACTGATGAGCGACGCCGCGCGCGAGGCAGCCGCGCTGTACAAGCGCGAGATCGTCGACACCTACACGCAGAGCGGCTACTTCGACCAGAACGCCGTCGAGCACTGGCTGCAACGCTACGCGGCCTACGCGCCCCATGTCGCCAGCCTGGACCAGGCCGCCGGGCTGCTGCTGGAGGAAACGGCGACGCTGTTGCAGGTACGCGCCGATGCCAATCTCCGTGCACTGCTGCTCTGGGCCCTGTGCCTGTCGCTGGCCGTGGCCCTGCTGGTCTACCTGTTCGTCGGCTTCTATCTGTCCGTGCATGGCGCCATTGCCACGCTCAGCAGCGCCACACGGCGCATGGCCGAAGGTGACCTGCGCACCCGCGTCGAGACCGCCGCACGCGACGAGCTGGGCGACCTGGCCCAGGACTTCAACGACATGCAGGCCCGCATGAGCCAGCTGATCGCGCAGGTCTCGCAGTTCTCCGAGAGCACCCTGGGCAAGGCGCAGAACGTCAGCGACAGCGCCTCCACCAGCCAGCTCAGCGTCCAGCGCCAGGCAGGCGAGCTCGAACTCATCGCCACCTCAATGAGCCAACTGGTGAGCAACGTCCAGGAGGTCAGCCAGAACTCTCACGTCACGGCCGAGAAAGCCAACAGTGCCGGCGACAAGTGCCGCGAGGGCCGTGTGCAGGTGGATCACGCCGTGTCGCGCATCAACCAGCTGTTCAGCGAAATGGACGACTCCATCGGCGCCATCACCGCCGTGGAGAAGGAAAGCAGCGAGATCGCCAAGGCCGTCGACCTGATCAAGAGCGTCGCCGAGCAGACCAACCTGCTGGCCCTCAACGCGGCCATCGAGGCCGCCCGGGCCGGCGAACAGGGGCGCGGTTTCGCGGTGGTCGCGGACGAAGTGCGCAGCCTGGCCATCCGCTCGCGCGAGCTGACCGGCGAGATCGACCAGACCATCGAACGCCTGCGCCAGCAGGTCGGCAGCGCGGTGAAGATCATTCGTGGCAGCCACCAGAGCGCGGCGCAGAGTGTCGAACAGGTGACCCTGACGGCGAGCATCTTCGAGGCCATCACCGACAGCATGGGACAGATCATCGACCACAACGTGCAGATCGCCTCGGCTGCCGAGCAGCAGGCCGCCGTGGTCCAGGGCGTGGAACAGAACACCCTGGAGATCAAATACCTCAGCGAGAGCAACGCGCAGGAAGCGCAGAGCACCGTACAGGTCAGCGGCGAGCTGACCGGCATGACCCGTGACCTGCACGGGCTGATCGCCAACTTCAGGGTATGAGCGCTCGTCGACGCCACGCGCCGCGCCATTCTGGTGCGCGGCGCACCCTCTCCGTGCAGCGCATGGCGGACCGGGGCGCTGCAGGCAACTTTTCTGGCCATGGAGCTTGTCACCCAGCCAGCGCTGGGGTATCAGTGCAATCGCTCCGCTCCCTGATTCAGTTCGGAATTGCCCATGACCTTCGAAGTCCCCGCCCATAGCAGTAACGGCAAACCCGCCGGGCGCATCCGCCAGAAGAACGAAGAAGCCATCATCAAAGCCGCCGAGGAAGAGTTCGCCCGCCATGGCTTCAAGGGCACCAGCATGAACACCATCGCGCAGAACGTCGGCCTGCCCAAGGCCAACCTGCACTACTACTTCAGCAACAAGCTGGGCCTGTACCTGGCGGTGCTGAGCAACATCCTCGAACTGTGGGACAGCACCTTCAACCACCTGACCGTGGACGACGACCCGGCCGAGGCCCTGGATCGCTACATCCGCGCCAAGATGGAGTTCTCCCGCCGCCACCCGAAGGCCTCGCGCATCTTCGCCATGGAGGTCATCAGCGGCGGCGACTGCCTGTCGCAGTACTTCAACCAGAACTACCTGGAGTGGTTCCGGGGTCGTGCCGCCGTGTTCGAAGCCTGGATCGCCGCCGGCAAGATGGACCCGGTCGAGCCGATCAACCTGATTTTCCTGCTCTGGAGCAGCACCCAGCACTATGCCGACTTCGCCTCGCAGATCTGCCGGGTGAAGCAGTGCTCGCGCCTGACCAAGCAGGACTTCGAGGAAGCCTCGGACCAGCTGGTGCAGATCATCCTCAAGGGCTGCGGCCTGCAAGCCACGCCACGGTAACCTCGTCGTCACAAACCCGCTCTAGTCTGCCGGCCACCAACTGACGAAGAGTGGCCAAACATGCACGACAACGAATCGACCGACCTGCAGCGCCTGGCGATCAGCCGCCGTCGCTTCATCGGCACCGGCGCCCTGGCCGGCGCCGCACTGTTTCTCGCCGGCAGCCCGCTGGGCCGCAGCGCCCTGGCTGCCGGCATCGCCGAAGCCAACTCGACGTTCGGCTTCGCCAACCTGGCCGCCACCCGTGCCGACACCATCACCCTGCCAGCCGGCTACCGCTTCGATCCGCTGATCAGCTGGGGCCAGCCGCTGCATGACGACTCCGCCGCCTACCGCGGTGACGGCAGCCACAGCGCCGCCGAGCAGCTCGGCCAGTTCGGCGAGAACAACGACGGCATGAGCTTCTTCCCCTGGCCAGGCGACAACGACCGCGCGCTGATGGCCATCAACAACGAATACTGCAACTACCAGTACCTGCTGCAGCACGGCAAGCCGCCGCAGTCGCTGGCGGACGTGCGCAAGGCTCAGGCGGCCGTGGGCGTCACCATCATCGAGGTACGTCGTGACGCCGCCGGCGCCTGGCAGTTCGTCCAGGGCTCGCCCTACAACCGCCGTATCCACGCCAACCTGCCGATGGAGTTCGCGGGCCCGGCGCGTGGCCACGACCTGCTGAAGACCGCAGCCGACCCGGCGGGTATCGCCCCGCACGGCACCTTCCAGAACTGCTCCAGCGGCATGACCCCGTGGGGCACCTACCTGACCTGCGAGGAAAACTTCACCGACTGCTTCGGCAGCAGCGACGCCACGCTGGCCCTGACGCCCGCGCAGAAGCGCTACAGCGTCAAGCTCGAAGGCGCCAGCGACAACCGCTGGCACCTGTACGACGAGCGCTTCGACATCAGCCGTCATCCCAACGAAGTGAACCGCCACGGCTGGGTCACCGAGATCGATCCGTTCGATCCGCAGTCCAGGCCGATCAAGCGCACCGCGCTGGGCCGCTTCAAGCACGAGAACGCCGCGATCACCACCAGCCGCGACGGCCACGTGGTGGTGTACATGGGCGACGACGAGCGCGGCGAGTTCATCTACAAGTTCGTCAGCCGTGATCGCTTCAAGGCCGAAGACCCTGCCGCCAACCGCCACCTGCTGGACCACGGCGACCTTTATGTCGCGCGTCTCGGCGGCCAGGAAGGCGAGCAGCGCGGCAGCGGCCAGTGGCTCAAGCTGGCCTTCGGTCACAACGGCCTGACCCGCGAGAACGGCTTCAGCGACCATGGCGACGTGCTGATCCGCGCCCGTGCCGCCGGCAGCCAGGTCGGCGCCACGCGCATGGACCGTCCGGAGTGGATCGCCGTCAGCCCGAAAAACGGCCAGGTCTACTGCACCCTGACCAACAACGTCCAGCGCGGCACGGAAGGCCAGCCGGTGGACGCGGCCAACCCACGCGCCAACAACGTCTACGGGCAGATCCTGCGCTGGCGTGAAGCCGGTGGTGATGCGGCCGCCGAGCGTTTCGAGTGGGACCTGTTCGTGGTCGCCGGCAATCCGCAGGCACATCCCGGCAGCGCCAATGCCGGCTCGGCCAACGTCAATGCCGGCAACATGTTCAACAGCCCCGATGGCCTGGCCTTCGACAAGGACGGCCGGCTGTGGATCCAGACCGACGGCAACTACAGCGACGCGGGTGACTTCGCCGGCATGGGCAACAACCAGATGCTCTGCGCCGACCCGCTCAGCGGCGAGATCCGCCGCTTCCTGGTCGGCCCGCGCGGCTGCGAGATCACCGGCGTGGCCTTCGCCCCGGACCAGCGCGCCCTGTTCGTCGGCGTGCAGCATCCCGGCGAAGATGGCCAGTCGAGCTTCCCGGACCACCGCGACGGCATGCGCCCACGCTCCACGGTGGTGGTGATCCGCCGCGAGGACGGCGGCGTGATCGGCGCCTGACGCCAGGCCGCGCAGCATGACGCCCGCCAGGCTTATACTGGCGGGCGTTTTTCATTGTCCGGCCAACCGATATGCCCAGTACCCTGCTCGGCCCCAGCGAATACCGCGAGGAGATCCGCAAGAGCCGCTTTCTCGCGCTCGCGGCGCCGGTCGCCAGCGCTGCCGAGGCCCAGGCCTTCATCGACCGCCACAGCGACCTGGCCGCCTCGCACAACTGCTGGGCGTGGAAGGTCGGCAACCAGTACCGCTTCAACGACGACGGCGAACCCGGCGGCACCGCCGGCCGGCCGATCCTCGCCGCCATCGAAGGACAGGACTGCGACCAGGTGGCCGTGTTGGTGATCCGCTGGTACGGCGGCATCCAGCTCGGCACCGGTGGCCTCGCACGGGCCTACGGCGGCAGCGCGGCCAGATGCCTGCAGCTGGGTGAGCGCGAGGAACTGGTGACGCGTCTGGCGCTCAGCTGTCACCTGCAGTTCGCCGAGCTGCCGC
Source organism: Pseudomonas sp. BMW13 (assembly GCF_013357275.1). NCBI lineage: Bacteria > Pseudomonadati > Pseudomonadota > Gammaproteobacteria > Pseudomonadales > Pseudomonadaceae > Pseudomonas > Pseudomonas sp. BMW13. The sequence goes on along the minus strand of NZ_SUKD01000002.1, from coordinate 263,117 downwards.
TGTTCAAGGCACGCCTGGGCGAGTTCGACGCCCTGCTCGCCAGCGAAGAGTACGATGCCAGTGGTGCGCGCCTGCAACTGGCCGTCCCGGCCGAGCGCCAGGACGCCCTGGCCCGCCTGCTGGCCGACATCAGCCGTGGCCGCGAGCAGTTGCACAAGCCATGAAGCGCCTGTGCCCGCTCCTGCTGCTGGGCATGAGCCTGAGCGCACAGGCGCAGGTGGAAGAACAGCTGCAGTACCAGTACTACGACGTGACCATCGCCGCCGGCGAGTCCTTGCGCCAGGCACTCAGCCAGGCCTCGACGATTCGCCAGAACGGGCAGGTCTACCATGCCTATACGCGCTGGGGCGTGACGTGGAACTACTGGTGGCAGGAGGCGCGCGACGGACGCTGCCGCCTGACGCTGAGCCGCACCCGGCTGAGCGCACAGGTGACCCTGCCGCGCCTTGGCGGTGGCGACGCCCGGCAACGCCAGCGCTTCGCGCAGTACCTGCAGGCGCTGCGCGAACATGAGCTGGGGCACTACCGCATCGGTCAGGCGGCCGCCGCCGACATCGATGCCGCGCTGCTGGCCACGGCTGAGTCACCCAGCTGCAGCGAGCTGCAACGGCACGCCAACCAGCGGGCCAATACCGTGCTGCAACGGCATGCCGAACGAGAACGGGACTACGACCGCGACACCGGCCATGGTCGCAGCCAGGGTGCCTGGCTGGCGGAGTAACTGCGCTATGCTGAGCCGTCCCTCTCATCCCTCATGGAGCCTGATATGACCGCGCCCCGATCCATCCTGATCATCGGAGCCTCACGCGGCCTCGGCCTCGGCCTGGCCAGTGAATTCGTCGCCCAGGGCTGGGCCGTTACCGCCACCGTGCGCAGCGCCGCACAGCAGGCGCCGCTGCTGGCACTGCCCGGCGTGCGTGTGGAGCAGCTGGAGATGACCGACCCGGCCAGCCTCGAACAGCTGGCCCAGCGCCTGAGCGGTCAGCAGTTCGACGTCATATTCGTCAACGCCGGGGTCGCCGGCCCGTCGCACCACAGCACCGCACAGGCCAGCGCCGAGGAAATGGGCCAGCTGTTCCTGACCAACGCCGTCGCCCCGCTGCGCGTGGCCGAGCGCCTGCTGGCGAACCTGGCCAGCGGGCACGGGCTGATCGTGCTGATGAGTTCGATCCTCGGCAGCATCGAGGCCGGTGCCGGTCTCGGCATGCCGCTGTACGGCGCCAGCAAGGCTGCGCTCAACCACCTTGCGCAGTGCTTCGTGCGGACCCAGGACAACCCCGGCCTCGGGGTCCTGCTGATGCATCCGGGCTGGGTGCGCACCGACATGGGCGGCGCCGACGCCCCGCTGGATATCGCCAGCAGTTGCAAGGGCATGGTCGCGCAGGTCAGCGCCGCCGTCGGCCAGGCCGGGCTGCGCTACCAGGACTACGAGGGCAACCCGCTGCCCTGGTAACCCCCCCTTCGCGCGTGCAGCATCAGGGGCGGGCAACGCCTGCCCGCCCCGGTCTTTTAGCCGAACGAAGCACTTTCGCGCCCGAGCGCACAACCCGGGGCGCGTGATCGTTGTACCTTACCGGCCTTGAACACACTCGCAGGATGCGAGCCTCCCCAACCACGACCTGGATCTAGGTACATGGACAACCTGTATCAGCCCCCGAAAGCCGAACTGCTGGACGAACAATCCCCTTCCCGTAGCGCCTTCTTCGTCACCTCCAGGGACAAGCTCCATCTGCTGTATTTCGCCACCTTCGGCCTGTACGCCATCTACTGGTTCTACAAGCAGTGGGACAGCCAACGCGCCGCGATGCTGCCCAGGAAGATCGCGCCGGCGGCACGCTCGATCTTCCAGATATTTTTCACCCACTCGCTGTGCCGTCTGATCAGCGAACACAAGCAGCGCCAGGGCCTGGCGTCGTGGGATTACTCGGGCACCGCCTGGCTCTACGTCGCCCTGGCCGTGGCCAATAATGGCTTGTCACGCGTGGACATGCAGAACGGTGTTCTCGACCTGCTGCTGTTGATCGGCTGCGTGGCGGTACCCGCCCTTCCCCTGGCGCAGATCCAGCAGCACGCCAACCAGGCCAGCGGCGATGACACCGGGAAGAGCAACGCCCGAATCAGCGGCTACAACCTGCTGTTCATCATCCCCGGAGCTCTGCTCTGGATGCTCGTACTGGTTGGCGTTTTTCTCTGAACTCGAACCGTTGCAGGTCGGGCAGCGTCACGCTCGCACCGAGCCCGCCCCAGGGTGGACAGGCTTCGCGCTATCCACCCTACGCCCTGATCTCGCTGACCAGCAGCTTGAACGCGGCGCAGCCGAAGAACGCGGCAAACACCCCCTCGAACAGGGCCCTGGCCTTCATGTACAGGCGCCAGTCTCCTGAGCGAGGGCAGATGCCGGACATGCAACCCAGACTGCCAGCAAGTCGCAGTCGCGGCCAAGGCCTGTCCCACGGATTCGTGACAAGCATCGTGACGCCTGCCGAGGCACGCGCAAATACGGTGCGCGGGATGCCCACGATGGATCGGCGCGCACCAATGCCGGGCATGGGCATCCGTCACTCCAGGCGGCAAGCCCCCTGCCAGGCTTTTCTGACTCTCTGGCCAAGTTTTTGCTTTAGCCCCGCTTAGTTACTTCCATGAGCGCTTTCCATGTCCGCCTCACCCGATTTCCCGCGTCTGCAGCTGACGTCCATCAGCAAGCAGTACCCCGGCTGCCTGGCCAACGACCGCGTCGACCTGAGCATCGCCCCCGGCGAGATACGCGCCCTGCTCGGCGAGAATGGTGCCGGCAAGAGCACCCTGATGAAGATCATCTACGGCGTCACCCAGCCCAGCAGCGGCGAGATCCGCTGGCAGGGTGAAGCCTTGACCATGCGCGACCCGGCCATGGCGCGCCGCCTGGGCATCGGCATGGTGTTCCAGCACTTCTCGCTGTTCGAGACCCTGAGCGTGGCCGAGAACATCGCCCTGGCGATGGGCGCCGACGCCGGTACGCCGAAGCAGCTGGAGCCAAGGATTCGCGAGGTATCGCAGCGCTATGGCATGGCGCTGGAACCGACGCGCCTGGTACACAGCCTGTCCATTGGCGAGCGCCAGCGCGTGGAAATCGTCCGTTGCCTGATGCAGGACATCAAGCTGCTGATCCTCGATGAGCCGACGTCGGTGCTCACCCCACAGGAGGCCGACGAGCTGTTCGTCACCCTGCGCCGCCTGGCCGCCGAAGGCTGCAGCATCCTCTTCATCAGCCACAAGCTCGGCGAGGTGCGCGCGCTGTGCCAGAGCGCCACGGTGCTGCGTGGCGGGCGCGTATCCGGCCATTGTGTACCGGCCGAATGCAGCGATCTGCAACTGGCGCGGCTGATGGTCGGCGACGCCGAGGGCCTGGAAAGCAGCTACCCGAAAGTCAGCGGCGGCCTGCCACGCCTGCGCGTGGATGACCTCAGCTGGCACAACCCCGACCCGTTCGGCTGCTCGCTGCAGAACATTCGCCTGGAGGTACGCTGCGGCGAGATCGTCGGCATCGCCGGGGTGGCGGGTAATGGCCAGGACGAGCTGCTCGCCCTGCTCAGCGGCGAAAGCCGCCTGCCCCGTGCCGAGCGCGAACGCATCAGCCTCGATGCGGCGCCTGTGGCCAACCTGTACCCGGACGCACGGCGCCAGCTGGGCCAGGCCTTCGTCCCCGCCGAACGCCTCGGCCACGGCGCGGTGCCGGAGATGAGCCTGGTCGACAACGCGCTGCTCACCGCCTTCGGCCAGGGTCTGGTCAAGGCCGGCCTGGTGCAGCGGGGCAAGGTGCGTGCACTGGCCGAAGAGATCATCCGCCGCTTCGCGGTGAAGACCCCGGATGCCGACACGACCGCGCGCAGCCTGTCCGGTGGCAACCTGCAGAAGTTCATCCTTGGCCGGGAAATCCTGCAACAGCCCAGGCTGCTGATCGCCGCGCACCCGACCTGGGGCGTGGACGTCGGCGCGGCCGCCGCCATCCATCGCGCGCTGATTGCCCTGCGCGATGCCGGCGCGGCGATCCTGGTGATCTCCGAAGACCTCGACGAGCTGTTCCAGATCAGCGACCGCATCGGCGCGCTGTGCAGCGGGCGCCTGTCGCCGCTGAGCGAGACCGCGCAGGTCAGTACCGTGGAAGTCGGCCGCTGGATGGCCGGTGAATTCGATCAACCCGCCGCTGCCGCGGCCTGCTGACGGAGCCGTCATGCTGTTATCCCTGCAACCCCGCGGCCAGGCGTCGCGCCTCATGCTCTGGCTGTCGCCCCTGCTCGCCGCCGTGCTGACCCTGCTCAGCGGCGTGCTGTTGTTCACCCTGCTCGGGCATGACCCGCTGGAGACCCTGCACACCCTGCTGATCGCCCCGCTCAGCGACTGGTATGGCGTGTCCGAGTTGCTGGTCAAGGCGCTGCCGATCCTGCTCTGCGCCCTCGGCCTGGCCGTGGCCTATCAGGCGCGCATCTGGAACATCGGCGCCGAAGGCCAACTGCTGATGGGCGCACTGGCCGGCAGCGCCATGGCCCTGCAACTGATCGACTGGGACAGCCGCTGGGCCTTGGCCTGGGTGGTGCTCGCCGGCACCTGCGCCGGCGCGGCCTGGGCCGGGCTCACCGCGTGGCTGCGCACGCAGTTCAACGCCAACGAGATCCTCACCAGCATCATGCTCAACTACATCGCGTTGAACCTGCTGCTGTTCTTCGTCCACGGCCCGCTGAAGGACCCGGCCGGGTTCAACTTTCCCGAGTCGGCCATGTTCGGCGATGCCAGCCGCCTGCCGCTGCTCAGCGAGGACGGCCGCCTGCACGGCGGCCTGTACCTGGCGCTGCTGGCCCTGGTGGCGGTGTGGGTGCTGCTGCACAGGAGCTTTCTCGGTTTCCAGATCAAGGTGCTCGGCCTCGACAGGCGCGCCGCCGGCTTCGTCGGCTTTCGCGAGAAACGCCTGGTGTGGTTCGCCCTGCTGGTCAGCGGCGCGCTGGCCGGTGTGGCTGGCGTCGGTGAAGTGGCCGGCCCCATCGGCCAGCTGGTGCCGCAGGTTTCCCCCGGCTACGGCTATGCGGCGATCACCGTGGCCTTTCTCGGCCGCCTCAACCCACTCGGCATCGTCGTCGCCAGCCTGCTGATGGCGCTGCTCTACCTGGGCGGCGAAAACGCGCAGATGAACCTCAACCTGCCGCAGGCGATCACCCAGCTGTTCCAGGGGATGATGCTGTTCTACCTGCTGGCCTGCGACGTGTTGATTCTCTACAAGCCACGCTTCGCATGGCGCTTCAGGCTGCAGGCCACAAGCCGCAAGCAGGAGTCCGCCGCGTGACCTACCTCCATCCTTCTTTTTCTTGCCGCTTGCAGCTTGAGGCTTGACGCATATGGATCTCGATCTGTTGACCAATATCTTCTACGCCATGGTGCGCACCGGCACGCCGCTGCTGCTGGTGGCCCTCGGCGAGCTGGTGTGCGAGAAGAGCGGCGTGCTCAACCTCGGCCAGGAAGGCATGATGCTGTTCGGCGCGGTGATCGGTTTCATCGTCGCCCTGAGCACCGGCAGCCTGTGGCTGGGCGTGCTACTGGCGATCGCCGCCGGCATGCTGCTGTCACTGCTGTTCGCCGCCGTGGCGCTGGGCTTCAACGCCAACCAGGTGGCCACCGGCCTGGCGCTGACCATCTTCGGCGTCGGCCTGTCCACCTTCGTCGGCGCCGCCTGGGTCGGCAAGCCGCTGTCCGGTTTCGAGCCCATCGTCATCCCGCTGCTGGCGGACATTCCGCTGGTCGGGCGCATGCTGTTCGCCCAGGACGTGCTGATCTACCTGTCGTTCGCCCTCTTCGCCCTGGTCACCTGGGTGCTGCTGAAAAGCCGCATCGGCCTGATCATCCAGGCTGTCGGCGAAAACCCGGACGCCGCCAGTGCCATGGGCCTGCCGGTGCTGCGCGTGCGCACCCTGGCGGTGCTGTTCGGCGGCGCCATGGCCGGCCTGGCGGGCGGCTACCTGTCGTTGGCCTACACGCCGATGTGGGCGGAGAACATGACCGCCGGCCGTGGCTGGATCGCCCTGGCGCTGGTGGTGTTCGCCAGCTGGCGGGTCCTGCGCGTGCTGCTCGGCGCCTACCTGTTCGGCCTGGCCAGCATCCTCCACCTGGTGGCACAGGGCATCGGCCTGTCGATCCCTTCCAACCTGCTGGCCATGCTGCCCTACGTCGCCACCATCGTGGTGCTGGTGCTGCTCTCGCGCGATGCGATCAAGACCCGGTTGTACGCACCGGTATCGCTGGGCCAGCCCTGGCAGCCGGGACATTGAAACCGATGAATCGCGGCTGAAGCCGCTCCTGCACGAACAACGCATGCCTCTGTAGGAGCGGCTTCAGCCGCGATGCGCTCACAGCCACACCGCGTCCCAGAGCGGGTAATCAGCCACCCGCCTCACCAGTCCGGCCCGGATGGGATTGGCAATCACATAACGCGCGACCGCCCGCACATCCTCTTCTTGCCGCAGAGCCCGATCATGGAAACCGTGCTGCCACAGCGCACCGCTTCGCGACAGACGCTGATTGATCTGCCGCGCGCTGCGGCCTTTAACCCGACGCATCAGCTCATTCAGTGGCATGCGCTCGAGTTGCACCAGCCAGTGCAGGTGATCTGGCATCACGACCCAGGCCAGTGAATGCACCAGACCGATCTCATGAGCCTCACGCAGTTCAGCGACCAGCAGCCGCCCAAGGGTAAGGTCCTTGAACAGGGCTTCGCGCCCCAGCAGCACGCTCGTCAGCAAGTAGATGCGAGCCGGTTCGGAGAATCTCCCACGCCGAAGTGCATCCGCATGCGGTTTACCGGAAAGAAGCATTCCCTTGCCTCCTGAGCTTGACCGACTCTGTATAGCAGCAATCATCGATCGCGGCTGAAGCCGCTCCTACACGAACAGCGCATGCCTCTGTAGGAGCGGCTTCAGCCGCGATGCACTCACAGCCACACCGCGCCCCATGGCGGGTAATCGACAATCCGTGGCATCAGGCCTGCTGCGACCTGACCGGCCACAGCTGTGCGACTGCCCAGGCCAGTTCGAAGAACAGGAAGATCGCGATCAGTGGTGTAGCGCCGTGCACCAGCGCGTAGATCTGCCAGGTGGAGAACAGCACGCGCCCCGCCCCGTCGTAGCGGCCGAATACCGCCTGCGGGTCACGGATGCGCAGCACCGACCAGACGCAGACGATCGAGCCCATGAGGTTGGCCAGCAACAGGTGCATCGGCTCGAACGGCGGCAGCGCGCCGGGCAGGCCAAGGCCCTGGTGCAGGGTCTGCAGCAGGCCGTGCAGGGCCATGAAGCTCCAGGGCGTGACGAAGGCGGCGGTCACCAGCAAGTCATACCAGCCACCGGCGCGTACCAGCCGACGATAGTTTTCGGGCGTCCACATGGGTAATGCTCCAATCATTCAGGGAGCACTCAGGCTAAAGCCTGGAGTATGCTCCAAGGTCAACCCCCACCGAGTGCCGAGCATGCGTATCGGAGAATTGGCCGCAGCCTGTGAAGTGAGCCGTGACACGCTGCGTTTCTACGAACAGCGCGGGCTGATCGCCGCACGCCGCAATGACAACGGTTACCGCGACTACCCGGCCGAAACGGCGCAGCTGGTCACCTATATCCGCACGGCCCAGCGCCTGGGATTCAGCCTCGGCGAGATCGGCAGGCATATCGGCGAGCTGTGGCAGGCCAGTGACCCGGAGCAGGCCGTCACCCGGCTGCTGCAGGACAAGCTGGCGTTGATCGAGCAGCGCATCGAGGAGCTGCAGCACCTGCGCGGCGAGCTTCAGCAGCGCCTGGCCACCACCTGCCCGTTGCGCCGCTGACAGGCGGGACGCATTGCATGCTGACCCGAAAGTCAGCTATCGTCGCCGCACGTCGCGCGCGACGCACCTGGATCAGCAGACAGGGTCAACACTGAGCTGGCTTACCTGAAATCAACCTCAGAGGAGCCACTCAATGGCTGCTACCCGTATCTGGATCAAGACTCCCCTCGCCATCTTCACCGCCAACGACCTGGACGCCAGTGGCGGCCTGGTGGTCGAAAACGGTCGCATCGTCGAACTGCTCGGCGCCGGCCAGCAGCCCGCAGGGCCCTGCCAGCAGGTGTTCGATGCGCGCGAGCACGTCGTGCTGCCCGGCCTGGTCAACACCCACCATCACTTCTACCAGACCCTCACCCGCGCCTGGGCGCCGGTGGTCAACCAGCCGCTGTTTCCCTGGCTGAAGACGCTCTACCCGGTGTGGGCACGCCTCACCCCGGAGAAGCTCGCCCTGGCCAGCAAGGTGGCCCTGGCCGAACTGCTGCTGTCGGGCTGCAGCACGGCGGCCGATCACCACTACCTGTTCCCCGGTGGCCTGGAGAACGCCATCGACGTGCAGGTCGAAGCCGTGCGCGAGCTGGGCATGCGCGCCATGCTCACCCGTGGTTCGATGAGCCTGGGCGAGGCCGATGGCGGCCTGCCGCCGCAGCAGACGGTACAGCAGGGCGAGGTGATCCTGGCGGACAGCCAGCGCCTGATCGGCCAGTATCACGAGCGCGGCGACGGCGCGCAGATCCAGATCGCCCTGGCGCCCTGCTCGCCCTTCTCGGTGACCCAGGACATCATGCGCCAGAGCGCCCAGCTCGCCGATGAGCTGGACGTGCGCCTGCACACCCACCTGGCGGAAACCCTCGACGAGGAAGATTTCTGCCTGCAGCGCTTCGGCCTGCGCACCGTGGACTACCTGGACAGCGTCGGCTGGCTCGGCCCGCGTACCTGGCTGGCCCATGGCATCCACTTCAACCCGGACGAGATCGCCCGCCTCGGCGCCGCCGGCACCGGTATCTGCCATTGCCCCAGCTCCAACATGCGCCTGGCCTCGGGCATCTGCCCCAGCGTGGAACTGGAGGCCGCCGGTGCGCCACTGGGCCTGGGCGTCGACGGCTCGGCCTCCAACGATGCCTCGAACATGATCCTCGAAGCGCGCCAGGCGCTGTATATCCAGCGCCTGCGCTACGGGGCCGAGCAGATCACCCCGCAGCGCGTGCTCGGCTGGGCCAGCAAGGGCTCGGCGCAACTGCTGGGACGCAGCGACATCGGCGAACTGGCAGTGGGCAAGCAGGCCGACCTGGCGCTGTTCAAGCTCGACGAGCTGCGCTTCTCCGGCAGCCATGACCCGCTCTCCGCCCTGCTGCTGTGCGGCGCCGACCGCGCCGACCGGATGATGATCGGCGGCACCTGGCGGGTCGTCGACGGGCAGATCGAAGGCCTGGACGTGGCGCAACTGATCGCCGACCACCGCCAGGCGGCGCGCGAGCTGATCGCCGGCTGACCTCGTCTTCACAGGCGGGATCGCAGCCGGCGATACCCGGCCCTCATACCATGGGGCCAGTCGCGGCTGAAGCCCCTCCCACGCGGCCCCTCCCACAAGAACAGCGCCACCCTGTGGGAGGGGCGTTCGCCACGACCATCGTGTCCTCCATGCGAGGCTGGCGCGACGCACCACAACACGACATGCACGCCTGCCACGCACCAATACGGCTCCGGCGTCGGGCCTGGCGCGCAGGGGAAACGCCACCACCTCCGCTATTTGTCCTGTTGGTCAGCTTTTTGCAGTCATGGGATCAGCCAACCAACGGCCATCCCAATACCAAGACTGGAGCTCCACCCACCATGTTCGAGAAGAGCAAGAAACCGCTGCTGCGCACCCTCGTCGCCGCCCTCGGCTTTGGCGCCATGCTCAGTGCTTCCGCCGCCGATCCGCTGAAGGTCGGCTTCGTCTACATCGGCCCCATCGGCGACCATGGCTGGACCTATCAGCACGAGCAGGGCCGGCAGATGCTGATCAAGGAACTCGGCGACAAGGTCACCACCAGCTTCGTCGAGAATGTGCCGGAAGGCGCCGACGCCGAACGCGTGATTCGCAACATGGCCAAGGGTGGCTTCGACCTGATCTTCACCACCTCCTTCGGCTACATGAACCCGACGATCAAGGTGGCCAAGCAATTCCCCAAGGTGACCTTCGAACACGCCACCGGCTACAAGCAGGACAAGAACGTCGGAACCTACCTGTCGCGCTCCTATGAAGGCCGCTACGTCGGCGGCTTCCTCGCGGCGAAGATGACCAAGACCAAGAAGGTCGGCTATATCGCCTCCTTCCCGATTCCCGAGGTGATCCGCGACATCAACGCCATCCAGCTGGCCCTGGACAAGTACAACCCGGGCACCGAGATCAAGGTGGTGTGGGTCAACACCTGGTTCGATCCGGGCAAGGAATCCGATGCCGCCAACGCGCTGATCGATCAGGGCGTGGACGTGCTGTTCCAGCACACCGACAGCCCGGCGCCGATCCAGACCGCCGAGCGCCGTGGGGTCTACTCCGTGGGCTACGCCTCGGACATGGCCCACTTCGGACCCAAGGCCGTGCTCACCTCCATCGTCAACGACTGGGGCCCGCACTACGTGAAATCCGCCCAGGCGGTGATCGACGGCACCTGGCAACCCCAGGACTTCTGGGGCGGCCTGGCCGAGGACACCATCGAGCTTCCTATCAGTGACCTGGTGCCGGCCGACGTGAAGAGCGAAGCCGAGCAGATCATCGCCGACATCCGCAGCGGCGCGTTCCACCCCTTCACCGGCCCGATCAAGGACCAGAGCGGCGTGGTGCGCATCGCCGAAGGCGTGAGTGCGAGCAACGCCGAGCTGGCGTCGATGAACTACTACGTGGAAAACGTGAAGGCCGAATTGCCCAAGTAAGCACTCGCCACGGCCTGCGGCATCCGCCGCAGGCATCGCGGCCGAGGCAGACACCTCAGCCACGACGACTCGACCATCACCGATGCCGTCCCTGCCGATCTTCGGCAGAACCGCATCCAGGGGATCTCGTACGAGGTCCTTTTTCGCTGCCCTGGGTACGAGAAGACTCGCAGCAACTCCCCGGAGCCTTTATGAACAGCCTGCCCATCATCGATATCGCCCCCCTGTACAGCGACGACGCATCCGCCTGGCCCGCCGTGGCCGAGGCCATCGACCGCGCCTGCCGCGACCGGGGCTTCTTCTACATCGTCGGCCACCCCATCGGCGGCGCGCGCATCGACGCCCTGCTGAGCGCGGCGAAGACCTTCTTTGCCCTGCCTGCCGAAGAGAAACTCAGGATCGACATCACCCAGACCGCTCATCACCGTGGCTACGGCGCGATCGCCACGGAACAGCTCGACCCGAACCAGCCGAGCGACCTGAAGGAAACCTTCGACATGGGCTTCCACATGCCTGCCGACCACCCCGAGGTGCTGGCCGGCAAACCGCTGCGCGGGCCGAACCGTCACCCGGATCTGCCGGGCTGGGCCGCACTGCTGGAGCAACACTACGAGGACATGCAGGACCTGGCCAGAACCCTGCTGCGCGCCATGGCCATGGCCCTGGACATCGACCGGGACTTCTTCGATGCGCGTTTCCACGAGCCGATCAGCGTACTGCGCATGATCCACTACCCACCGCGCCACACCGCCACCAGTGCCGATCAGCAAGGTGCAGGCGCGCACACCGACTACGGCTGCATCACCCTGCTCTACCAGGACGATGCCGGCGGCCTGCAGGTCCGCGCACGCGATGGCGAGTGGATCGACGCCCCGCCGATCGCCGGCAGCTTCGTGGTCAACATCGGCGACATGATGGCGCGCTGGAGCAACGACCGTTACACCTCCACGCCACATCGCGTGATCAGCCCGTTGGGGGTGGACCGCTACTCCATGCCGTTCTTCGCCGAACCGCATCCCGACACGCTGATCGACTGCCTGCCGAACTGCTCCAGCGCGGACAACCCGCCCAGGTATTCGCCGGTGACCAGCGCCGAGTACCTGCTGTCGCGCTTCGCCGATACCTATGCCTACCGGCGGGAAGAGGCATAGGGCTGGTTGCGTCGCTGGGTGGATGACGCTCTTCTCATCCACCGTTGCGGCAGCGGAACCTGTGCATCGGTGGACATGCAGTGCGATGTCCACCCTACGAGTGGATGACCTGCAAAGCGAATTCATTCGCGATGGCTACAGGATCGCCGCCCGCGAACAAATCCTCTGGCGGCATGACTGCGTAGGGTGGATGACGCTCTTCTCATCCACCGTTGAGGCAGCGGAACCTGCGCATCGGCGGACATGCAGAGCGATGTCCACCCTGCGTATGGATGACCTGTGGGAGGGGCTTTAGCCGCGACAGCCGACGGTCGGTCTGTCGCGGCTAAAGCGGATCGCCGCCCGGCCCTCCACACAGCAAATTCCTGTCCCTGCGGTTAAACTTTACGACTACCTCAAGCCTGACCACGAGATCCGACCATGCCCGAATGGCTCAATGCCCTGCCCAAGGCCGAACTGCACCTGCACCTGGAGGGCTCGCTGGAGCCGGAACTGCTGTTCGCCCTGGCCGAACGCAACCAGATCGCCCTGCCCTGGAGCGATGTCGAGGCCCTGCGTGCGGCCTACGCGTTCAACAACCTGCAGGAGTTTCTCGATCTGTATTACGCCGGCGCCAACGTCCTGCGTACCGAGCAGGACTTCTACGACCTGACCTGGGCCTACCTGCAACGCTGCAAGGCGCAGAACGTCATCCATGTCGAACCCTTCTTCGATCCGCAGACCCACACCGACCGGGGCATTCCCTTCGAAGTGGTGTTGCGCGGCATCCAGCAGGCGCTGCGCGACGGCGAGCAGCAACTGGGTATCAGCCACGGCCTGATCCTCAGTTTCCTGCGCCACCTGCCCGAGGACGAAGCGTTCAAGACCCTGGAACAGGCGATGCCGTTCCGCGACGCCTTCATCGGCGTCGGCCTCGACAGTTCGGAAAAGGGCTTCCCGCCGCGCCTGTTCGAGCGGGTGTTCGCCAAGGCACGCAGCGAGGGCCTGCATGCGGTGGCACATGCCGGCGAGGAAGGGCCGCCCGAGTACATCTGGGAGGCGCTGGACCTGCTCAAGATCAAGCGAATCGACCACGGCGTACGCGCCATCGAGGACGAACGCCTGATGCAGCGCATCATCGACGAGCAGATCCCGCTGACCGTCTGCCCGCTGTCCAACATCAAGCTGTGCGTGTTCGAGCACATGGGCCAGCACAACATCCTGGAGATGCTCGAGCGCGGCGTGAAGGTGACGGTCAACTCGGATGATCCCGCCTATTTCGGCGGCTATGTCGGCGAGAACTTCGCCGCCCTGCATGAACACCTGGGCATGACCGAAGCGCAGGCCCAGCGCCTGGCGCAGAACAGCCTGGATGCGCGCCTGGCCTGAGCAAGAGCGTCGCCGCTGAAGCGCCTCTCACAACCGTGGGAGGGGCTTTAGCCGCGACCATAGGTTCAGTGCTCGTCCAGCTTGCGGCGCCTGCCGGTCACCATCGACAACGGCAGGTTGTCGCGCAACCGGTAGCTCTCGAACAGCGCGGCGGCGACATGCAATCCAACCAGTGCCATCAGGGCATTGGCACAAAGTTCATGGATTTCCAGCGGCAGGTCGGCGCCCCAGAAGTAGTCGACCTCCTCCATCAGAAAGCCGGTCACACCCAGGCCGAGCATCAGCGCCATCATCAGGATCATAACCAACGCCCCCAGCGGCGAATGCCCCAGGCGGTGATACGCTCGCCCGGACAGCAGCGCCCGCAGGTGCTCGCCCAGACGTGCAGGGGTTGGCCAGAAATCCGCCCAGCGCGCCGCCGGCGTACCGACGAAGCCCCACACCAGACGGATCGCCAGCCAGGCCACGGCGTAGTAACCGAACCAGCGGTGCCAGTTCTCGCCTTCCTCGGTGAAGAAGTAGTTGGCCAGGAACGCGCCGGCCAGGGACCAGTGAAACAGGCGCACCACCGGGTCCCACAGGCGCACGGTCGCGCGGTTCATCAGCCTTCCACGTTGCTCTTGACCGGCTTGCCGCTGACCGGGTCGAAGTAGATTTCGACCTTCTTGCCGGCCTTGTCGAAGCCATAGATCTCGTAGCAGTTGCCGCTGGTGACCTTGAATTTCTTGATCTGGTAGCCCTCGGCCTTCAGCTCGCTCTGGAACTTGTCCTGGTCCTGCCACTGCGCCTGGTCAACGTTGGTGCATTGCGTGGCGGCGAAGCTTGCCGGGGCGGCCAGCAGCAGGGAAAGCAGAAACATCTGGTTCATCGTGTCGTCCTCGAAGCAGTGGAAAGTTGTTTGCTGCGGGGAGGCACTATCACGCCTGAACCTTAAGGCTGTATTAGCGCGCAGCGGGCTGTGCACACGATTCGTGGAGGTTGGCTCCACGGCGAGGTGGTTGATGACGAACGCCCCTCGGCCAATTCTTGGCCTGGGCGCTCGCCCCTTCTTCCACAACACGAGCCGTGACCATGAGCCAGCCAAGAACCCTGTACGACAAACACATCGACTCCCACACCGTCTGTACCCTGGATGATGCCGGGCATGTGCTGCTGTACATCGACCGCCAGGTGCTCAACGAGTACACCAGCCCGCAGGCATTCAGCGGTCTGCGCGAGTCGGGCCGGCCCGTCTGGCGCCCCGGCGCGCACCTGGCCGTGGTCGATCACGTCAACCCGACCGCTGCCAGCCGCACGAGCGAGATCGCCGACGCCGGTGGCGCGCGCCAGGTTGCCTATCTGGCGGAGAACTGCCGCGACTTCGCCATCGAACTGTTCGACCTGCTCGACCGCCGCCAGGGCATCGAACATGTGGTGGCCCCCGAGCAGGGCTTCATCCTGCCCGGCATGGTGGTCGCCGCCGGCGACAGCCACACCACCACCTACGGCGCCCTCGGTGCTTTCGGCTTCGGCATCGGCACGTCGCAGATCGAACATCTGCTGGCCTCGCAGACCCTGGTCTACAAGCGCCTGCAGAGCATGCGCGTCCGCGTCGACGGCAAACTGCGAGCCGGTGTGGTCTCCAAGGACATCATCATGGCGCTGATCGCGCGAATCGGCGCCTCCGGTGCCACCGGCTATGCCGTGGAGTTCTGCGGTGAAGCCATCGATGCCCTGAGCGTCGAGGCACGCATGACAGTGTGCAACATGGCCGTCGAAGCAGGTGCGCGCGGCGCGTTCATGGCACCGGACCAGAAGGTCTTCGACTATCTGGCGAACAGGCCGATGGCCCCCAAGGGCGAACGCTGGCAACAGGCACTGAGCCACTGGCGCCAGTTGCAGAGCGACCCTGGCGCGCAGTTCGACCGTGAAGTCCACATCGACGCATCGCAGCTGCAGCCCATGGTCACCTGGGGCACCAGCCCGGATCAGGCACTCGCCATCGACGGCCGCATACCGACGCCAGGCGAGCAGACGGACCCCATCCTGCGCCAGGACATGCAACGCGCCCTCGATTACATGGGACTGCAAGCCGGGCAGGCGCTGCAGGGCATCCGCATCGACCATGCGTTCATCGGCTCCTGCACCAACGCGCGCATCGAGGATCTCCGCCAGGTCGCCGAGGTGATCGGCAGGCGCCAGGTCGCCAGTCATGTGCGCGCGATGATTGTTCCTGGCTCCACCGCCGTACGCGAGCAGGCCGAGGCCGAAGGCCTGGCCAGGCAGTTCATCGAAGCCGGCTTCGAGTGGCGGCAGTCCGGCTGCTCCATGTGCCTGGCGATGAACGACGACGTGCTGCCAGCAGGCGCACGCTGTGCGTCCAGCACCAACCGCAATTTCGAGGGACGCCAGGGAGCGGGAGCCCGCACCCACCTGATGAGTCCGGCCATGGTCGCAGCCGCTGCGATTGCCGGACACCTGACCGATATCCGTTCACTCTGACCCACGAGGTTCGCATGCAAGCCTTCACTCTCGTCAGCGGCAAGGCCGCTGCGCTGCCAGCAGCCAACATCGACACCGACGTGATCATGCCCAAGCAGTTCCTCAAGGGCATCGACCGCAACGGCCTGGATCGCGGTCTGTTCTTCGACCTGCGTTTCCTTGCCGATGGCAGCCCCAATTCGGCATTCATCCTCAACCATCCGCAGTGGCAAGGCGCCTGCTTCCTGGTCGTGGGGCCGAACTTCGGCTGTGGCTCCAGCCGCGAGCATGCCGTGTGGGGGCTCAGGCAACTGGGGATTCGCGCCCTGATCGGCAGCAGCTTCGCCGGCATCTTCCATGACAACTGCCAGCGCAACGGCGTGCTGACCATCAGCCTGCCGGTGCCGCAGGTGAACGAACTGAGCCGCCGGGTCAGCCAGGCCGAGCACAACCACCTCGACATCGACCTGGCCAGCCAGACCATCGCGCTCGGCGATGGCCGAGCCCTCGCGTTCGACATCGACCCGCTGCGCAAGCAGGCCTTGCTGCTGGGCCTGGACGCCATTGGCAGCACCCTGCAGCGCGCCGAACGGATTCGTCAGTTCGAACGCGATCATCTGCAGGCAAATCCCTGGTTGGCCTGAGCGCAAGCCAGGGACAGGACCCTACGACGCTCGCGTCGTAGGGGGGCAGGTCAGGAATAGAGAAACGCCAGCACTTCCTCGAGCAGCACCTGCGGCACTTCTTCGGCGATGTAGTGCCCGCAGGGCAGCGCCTTGCCATGGACGTCCGCCGCGATCCGGCGCCACTCCTGCAACGGGTCGAAGCAGCGGCCAACGGTGCCTTCCGCGCCCCACAAGGCCAGCAGCGGCACACTCAGCTTGCGCCCGGCCTGCACATCGGCGCGATCATGTTCCAGGTCGATGCCGGCGCTGGCGCGGTAGTCCTCGCACAGACCATGGGCAGTCCCCGGCAGGCTCAGGCAACGCAGATACTCGGCCAGCGCCTCGTCGGTGAAGGGTTTCATCCCGGCGCTACGCGCGCCCATCACGCTGCGCAGGTACAGTTCCGGGTTGGCTTCGATCAGGGTTTCCGGCAACGGCGCCGGGCGGATCAGGAAGAACCAGTGCCAGTAGGCACGCGCGAACGCCTCGCTGGTCTGTTCGTACATTGCCAGCGTCGGGGCGATATCCAGCGTGATCAGATGCTTCACAGCCTCGGGATGATCCTGTGCCAGGCGATGAGCGACGCGTGCGCCGCGATCATGTGCCAGGACATCGAAGCGAGAGAAACCGAGCGCCTTCATCAGCTCCAGCATGTCCAGCGCCATCTGCCGCTTGCTGTAGGCTTCATGCCGTTCGCCACCGGCCGGCTTCGCGCTGTCGCCATAGCCACGCAGGTCCGCAGCTACCACCGTGAAGTGCCTGGCCAGCGGTTCGGCTACCTTGTGCCACATCGCGTGAGTCTGGGGATGACCATGCAGCAGCAACAACGCCTGCCCGCTGCCCCCTTTGCGATAGTGGATGCGTATGCCATTGACCTGGCACTGGCCTGTCTCGAAGGACGCGAACATGAGGCGAGTCTCCTTAACTGAACTGGGGAGCCTACATGCTAGGCCGCACGGCTCGGGCCACTAAGGTGCAAAGCGTGGCGGCGCCCTTCATGAATCGTGGCCAAATACCGGCAGCGCAGCCAGGTACTGCTCGAGAAACTCCACGCAGGCACGCAACCTGGCCGAATGGGCCAAGCGGGTCGGATACACGGCCCAGACATTGGCGCTCTGACGGTACTCCGGCAACACCTGCACCAGTGCGCCACTGGCCAGCAGCGGCTGCACTTCCCACTGCGAGCGCAGCATGATGCCGCGATCGGCCAGGGCCCAGGCCAGCACCACCTCACCACTGTTGGAGGACAGCGGCCCGTCGACCCGCACCGAATGCGCCTGCCCATGCCGCTCCAGGTGCCAGATGCCGAATGGATAGTCGCGCTCCTTGATCACCAGACAGTCGTGGGACTGCAGATCCTCCAGTTCCTGCGGACAGCCCTGGCGCTGCAGGTACGCAGGAGAGGCGCACAACACGCGACCGTTGTCCGCCAGGCGTCGTCCGATGCACTGCCCCGGCAGGTCGTCACCGACGAGGATCTCCAGGTCGATGCCCTCGGCGACGATGTCCACCACCCGGTCGAACAGTTCGAGGCGAACGTTCAACTCGGGGTAGAGCTCGACCAGTCGCGCCAGCGCCGGCGCCAGGTGACTGCGGCCAAAGCCGAGGCTGCTGCTGATGCGCAACAGCCCTCGCGGCGTCTGCCGGGCCACGGACAGCTCATCGAACAACTCGTCCACATCGGCGAGGATGCGCAGCGCCCAGCGCTGGGTACGCTCGCCATCCTCGGTCAGCGCAACGCGCCGGGTGGTGCGATGCAGCAGGCGGGTGCCGAGGGTTGTTTCGAGGATCTGGATGCGCTTGCTGACGTATGCGGGCGACAAGCCGAGCTCCTCGGCCGCAGCCGCGAAGCTCTTCTTGCGAATGACGGTGAGGAAGACCCGCAGGTCCTCCGGCAAAGGGAAAGCGTCTCGTGCGCCACTCATGCAGCCTATCCACGGCAGGACAAAGTGGCAGGATACGGCGGCCAGGCAGCGAGGGTAACCCCATCCGGCCGCCGCCGTACGAGCAACTCAGAAGTCGTAATCGACCTTGGCCCAGAAGGTACGCCCCGGCTCGTCGATACGGGTGTCGCCGGGGAAGCCGAATCCGGCGTTGCCAGCCAGGTTGAGGTGCTCGGCGTAGCGCTTGTCGAACAGGTTGTCGACGCCGGCACTGAGCTTGACCTCGGAGGTCAGGCGATAGGCGCCGTTGAGCGAGAACACGCCGAAGCCGGCGCTCTCGTCGAGGTCCTGTCCCACCACATTGCCCCGCCCCTCGGCGATGCGCCCCTGGCCATCGACCACGCGCCACAGCGCGCCGACGCTCCAGTCGTCGCGCTGGTAGCTCAGTCCCAGGCGCACCTCCAGCGGCGGCATCTGCGGCAGCGCCTCGTCGTCACTGCTGTTCTTGCCCCAGGCATAGGCCAGGGTCGCGTCAGCCTTCCAGTTGCTCGCGAAGCTGTAGGCCACGCCCAGCTCGCCACCCATGATGCGTGCATCGACGTTGTCGGCACGGGTGTTCATGCCCCGGTAGTCGAACAGGATGTAGTCGCGAACCTGCCCGGCATAGGCCGAGGCCCAGGCTTGCAGCGCGTCGTTCTGGTACTGGATGCCGACATCCAGCTGGGTGGTCTTCTCCGGCTTGATGCCATCGAAGGCGTTGTCCGCGCCGGCCGGACCATTGAGCCCGGCGGAGAACAGTTCCCAGTAATCGGGGAAACGCTGCACGTGGCCGATGCCGGCATAGACGGTGGTCGGTGAACCGGCCAGGTCATGCTCGTACCGCACGAAACCGCTGGGCAGGGTGTCGGCCCGGGTCTCCCCCGCCGTCGGGTTGGCCGTGCTCATGCCCATCATGCTGCTGAAGCGCTGGCGGAAATCCTTCGCCGAGGCGCGGTCGAGGCGGGCACCGGAGATCAGCCGATCACGCTCGGCCAGATTCCAGGTGGCCTCCGCGAACACGCCGTAGTTGTGCATCAGCGCATCCTTGTTCCACGGGTAGCGATCGGCATCGGTGTAGCCGCTCATCATGCTGTAGCTGGAACGACGCGCGCGGTGCTCGCTGCGCTGGGCATCGACGCCGGTGATCAGCTCGAGTTCGTCCCAGCGCCAGGTGGCGGCCAGGCGCGCACCGAGGGTGCGGCGGTCGACCTGCGAGGCCATCGGCATGGCCATCATGCTGCTCGGGTCCGGCACGCGCAGGCGAAAGTTGTCCATGATGTGGTCGGCATAGTTGTAGTAGACCTTGGCCTCCACCTTATCCAGCACGTCACCGAGGTTGCTGCGTTCGATGCGCAGGCCGAGACTCTCGCGCTTGAACTGGGTGCCATCCATGCCTCGCCCGGCGTAGCGCGCCTCGCCATCGCCACGCCCGGCGGTGAGTTCGATCAGGCTGTCGTCATCCGGCGTCCAGCCCAGTGCCACATCGCCGTTCCACTTGTCCCAGCGCGAGGGGACGGTGTCGCCATTGCCGTTGTCGTAATCGTCCGAATGCGAGCGGTTGCCGGTGAACCGCAGGTAGCCCTGTGCGCCACCGACGGCGCCGTCGAGCGCCTGGTCGAAACGACCGTTGGAGCCGGCCAGCACGCTGGCATGCAGGCGCGCGCCCAGCTCGCCGAAACGCTCCGGCTCACGGTCGAAACGCACTACGCCCGCCGATGCACCGGGGCCCCAGATCACGGTCTGCGGGCCCTTGGTCACGGTCAGCAGGTCGAAGGTTTCCGGCGCGATGTAGGAACTGGGTGCATCCATCCGCCCCGGACAGGCTCCGATCATCTGCCCACCGTCGGTGAGCAGCAGCAGACGCGAACCGAACAACCCGCGCAACACCGGATCACTGTTGCTGCCGCCGCTGCGGATGGCGGAGAAACCGGGGATGGTCTTGAGATAGTCGGCGGCATCGCTGGCCGGCACCGGCTGGCGCGGGTCCTTGGGATCGGCCACGACGGTCAGAGGCGAGCTTTGCTGGATCGCCGTGATCACGCTGGGCGGCAGTTCATGCACAGCCTCCTCGGCATGAGCGGCAGCGATGGAACACAGGCCACAGGCGATGGCCAGGGCGGACAGGGGAAAACGAACGCGCACGGAAGCGGCGCCCGGAACGAAGGAAGCGGACATGCGGATACCTGAAAGTCGGTTTGCGAAGAGACCCGGCAAGGGTCTCGATAGCCAATGGATGACCTCAGATCGGCATCGGCGGCGCGCGTGACAACGCATCAGGGAAGTGCGCACTGGCCCGTGGCGGAGCCGGCCACTTGACGGTGGCCGGTTGCGCCAGCGGCAATCGCCCGAGCAGCGGCCAGGCGCCATCGGCCAGCACCGGACAGTGCGAGAACAGCGAACAGTAGCCACAGGCATCGGCCTGCAGGACGGGCCGATGAGCCTCGACGGTCGCCGGCGCGCTGCCGGCTCCGTCATGACAGGCGAGTTCGTTCAGCCAGCGCCAGTCGGCCGGCTCGGCACGCAGTTGCGACGCCACGGGCGCCAGAACGATGAGGACGAACGCCAGCAGCCCGAGCCGGGCGGCGAGGTTTCGTCTGCGTGCCGTGAACAGCATCAGTGCTGGTGTTCGCCTTCGCCATGACCCGCAGCGTGGTCATGGGCGGCCGGTGCATCCTTCTGCACCGCGACTTCGACTTCGACATCGCCGGCCTTCTCGAAGGTCATGGTCAGCGGGAAGCGTTCACCGTCCTTGGCCTGCTGCTGCAGGTTGAACAGCATGACGTGGTAGCCCATGGGCTCGAACTTCACCTCGCCACCGGCGGGGATGGCCACGTCCTGCACCTGCTGCATCTTCATCACGCCATCGGCATGCAGGTGTTCATGCAGCTCGGCCTTGCCGGCGACCGGGGTGCTGACGCGGATCAGGCGGTCGGCTTCGCCGCCCTTGTTGTGCACCACGAAGTACGCCGCGGCGGTCGGTGCCACCGGCGGCATTTCGCGCGACCAGGGGTGGTCGATATGCAGTTGGCCGACCTCGTACTCGTGAGCTTGAGCGAACAGCGCCGGCAGCAACAGCGTCAGGCCGAGCAGGGTTTTCTTCAGGGTCATGGTATTACCTCCGGGTTTGAAATCGAATCATGGGTCAAGGGTACAACGTGTCACGGCGGCCAGCGCTGCGCGCAGGCCGAGCTCTGCTCGGCGACGGTCGCGGACGACGACGCAGGCGACGCCAGCCCAGCAGCGTACCGCTGAGACAGATGAGCAGGCCGCCCAGGCTCGCCAGCCACATCCAGCCATCCCACAGCGGCCGGTTCTGCAACAGCGGCAACCAGTCCCAGCTGTGCAACAGGGCGAACAACCAGCGCGACGTGCGCTGATCTGCGTCGAGCCGGCCCACTACCGATCCCGTGCGCGGATCGAGGTGCAGCCAGGTCTGTGCCGGGTCGTCGAAACGTACCCGCAGGACCGGCAACGGTCGCTCCAGATGACCGAGCATGCTGTGCTCGGCGCGGGCGTAGTAGTAGAAGTCGTAGGCGTTCAGGCGCTCGACCTGCAACCGCTCCTGCGGGCGGATCGCCTGCGCGGCGCGCAGCAGTTCCGCGTCCGTCAGGCCGTGCAGCAGCGTGCCGTCACCCTCCGCCGGCAGCAGCGCCGTAGCGCCACTGGCATCGACACCCTGCAGATAGGCGCGCCCACCGACCAGACGCCAGTGCAGCTCACGTGCGTTCAGCCCCGCCTCGCGCAGGCGCACGATGGCCTGCTGCGCAGGTAGCGGGAACGCCTCGGCACGCAGCTCTGCGCCCTGGTAAGCGGCCATGTCGAGCGGCGTGGGCGTAGTGAACAGGCGCCAGGGGTTCATGGACATCAGGCCACTGAATATCCAGGTCAGCACCAGCGCGCCGAACGCCAGGCCGCCGATATGGTGCCAGCGGGCCAGCCCCCGATAGGGGCTGCGCGCGCCACTGCGATAGGGCTTGGCGAAACGCCAGCGCAGCAGGCCCACGACGATGCCCAGCAGGGTCATCAGCGTGGCTGCCAGCGACAGGTAGATGACGATGTCGCCCCACCAGCGATCCAGCGTCCCGCCACGTAGCGGATACAGCCAGTGCAGCCAGGCGCCCAGCCAGTTCCAGCTGCGTTCGCTGGCCGTCGCATCACGCACCACCTCACCACTGTGGCTGGAAACGTAGAGCAGCGTGCCATCGTCCAGTTCGACACGATGCAATGGGCGGTCCGCATCCAGCGCCCGGGAGTGGGTCCAGGCGTCCTCGTCCACCAGCCCCTGGTAGGAGGCGCCACGTCCGGGGGCGAACTGCCGCGCCGCAGCCCGTGCAGCCTGTTCGTCGACGCCCGCCAGGCGCTGGCCGCTGCGCGCATCGACAGCCAGCACCCGCTGGCCATAGCGCAGCAGGTAGCGGGGCTGGCCAGCGACGGTGGTCAGGCGCACGGCCGCCGGTGCCTGCCGTTCATCGGCGGCTGCCAGCACCTGCGCCAGGAGCACGCAGCAGTCCTCGGCGGACAACGCCGGCAGCTGCGCCAGGTGCTCGCGCGGGGTCAGCTTGGGATAGCCCACGTATATCATCACCAGCCCGGAGACGAACCACAGCGCCATCAGCAGGCACAGACCGATGCCCAGCCAGCGATGCCACAGGTAGAGGTAGCGTTTCATGGCTGCTCTCGTCAGAACCGCGACTGCAAGGCCAGCTCGAACGAGCGCGGCGCCCCGAGGAACAGCATGTCGCTGCTGGCCCAGCTGGCGTACACCTCATCGGTGAGGTTGCGCGCGCGCAGCGTCAGACGGCTGTCGGCGTCGACCCGATAGCTGACGAAGGCGCCGTACAAGGTATAGGCAGGCGCCTTCAACTGATTCGCCGCATCGGCATACACGGAGGCGACGTAGCGGCTGTCGACGCCGACCTGCCAGCGTGGCGCCAGGTCATAGGTCAGCCACAGGTTGGCCACCTGGTCCGGCACGTTGGTCGGCGTATTGCCCTTGCGTGATACCGACTGGCCGGCGACGTTCTCGTTGAACGCGTCGTACTGGGCATCGAGCCAGGCCAGGTTGGCCTCGGCCAGCAGGCGCGGCGTGACCCGCAGCGCCGCGGCGATTTCCAGCCCGAGGGTAGACTGCTTGCCGACCGCCAGTGTCTGCCCGGGGTTCGCGGGGTCGCGCGTGGCCAGGTTCTCCCGCTCGATCCGGTAGGCCGCCAGCGTTGCCGACCCTCGTCCGGCGAGAAAGTCGAACTTGCTGCCCACCTCCAGCTGCCGCCCTTTGGTCAGGTCGAAATCCTGCACCTGGCTGAGGCCCGCCGTGGTCAGGATGCCAGCGGGCGGGTCGGCCGCCGTGCTGTATTGCACGTAGACGTTGGCCGCCGGGGTGAGCGCGTAGATCAAGCCCACTCGCCCGGTGGTCGGCTCGTATTCGCGGGAGAAGAACGCCGGGTTGCTCGCCGTGGCGGCCTGGTGGTTGGTGACCTCCAGATCGATGCGGTCGTGACGCAGCCCGCTGAGCAGCGACAGGCGCTCCGTCAGTTGCAGGCGGTTCTCGACGAACAGTGCCCAGGTATCGACCTGATTGGTGCGCTGCCGGGCATAACCGGGGCTCATCCCCGGCAGGTCGAAGAAATTCCCCGGAGTGAAGTGCTCGGCATCGACCACGTCGAAGGGGCCGGACACCGAGCGGGGGTAGCGCGTTTGAACATTGTGGCTGTAGTCGACACCCACCGCCCATTCGCTCGACAGCCCGAACAGCCCGTGCTGATGGCGCAGCTCCAGGCGATTGCCGTTGAGCTCCTGATCATGACGTTGCAGCAGGGCGTTGCTGCGCTGCACCTGGCTGTTGCTGGCATCGGTATAGGCGTAAGTCTCGAGGTTGCGGTACTCACGCCGGGCGTTGTAGTGGTACAGCGTATTGAGTACGCGGGTCGCGTCGCTGAAGCGGTACTCGGTCACGGAGCGCAACCAGCGCACGCGCTGCTCGTAGCGCCCGTCCTCCACGTTGTAGTTCTCGAAACGCCGACTCTCGTCCACCTTGAGATCGCCCGTGCGCCCCTTCAGCACCGGGCTGCCCCAGTACGGGCTGTCGACTTTCTCCTCCTGGTATTCCAGCGCCAGGGTGTGAGACAGCTGCTCGGTGAAATCCGTCAGCAGCGAGAACGCACTGGTCCAGGCCTCGCGCTGTTCCCGGTCGACGTAGCCGTTGCTGGCGCTGCGGCTGACATCCAGACGCACGTGGTTGTAGTCGCCCAGCGGCTGATTGAAGCCGTAGGCCAGCTCGTTGCTGTCGAACGAGCCATAGCGGATTCGCCCCTCGCTGAAGGCTTCGTCACGGCTGGCCAGCTTGGTCACGTAGTTGAGCGAGCCACCCACCGCGCCAGCGCCATTGAGAAAGCCGGATGCACCACCCACGGCCTCGACACGCTCATAGATCCAGCCATCCACGGGACGCGCGGCAATCGCGTCGTACTGCACGGTGATGCCATTGAACATCTGCGTCACCTGGCTTCCGCTGAAGCCACGCCAGGAAACCGCCCCCGCAAAGCCAGGTGGAGCCGCGGCAACCACACCCGGCACGCCCATGAGCATCTGCTGCGTGTTCTCGGCGCCGCGCCGCTCGATCTGCTCGCGGCTCACCACGCTGACCGAAGCCGGCGTCTCCCGCGGTGTGAGGCCGAGACGCGAGGCACTCTCGGCCGTTACGTCGAGGGAAAGCGCCGAGGCGGGCGCGGCGGCGGCACGGACCTCGGAGTCGGGGAGCGTGACGGCCTGCTCGGCCCACAGCATGGGGGAACACGTGCACAACAATACCGCGCTCGATGCGCGGGAGAACGACTTGGACATAGCCTGTTGTTTTCCTGAAAACCAGAACGACAGCGCCGGCCAGACAAGGCCGCAGCGCATGCAACGCAGGAGTGGCGCGGATCAGGAAAGGGGTGAGGCGCGGGGGTTGGCCGATGGCCAGAGGTAGCGGATGGTGCGGGGGATGTGCAGTGTCAGCAGCGGCCTTGCGCGGTCGCTGGCGAGCAGCCCCAGCAAGCCGAAGAAGGCGGCGAGAATGATCGCCGTGAACAGGCTGCCCAGTGCACAGCCCGTGCCGGTCGCGGGGTTCGGCGGGACGATGCCGGAGCCGTCGAGGTCGGCGCCCGCACCGAAGTTGCCATCGAAGGAGCAGTACTGGCCATCCAGGCCACTGAGCTGCATGCCGGCCATCTGACCGTGACTGATCGCGCAGACGAACGCACCGAACAGAATGCTGAAGTACAGCACCCAGGCGGTCAGTGAGCGGTCTTTGCGAGCCAGTTTCATGGGGCGCGACTCTAAACAGAGGATGTCAGCACGACACTGCGGTGCGTTGCCGCAGGCATTTGCTGCGGGAGTCTAGCAGAGGCCGCCGCGACTATCGCGCGCGCCCTCAACACGCTTGCCAGGGCGCTGCGTCCAGCAACCGCCGGCAACGCAACTGCACGAACTCGCGCAGCAGGTGCACGGCCTTGCTCAGCTGTGCGCGATGGGCACACACGAGATACAGCGGCGTCGCCTCGCCGAGCCAGCCTGGCAGCAGCACCTGCAGCCGGCCCTCGCGCACATCCTCGGCGACGTCCAGCCAGGACTTGTACACCACGCCCTGCCCGGCGATGGCCCAGCGGCGGGTGACATCGGCATCGTCGCAGACCCGGTCGCCGCTGACGTGCAGGACGCTTTCGCGCTTGCCGTCGTGAAAGCGCCAGCGGTCGTGCACACGGCCGTGCAGCATGTACAGCAGGCAGTTGTGCTGATGCAGCTCCTCCACCGTCCGTGGCGCCCCGTGACGGGCCAGATAGGCCGGTGAGGCGCAGAGCACGCGGCGGTTGTCGGGAGCCACGGGCAGCGCCACCAGGCTGGAGTCTTCCGGCGCGCCATAGCGCAGGGCGATGTCCACGGGCTCGCGAAACAGGTCGGCCACTCGGTCGGCCAGCAGCAGACGCAGTTGCAGCTGCGGGTGCTCGCCCTGGAACTCGTCGAGCCAGGGCAGCAACGTGTTGCGCCCGAGGTCGGACGGCGCCGACAGCTGCAGCACACCGCGAATGCCCTCCTGGCTGCCGGCCAGCTGCTGGCGCCCCTCCTCCAGGCTCTGCAGCGCCAGGCGCGCATGCACCAGGTACAGCTCGCCCTCGGGCGTCAGGCGCAGGCTGCGTGTGGAGCGCGCCAGCAGGCGCACCTGCAGTTGCTGCTCCAGGCGTTTCAGCGCGGCGCTGGCGACCGCCGGCGATACGTCCAGCACCCGGGCGGCGGCGGACAGGCTGCCGGTCTCGGCAGTGCGAACGAACAGGTGCAGATCATCGAGACGCAGCATGGCAGCCCAACTTTCAAAAAAATAATGAAAGAGACTCTACTAGCAGCTTCTTTTTCTCGCCACACGAATAAACGAGCATGCACCTGTACCGCCAACGGAGCGCCCCGATGCCTACCCCAGTCACCCTCATCGCCACGATCAACAGCCTGCCGGGCCACGCCGAGGCCGTGGCCGCCGGCCTGCAGGCGCTGGTCGTCGCCAGCAACGCCGAAGCCGGCTGCCAGCGCTATGAGCTGCACGGCAACCCGGCCAACCCGCAGCAGTTCGTGATGCTCGAACAATGGCGCGATGACGCCGCCCTCGAGCTGCACCGCAATGCGCCGCACTTCCAGCATTTCACCCAGACCTTCGCTGCACGGCTCGCCAGCATCGAGCTGCTGCCCCTGCAGCGTCTTGCCTGAACCACCGAGAGACCCCTCATGAAAGCCGTCGCCTACTACCAACCCCTCCCCGCCGAACACCCCGAAGCCCTGCAGGACGTGCAACTGGCCGAGCCGGTACCCGGCCCGCGCGACCTGCTGGTCGAGGTCCGCGCCATTTCGGTCAACCCGGTCGACACCAAGATCCGTCAGGGCGTCACGCCAGCGGACGGCGCCGCCAAGGTGCTCGGCTGGGACGCCAGCGGCGTGGTCAAGGCCGTGGGCAGCGAGGTCAGCCTGTTCCAGCCGGGCGACCGGGTGTTCTACGCCGGCGCCATCGACCGGGCCGGCGCCAACAGCGAGCTGCATGTGGTCGACGAGCGCATCGTCGGTCATATGCCCAGCAGCCTGTCCTTCGCCGACGCGGCGGCCCTGCCGCTGACCGCGATCACCGCCTGGGAACTGCTGTTCGAACGCCTGCAGATCAGCGAAGGCTCGGCCAACCAGAACCAGACCCTGCTGATCGTCGGTGCCGCCGGAGGCGTCGGCTCGATCCTCACCCAGCTGGCTCGCCGCCTGACCGGCCTGACCGTGATCGGCACCGCATCGCGCGCGCAGACCCAGGCCTGGGTGCGCGAACTGGGTGCCCATCACGTGATCGACCACAGCAAGCCGCTGAGCGAGGAACTGGCGCGCATCGGCGTCGGCCAGGTGACCCACGTCGCCAGCCTGACCCAGACCGAGCAGCACTACGAGCAACTGATCGAGGCGCTGGAGCCCCAGGGCCGCCTGGCGCTGATCGACGACCCCGTGCAGCCGCTGGACGTGATGAAGCTCAAGCGCAAGAGCCTGTCGCTGCACTGGGAGCTGATGTTCACCCGCTCGCTGTACCAGACCGAGGACATGATCGAGCAGCACCGCCTGCTGGAGCGCGTGTCCAGCCTGGTCGACAGTGGCGTGCTGCGCACCACCCTGGGCGAGCACTTCGGCCGCATCGACGCCGCCAACCTGCGCCGCGCCCATGCCTTGCTTGAAAGTGGCAAGGCCAGGGGCAAGATCGTCCTCGAAGGGTTCTGAGCGACGCCAGACAACCGCCCCGGTGCGCCTGGCGCGACCGGGCAGCGGTTATTCAGCCGGGCACGGCCAAGCCTTGATCCACGTCAGCAAACAGTCATGTGATGGGACTAGCATGACCTCTCCTGCCACAAGCCTCAGCTCAGGAGATGGTCAGCATGAACATTCTCGTTCAACCGCACGCTCAAGGCGGCGCCTGCCTCTGGCAGGTACGCCTGGACCAGCATTGCGTGAGTTTTCGCAGTGAAGAGGAAGCACGCCAGTTCGTCGCCAAGCTGGAAGCCCGGCTGCGCGCACCGCACAAGTTGCCGGACCTGCCCGCATACCGCCAGGCGAGTTGAGCCTCAGCTGCGCCGCAGGGCCGGGCTGAGCAGCATGTGCATCAGCGTGTCGATCAGCGCAGGGGCCTGCACGACCAGGTCGAAGTTGGGGACCAGCAGCCAGTTGGCCTCGATGCCTTCCATATAGGCATGCAGGCAAACGGCCGCACGTTCGCAGTCCAGGTCCTCCGGTAGCTGGCCCTTGTTCACGGCATTGCTCAGGGCCTTGGCGATGCGCTGGTCGCATTCGATGCTGAGTGCCTGCAAGCGTTCGCGCAGGTCGACCAGCTCTCCGGTGTACTCGCATTTGTAACGCAGGATGTCATGGGCACGGCGTGTCTGCTCATCCTCGGCCAGGCGGGTAAGGGCCTTTATCAGCAGTTCGCGCATGCATCCGAGGGGGTCCGGTTCGTCCTCGCTCTCGGTGGCGCGAGCCAATTCCTCGAGCGGTAGACGCAGGCGCTCGAGCATGGCCTGAAACAGGTCTATCTTGTTCTCGAAGTGCCAGTAGATGGCGCCACGACTGACTCCAGCCTCCTTGGCCACCTCCGCCAGGGACGCACGGGAAACGCCCTGGGCATGGAACACCCGCTCGGCCGCGTCGAGTATCTGGACGCGTGTCGCCTGCGCTTCCTCTTTGGTTCTTCTGGCCATCTGTCTACCTGCATTTCTGTTGCCGTTACCCCCGACTCAGGGAGGACAAACGAGAGTATGCAGGCAGGTTTAGGCATTTACAAACATTCACGTATGTAAGTATATTCTCGACCTACCCCCTTGCCTTCGCCCCTCTTTGCCCTCCGGGTACTGATTTCAATTAAAACGAGGTTTCTTCAGATGCACACGAAGCCAGCCTTCGCCGCCTTGGTTTCCGCCGTCGCTTTGGCTCTGCTCAGCCTCACCGGCTGCCAGGAAGACAGCGCACCACAAGCTCAACAAGCCCCTCAGGTCGGTGTGGTTACCCTGCAACCTCAACCTTTTGCGCTGACCACCGAAGTGCCGGGCCGCACCTCGGCCTATCGCATCGCCGAAGTCCGTCCGCAGGTCAACGGCATCATCCAGAAACGCCTGTTCACCGAAGGCAGTGAAGTCAAGGCCGGCCAGCAGCTGTACCAGATCGACCCGGCCATGTACGAGGCCGCGTACAAGAGCGCCCAGGCCACGCAGATTTCCGCCAAGTCGCTGGCCGATCGCTACAAGCTGCTGGTCGCCGACAAGGCCGTCAGCCAGCAGGCCTATGACGAGGCTCGCGCCGCCGGCCTGCAGGCCGACGCCGCGCTGGAACAGGCACGCATCGACCTGCGCTACACCAAGGTACTGGCACCGATCAGCGGCCGCATCGGCCGTTCCGGCGTGACCGAGGGCGCACTGGTCACCAGTGGCCAGACCATGGCCATGGCCACCATCCAGCAACTCGACCCGATCTACGTCGACGTCACCCAGTCGAGCAAGGAATTGCTCCGCCTGCGCGCCGACCTCGCCGCGGGCCGCCTGCAGAAAGCCGGCGACAACTCGGCCAAGGTGCAGCTGGTGCTGGAAGACGGCAGCCACTACGCCCACGAAGGTACCCTGGAGTTTTCCGAAGTGGCCGTCGACGAAGGCACCGGCTCGGTGACCCTGCGCGCAGTGTTCCCCAACCCCGACCACCTGCTGCTGCCGGGCATGTTCGTGCACGCCGAGCTGCAAGCAGGGATCAAGCAACAGGCGATTCTCGCACCGCAGCAAGGCATCACCCGTAACCAGCGCGGCGAACCGACCGCCCTGGTGGTCAACGCCGAGAACAAGGTCGAGCAGCGCGTACTCAAGGCCAGCCGCACCGTCGGCAGCGCCTGGCTGGTCGAGGATGGCCTCGACGAAGGCGACCGCCTGATCACCGAGGGCCTGCAGTTCGTGCAGCCTGGTATCGAGGTCAAGGCCGTACCGGCGGGCAACGTCACGACCGAGCAGAAGGCAGACGATGCCAAGCCAGGCAACGGCCAGGGCTGAACGGAGAACTACTGAATGTCCAAATTCTTCATCGACCGGCCCATCTTCGCCTGGGTGATCGCCCTGGTGATCATGCTCGCCGGTGGCCTGTCCATCCTCAAGCTGCCGATCAACCAGTACCCGAGCATCGCCCCGCCTGCGGTGTCGATCTCGGTCAGCTACCCGGGCGCCTCGGCGCAGACGGTGCAGGACACCGTGGTGCAGGTCATCGAGCAACAGCTCAACGGCATCGACGGCCTGCGCTACGTCAGCTCGGCGAGCAACTCCGACGGCAGCATGGAAATCGTCGTGACCTTCGAACAGGGGGTCAACCCTGACATCGCCCAGGTTCAGGTGCAGAACAAGCTGCAGTTGGCCACGCCGCTGCTGCCGCAGGAAGTGCAGCAGCAGGGTATCCGCGTGACCAAGGCGGTGAAGAACTTCCTCATGGTGATCGGGGTGGTATCCACCAACGGCAGCATGACCCGCGAAGACCTCTCCGACTACATCGTTTCCAACCTGCAGGACCCGATCTCGCGGACCAAGGGCGTCGGCGACTTCCAGGTGTTCGGTGCCCAGTACGCCATGCGTATCTGGCTCGACCCGGCCAAGCTCAACAGCTTCCAGCTGACACCGGTCGACGTGCGCAGCGCCATCCAGGCGCAGAACGTGCAGATATCCTCCGGCCAGTTCGGCGGCCTGCCCGCCGCACCGGGCAATCAGCTCAACGCCACCATCATCGGCAAGACCCGTCTGCAGACCCCGGAAGAGTTCCGCAACATTCTGCTCAAGGTGCAGACCGATGGTTCTCAGGTACGCCTGGGTGACGTGGCCAAGGTCGAGCTCGGCGGCGAGAACTACGCCATCAACGCCCAGTACAACGGCCTGCCGGCCTCCGGTCTGGCAATCAAGCTGGCCACCGGGGCCAACGCCCTGGATACCGCCAAGGCGGTGCGCGAGACCATCGACAACCTCAAGCCGTTCTTCCCGGCCGGCATGGAAGTGGTGTTCCCCTACGACACCACGCCGGTGATCTCGGCCTCCATCGAAGGGGTGGTGCAGACCCTGTTCGAAGCCATCGTGCTGGTGTTCCTGGTGATGTTCCTGTTCCTGCAGAACCTGCGGGCGACGATCATCCCGACCATGGCGGTGCCGGTGGTCCTGCTGGGTACCTTCGGTGTGCTGGCGGCATTCGGCTTCTCGATCAACACCCTGACCATGTTCGCCATGGTCCTGGCCATCGGCCTGCTGGTGGACGACGCCATCGTGGTGGTGGAGAACGTCGAGCGGGTGATGCGCGAGGACGGCCTGTCGGCCCGGGACGCCACGCGCAAATCCATGGGGCAGATCCAGGGCGCGCTGGTCGGTATTGCCCTGGTGCTGTCGGCGGTGTTCCTGCCGATGGCCTTCTTCGGCGGCTCCACCGGGGTGATCTACCGGCAGTTCTCCATCACCATCGTCTCGGCCATGACCCTGTCGGTGCTGGTGGCGCTGATCTTCACCCCGGCGCTGTGCGCCACCCTGCTCAAGCCCATCGACGGTGATCACCACGAGGCCAAGGGCGGCTTCTTCGGCTGGTTCAACCGTACCTTCGAGCGCGGCACCGAGACCTACCAGCGCGGCGTGGCGGCGATGCTCAAGCGCAAGCTGCCGTACCTGCTGCTGTATCTGGTGATCGTCGCCATCATGGCGTGGATGTTCTCGCGCATCCCCACCGCCTTCCTTCCGGAAGAAGACCAGGGCGTGCTGTTCGCCCAGGTGCAGACCCCGGCCGGTTCCAGTGCCGAGCGCACCCAGGTGGTGGTCGATGACATGCGCAAGTACCTGCTCGAGGACGAAGACGCCGTGGTCAAATCGGTGTTCACCGTGACCGGCTTCAACTTCGCCGGCCGTGGCCAGAGCTCGGGTATGGCCTTCATCATGCTCAAGCCCTGGGGCGAACGTCCCGGCGCGGAGAATGGCGTCGCCGCCCTGGCGCATCGCGCGCAGATGCACTTCTTCAGCTTCCGCGATGCCCTGGTGTTCGCCTTCGCCCCACCGGCGGTGATGGAGATGGGTAACGCCACCGGCTTCAACCTGTTCCTTCAGGATCAGGCGGGCGTCGGCCATGAGGTGCTCAACCAGGCCCGTGACAAGTTCATCCAGCTGGCCAACAAGCACCCGGTACTCAGCAGCGTGCGGGCCAACGGCCTGCGTGACGAGCCGCAGTACCAGTTGCTGATCGACGACGAACGCGCCAGCGCGCTGGGTCTGTCGCTGGCAGACATCAACAGCACCCTGTCGATTGCCTGGGGCGCCAGCTACGTCAATGACTTCATCGACCGCGGTCGCGTGAAGAAGGTGTACCTGCAGGGCACCGCCGAGTCGCGCATGAGCCCGGAAGACCTGAACAAATGGTACATCCGCAACGATCAGGGGCAGATGGTGCCGTTCAGCGCGTTCGCCAGTGGCGAGTGGACCTACGGCCCACCCAAGCTGTCGCGCTACAACGGTGTTTCCGCAGTGGAGATTCTCGGTGCGCCGGCCCCCGGCTTCAGCACTGGTGACGCCATGGCTACGGTCGAGGAAATCGCCTCGCAACTGCCGGAAGGTGTCGGCTTCGCCTGGACCGGCCTGTCCTACGAGGAGCGCCTGGCCGGTTCGCAGACCACCGCGCTGTTCGTGATTTCGGCGATCGTGGTGTTCCTCTGCCTGGCCGCGCTGTACGAGAGCTGGTCGATCCCGTTCTCGGTGATGCTGGTGGTGCCGCTGGGGATCATCGGTGCGCTGCTGTTCACCGAGCTGCGCGACCTGTCCAACGACGTGTTCTTCAAGGTCGGCCTGCTCACCACCATCGGTCTGTCGGCGCGTAACGCGATCCTCATCGTCGAGTTCGCCAAGGCGCAGTACGAGCAGGGCATGGGCCTCGCCGAGGCGGCCATCGAAGCCTGCCGGATGCGTCTGCGCCCGATCGTGATGACCTCACTGGCGTTCATCCTCGGCTGTCTGCCGCTGGCCATCGCCAGTGGCGCCGGTGCCGGCAGCAAGCACGCCATCGGTACCGGGGTGATCGGCGGGATGATCAGTGCCCTGGTGCTGGCGATCTTCTGGATTCCGCTGTTCTACGTCGTGGTCTGCTCGCTGTTCGAGAAGAAAAAGCAGCCGGCCGATAACAACGAGAAGGAGGTACTGCAATGAGGCAGTCCCTGTTGTCCCTGGCCGTCGCCACTGCCCTGCTCAGTGGCTGCAGCTTGATTCCCGACTATGAGCGCCCGGACGCCCCGGTCGCGGCCGACTGGCCGCAGGGCGAGGCCTACGGCAGCGCGGCCAGCGAAGGCAGCCGCGCCGCCGCCGACCTGCAATGGCGCGAGTTCTTCCGTGACCCGGCCCTGCAGCGGCTGGTGCAACTGGCACTGGAGAACAATCGTGACCTGCGTGTCGCGGCGCTGAACGTCGAAGCCTACCGCGCGCTGTATCGCATCCAGCGCGCCGACCTGCTGCCCTCGGTGTCCGCCGACGGCAGCGGCACGCGCCAGCGCCTGCCGGGTGACCTGAGTCAGACCGGCGAGGCCCGCACCTCCGGGCAATACAGCGCGACACTGGGCGTCAATGCCTGGGAACTGGACTTCTTCGGGCGTATCCGCAGCCTCAGCGAGCAGGCCCTGCAGCAGTACCTGGCCACCGAGCAGGCCGCGCGTAGCACGCAGATCAGCCTGGTCGCCAGCGTCGCCACCGCCTACCTGCAGTGGCAGGCCGACCAGGC
This sequence comes from Pseudomonas sp. BMW13, assembly GCF_013357275.1. NCBI lineage: Bacteria > Pseudomonadati > Pseudomonadota > Gammaproteobacteria > Pseudomonadales > Pseudomonadaceae > Pseudomonas > Pseudomonas sp. BMW13. The sequence continues at coordinate 229,012 of NZ_SUKD01000002.1, read as the reverse complement.
CCTGCTGCAGCTGACCCAGGACACCCTGAAGACCTACGAAGACAGCTACCGCCTGACGCAGCGCAGCTTCGACGTCGGTGTCGCCGACGCCCTGGCCCTGAGCCAGGCACGCAGCGCGGTGGACAGCGCCCGCGTCAGCCTGGCGCAGTACCAGCGCCTGGTCGCCCAGGACCGCAACGCCCTGACCCAGCTGCTCGGCACCGGTCTGCCTGAGGAGCTGCCACAAGGGCTGGCGCTGGACGCCGATCTGCTGGAACAGGTGCCTGCGGGTCTGCCTGCCGACCTGCTGCAGCGTCGCCCCGACCTGCTGCAGGCCGAGTACCAGCTCAAGGCTGCCAATGCCAACATCGGCGCGGCGCGTGCGGCGTTCTTCCCGAGCATCAGCCTGACCGCCAACGCCGGCACGGCCAGCAGCCAGCTGTCCGGCCTGTTCGACGGTGGTTCGGGCACCTGGCTGTTCCAGCCGCAGATCAGCCTGCCGATCTTCAACGCCGGCCGTCTGCGCGCCAACCTCGACTACGCCGAGCTGCAGAGCGACATCAGCGTCGCGCAGTACGAGAAAGCCATCCAGGTGGCCTTCCAGGAGGTCGCCGACCGCCTGGCGGCGCGGACCACCTACCGCCAGCAACTGGACGCCCAGCGCGCCCTGCTGGAAACCACCGAGACCTACTACGAACTGGCCGAACGTCGCTACCGCACCGGTGTGGACAGCTACCTGACCCTGCTCGACGCCCAGCGCCAACTGTTCGCCGTGCGCCAGCAGCTGATCGGTGACCGCCTGGCCCAGCTGAGCAGCGAAGTGGAGCTGTACAAGGCCCTGGGTGGTGGCTGGAGCCCCGCCGCACAAGATTGATCGCGCGTCACCCGCATCAAGGACGACCTTATCCAACGCGCCGCCCCCGCAGTCTTTGCGGGGGCGTTTTTTTGCCGAAGCGCTTGGGGCTCAGCGCAACTGCGCCAGCAGCTGCGCGCAATCCTGCGCATGCAGCTCGGTCAGCTCCGGCCAGGGGTTGTCCGGCAGGTTGACCAGCACACCGCGAGCACCTGCAGCCTGGGCGCACTCCAGGTCGAAGCGGTAATCCCCCACCATCACCAGGTCCTGCGCGGCCACGGCCCAGCGCTGCGCCAGGTGCAGCAGGCCACCCGGGTGCGGCTTGGGCGGGGCTTCGTCACGGCCGAGAATATCCGCCCTGGCAAAGCAGTCATCGAGACCGATGGCCTGCAGCGTCAGCAAGGCCAGCTCATGGGCATTGCGGGTGAGGATACCCAGCTGGCAACCCCGCTCGCTCAACTCACGCACCAGTTCGATGGCACCCGGCGCCGGTCGTGACGCCACGGCCAGCTCACGCTCGTGCTCGAGCAGCCAGGCATGCTTGGCCGCCGCCTCATCCGCCGGCAGGGCCGCCAGGTGATGGAGGATGTCGTCCTCCTCAGGAATGCCCAGCGCCCGCTTGATCGCGGGGAAATCATGCACCGCCAGGGTCAGGGTGCCGTCCATGTCGAATACCCAGTAGCGGGCCTCGCGCAGTGCCTTCACGAGCGGATCTCCTGGCTCATTTCCAGTCCTCGCGCACGCGGGTCAGGCCTTCCTGCGCGGCCGAGGCCACCAGCTCGCCCTGGCGGTTGTAGATGCTGGCGCGGGAGAAACCGCGCGCATTGCCGGCCCAGGGGCTGTCCATGGCGTACAGCAGCCAGTCGTCCATGCGCAGGTCGCGATGGAACCACAGCGAATGGTCGAGGCTGGCCACCTGCATGAACTTCTGGAACACCGACACGCCGTGGGGCTGCATGGACGTGGTGAGCAGGTTGAAGTCGCTGGCGTAGGACAGCAGGTACTTGTGCAACTGCGGGTCGGCCGGCAATTCGCCAGCGGCGCGGAACCACACGTACTTGACCGGTTCGCAGGGCTGCGGGGCAAAGGGGTTGATCAGGGTGACCGGGCGAATCTCGATGGGCTTGTCGCTGATCGCCCGTTCACGCAGGCGCTCGGGAATCATCGAGGCCACCATGCGCGCCAGTTCGGTCTCCGATTTCAGGTCTTCCGGGCCCGGCACATCGGGCATCTGGCTCTGGTGGTGAAAGCCTTCCTCGTCGTACTGGAAGGAGGCACTGCAGAAGAAGATCGGCTTGCCCTTCTGCACCGCCACCACGCGCCGGGTGCTGAAGCTGCCGCCGTCACGGGTGCGTTCGACCTGGTAGACCACCGGCAGGCTGGCATCCCCGGGGCGCAGGAAATAGCCGTGCATGGAATGCACGTGACGCGCTTCCTCGACCGTCTGGCTGGCAGCGGAAATGCACTGGCCGAGCACCTGGCCACCGAACAGCTGGCGGAATCCCAGGTCCTGGCTGCGGCCACGGAACAGGTTTTCCTCGATCTGCTCCAGGCTGAGCAGCGCGACCAGATCGTCGAGCACCTGGGTCATGGAGTGTCTCCTCATGCAGGGGGTTACGGACCGTTGCAAAACTTCCTGCGTTGGCAATACGGCGTTGAAACACCCAGAAAATGCTCGTTCAGTCCAACCAAACTGCGCTTTTCAGCCGTTTCTGCCTTGTCTTGCCCAGGTTTTTCAATGGTCTGCTAGTCGCGGTTGAGAATAGGCCGGCAGGGACGTCAGGCGTTCGTCCCACACGGCGCGGCCGAGGGTGAAATGGTAAAGGCTTTGCCAGCCGTTGTCGGCATCTCCGAGCAATTCGCGAAGAGCGTCGTCGAAATAGCAGCCAATCCCCGTCCCGGAAAGCCCCGCCGCCTCGGCCTCCAGATAGAGCAACTGGCCGATCAGGCCACATTCCCAGTAGAGCCTGGGATAACGCCAGTTGCCATTGGCAACGGCGCGCTCCACCCGCGCCAGCATGGCCAAGGCCACGCAGCCGTCGGCTGCGATGTCCTGGCCGCAACTGAGAAAGCCCGCCAGGCCACGGGCGTCGCCTTCGAGCAGGCGGTACAGCGGCAGTTCGTCATCGACCCGCTGCCACAGGTAGTCCTCGCGCAGCGGCTGCACCCCGCTGCCGCTGCGATCCAGCCAGTACAGACCGGGGGCCAGCCCCTGCACGCGATGGACGAACAGCAGCAGGTCGACCTCGCTCGGCTCGCCGGTCACGGCGAACGGCACCGGCGATTGCGCAGGCATCAGGCGGCGCAGCCAGGCCAGCAGCAACCCGGCCTGGATGCCGCTGCGCCCATCCATGCTCTGCGCACTGCGCCGACGGTGCAGGATCGGCCGCAGAGGCAGCCCCGGATTATCGCCATGCACACTGGCCGGCGCCGTGTGCCACGAGGCGCGCGGACGCGCCGGTGCCCGGCAGAGTCCCTGCACCCGCTGCAATTCGGGCCAGTGGCGGTAGTCGCGTGACAGGCGATTGGGCGTGCCGCAACGCTGCAGGTGCGCCAGCGCGCTCAGCAAGGCCTCGGGCAGGGCGAACTCCCGCGTCTGCGCCGGGCCGATCCACAACAGGCAATCGCCGTGCTCGGCCTCGTGAAAGCCTTCGTCATCCAGCCCCAGCAGCGCATCCAGGTGCGCTTCGGCCACGCCATGCAGCAGGCGCACCTGCCAGCCCTGCACGCTGGCGGCGATGGCCAGCGCGGCCAGGGCATGGCCGAGATCATGCTGGCAGTAGCGATAGGCGCGCTCGCCATACTTCCAGGCCTCGCGCCAGGCGATGCTGCTCAGGCCGAGGAGCAAGCCGCCGGCTGGCAGGCTGCCGGCCAGTTGCTCGGCAACCGCCGCTGGCAGCTCGCTGCGCACCTCCAGCGCGTGCTGGTCGGGCGCGTAGTGCGCCAGCACAGCGTGCGCCTCGACGGCACCAGCCGGCAGCAGCAGGTAGGCCTCGGTCGGGTGCAGGTTGCCGGATGAGGGGTTGACCCGCAGCGCCCAGCGATTGCCGCCGGCCTCCTTCCAGGCGGAAATGGCCAGGCTGTCATACAGCAGCTGCGAGACGCTGGCGCGATCCAGCGGCGCGGGCGGCGCCTGCACGCCGGCGAATGCCAGGTCGTACGCCGGGCTCTCCTCCAGCGGACGGTGGTACAGCGCGATCAGCCGGGCACCGTCATAGCGGCGAAACGGCGCCGGCTGGGTGGCCCAGTCCAGCTGTCCCGGACCGGGTGCGAAACGCTCCGGGGCATGCTTGCTGAGCTGGTGATAGGCGAGCACATCGTTCATCGCTGCGCCTCCCACTGCGCACGGCGGATGCGATAGAGCACATGGGGCTGCAGCGGGTGGCCATCCGGCAGCTTCGGATGGAGGAAGTCACCGGCCTCGTCACGCTGCATGCCGATCGTGCGCATCACCGCCTGCGACGGCAGATTGGCCGGCACGGTAAAGCTCACCACCTGGTCCAGCCCCAGCTGTTCGAAGGCCACGGCCAGCGCGGCACAGGCCGCCTCGCGGGCATAACCCTGGCGCCAGTGCGCCCGCGCCAGGCGCCAGCCGATCTCGACGGCTGGCACGAACGGCGCGGCGAAGCTGACCCGCGCCAGGCCGGTGACGCCGATCAGCTCCCCGCTGTCACGCCGCTGCAGCGCCCAGAAGCCGAACCCATGCTCATCGAGGTGCTCACGCATGCGCGCCAGCATCTGGGCGCTCTGCTCGGCATCCAGCGGCGAAGGGAAATGGCGCATCACCTCGGCATCGGCATTGAGCGCGGCCAGCGCCGGCAGGTCACTGTCGCGCCAGGCGCGCAGCAACAGGCGTTCGGTAGCGGTTTCGATCAGGGGCATGACAGTTTCTCGATTGGCGGCGAGCAGATAGCGTCGACTCGCTGGACACTCATTGTATGCCGCCTGGATCACGCCCTTCGCGCCAGGCATCGTCTGCCCATGGAGAAATGCCGCCGGCGCGATCGCCTGGCGGCAGCGTCGCCGACAGTCCCCAGCGCAGTCCCTCGCCCTGCGGCCGCCGCACCTGCTGCATATCGTGGCGATGCGGTTCTGCGTGGCGTGACGACTTTCTCGCACAGATTGAAAGAGGTTCAACGCGGCCCGTCTTTTTCGCCTTTGCCGATAAAGCCAGACTGGGCCTCACTGCCTGCCGGCTTCAGGGCGCACATTCGTCGCCATCGATCAGCGGGGCAGCCGCAACGACGGATAACGCTCGTGTAGCGCATTCGCCTGTCCCAGCGCACCACAGGAAACCTGTAATGACCTCTCTTTCTCGCCCCATCCGCCGGGCCGCCAGCGCCTCCCTGCTGGCCCTTTCCATAGCCTTCGTCAACTCGGCCCTTGCCGCCCAGGTCGGCGATCTGGAAGTGGTCGCCGAACTGCCGATCCGCCCCGGCAACGTCGCCCCCAGCGCGGACGACCGGGTGTTTGCCACGGTCCATCCCCTGGGCGCGCCGGCTGCCGCTCAACTGATCGAAATCACCGGCCGCGACAGCTACAAGCCCTGGCCCAGCAGCACGCTGCAACGCGGTACCGCCGCTGCCAACGATGCGCAGATCGATACGCCGCTGGGCATCGCCATCGATGGCAAGAACCGCCTGTGGATAACGGACATGGGCCTGAACCTGGGCAAGACACGTCTGTGGGGCTTCGATGTCGCCACGGGCAACGAGCTGTATCGCATCGAACTGCCCGCCGATGTCGCCCCCAAAGGCAGCTTCATCCAGGACCTGGCCGTCGACGACGACGCTGGCTGGATCTACCTGGCGGACATCGCCAACCCCGGCCTGATCGCCGTCGAAATCAGCAGCGGCAAGGCGCGGCGCTTCAGCGGCCATGCCGCGCTGCAGGCCGAGCCCGACGCCAGGATGGTCATCGGCGGCGTGCCGATCCAGTTCCAGGGCAAGCCCGCCAACGTGGCGGTCAACCCGATCACCCTGTCGGCCGACCACGCCACCCTGTACTTCGGCGCCATGAACGGCAAGACCTGGTACTCGCTGCCCAGCGAGCTGCTGCGTGACGGCGCCAGCGACGAGCAGATCGCGGCGGCCATCCAGCGTGTCGGTGCCAAGCCCGTTTCCGATGGCGCCGCCACCGACGCCAAGGGCCGGCACTTCTTCACCAACCTCAACGACAATGGCATCGACCGGCTCGATAGCGATGGCACGCTCGAGCCACTGGTGCGCGACGCGCGACTGGACTGGCCGGACAGCGTGCATGTGGGTCACGACGGCTGGCTGTACATCTCGGTCAATCAGCTGTACAGAACCCCGGCCTTCACCGGTGGCAGCGATAGCGGCAAACCGCCGTATCGCGTGATGCGCGTGTGGCCGGGGAAATAAGCCGCCGCCGAATCATCCATGCCCTGGCAGCGGTCATCCGCAGCCGCTGTCGAACAGGGGCATGGCGATTGCCTCGATTGGCTGCGACCATATGCCATCGATTCGACGAGCACTGAGCCTATGCCGCTGCCGCTGGTCTACCACGAGGACTACAGCCCGCCCTTCCCGGCCGGGCACCGCTTCCCCATGGAGAAATTCCGCCTGCTGCGCGATCACCTGGTCGCCAGCGGCCTGACCACGGATGCCGAGCTGCTGCGCCCCGAGCTGTGCCCGGCGGAGATCCTGGCCCTGGTGCACTGCCCGGACTACATCGCCCGCTACATGGCCGGCGAGCTGGCGCCGGAGGATCAGCGCCGCCTCGGCCTGCCCTGGAGCGACGCCCTGGCGCGGCGTACCGTGCGCGCCGTGGGCGGCTCGCTGCTGACCGCCGAACTGGCGCTGCGGCATGGCCTGGCCTGCCACCTGGCCGGTGGCACGCACCACGCGCACTACGACTTCCCCTCGGGCTTCTGCATCTTCAACGACCTGGCGGTGATCGCCCGCTACCTGCTCGCGGCAGGACGCGTGCAGCGAGTGCTGATCTTCGACTGCGACGTGCATCAGGGCGACGGCACCGCGCGCCTGCTGGAAGACGAGCCGGAGGCGATCACCGTGTCCCTGCACTGCGAGCAGAACTTCCCGGCGCGCAAGGCACGCAGCGACTGGGACATCCCCCTGCCGCGCGGCATGGGCGACACCGACTACCTCAAGGTGGTCGACGACACGCTCAACTACCTGCTGCCGATCTACCAGCCGGACCTGGTGCTCTACGACGCCGGTGTCGACGTGCACAAGGACGACGCCCTGGGCTACCTGCACCTTACCGACGCCGGCCTGGCGGCCCGTGACGAAGCCGTGCTGGATCATTGCCTGGGCCGTGACATCCCGGTGCTGGGGGTGATCGGCGGCGGCTACTCGAAGGACCTGCCCGCCCTCGCCCGCCGCCATGGCGTCCTCCACCACAGCGCGGCACGGGTGTGGGCCTCGCGCGGGCTGGGCTGAGCGACAAACGCGAACAGCGCTATCGATTCGGCCATGGCATCGGCATAATCCGCCGTTGCCCTCAAGGAGAAAACCTCATGGAAGATTCATTCGCGCTGAACAAGGCCAACTGGAACGACCGCGCCGCCCTGCATGCGGCCTCCCCCGAGTACCAGGCGCAGCAGTTCATCGACACGGCCGAGCACCTGTCCGACGTGGTGCGCTTCGACCGTCCTCGCCTCGGCGATATCAGCGGGCTGCAGGTGGTTCACCTGCAATGCCACATCGGCACCGACACCCTGTCACTGGCGCGCCTGGGCGCCGAGCTTACCGGCCTGGATTTTTCCGATGCGTCGCTGGCGCAGGCACGGCAGTTGGCCAGTGCCTGCAACCAACCTATCCGCTTCGTCGAGGCCCCGGTCTACGACGCCGCGCAGGTGCTCGGCGAGCAGCGCTACGACCTGGTCTACACGGGCATCGGCGCGCTCAACTGGCTGCCGCGCATCGACGACTGGGCCGCCAACGTGGCCGCGCTGCTCAAGCCGGGTGGGCGACTCTTCCTGCGCGAGGCGCACCCCGTTCTGCTGAGCCTCGACGAGACCTGCGAAGGTGAGTTGCGCATCGTCCATCCGTACTTCGAACACCGTGAGCCGCTGGTCTGGGACGACGCGCAGACCTATGTGCAGACCACGGCGCCGCTGACGGCGACCGTGACCCACGAGTGGAACCACGGCCTGGGCGAGATCATCTCGGCCCTGCTGCGCCACGGCATGCTGCTGAGCGCACTGCAAGAGCACGACAGTGTGCCCTGGGAGGCGTTGCCAGGGCAGATGGTGCGCGGCGCCGACGGCGAGTGGCGCCTGCAGACGCGGCCGGAGCGCCTGCCGCTGAGCTACACGCTGCAGGCGGTGAAACGCCCCTGACCACGCTGTCCTCCCGCGTGCATCAGGGCGCCAGCACCTTGTCCAGCGCCTGTTCCAGGGTTGCCACGCTGCGCTCGACGTTGCCCAGCTTGTCCAGCCCGAACAGGCCCAGGCGGAAGGTCTGGAAGTCCGCCGGCTCGTCGCATTGCAGCGGCACGCCCGCGGCGATCTGCAGGCCGACGGCAGCGAACTTGGCGCCGTTCTTGATCTGCGCATCGTCGGTGTAGCAGACCACCACGCCGGGCGCCTCGAAGCCCTTGGCCGCGACACTCTTGAAACCACGCCCGGCGAGCATGGCGCGCACGCGGTCACCGAGTGCCTGTTGCTGCTCGCGCACGCTGGCGAAACCGATGGCCTTGGCCTCCAGCATGGCATCACGAAAACGCGCCAGGGCGTCGCTGGGCATGGTGGCGTGGTAGGCGTGGCCGCCCTGCTCGTAGGCCTGCATGATCTGCAGCCACTTCTTCAGGTCACAGGCGAAACTCGTGCTCTGGGTGGCCTCGACGCGCGCCTGGGCGGCCTCGCTGAGCATCACCAGGGCGCAGCACGGCGACGCGCTCCAGCCCTTCTGCGGGGCGCTGATCAGCACATCGATGCCGCAGGCCTGCATGTCCACCCAGAGGGTGCCGGAGGCGATGCAGTCGAGCACGAACAGGCCGCCGACGGCGTGCACGGCGTCACTCACCGCGCGCAGGTAGTCGTCCGGCAGGATCATCCCCGAGGAGGTTTCCACGTGCGGGGCGAACACCACCTGCGGTTTCTCCGCGGCGATGGTCGCCAGCACCTCGTCCAGCGGCGCCGGGGCGAAGGCGGCCTGCGGGCCGTCGGCAACCGGGCGCGCCTTGAGCACCAGCGCCTCGGCGGGAATGCGGCCCATGTCGAAGATCTGCGTCCAGCGGTAGCTGAACCAGCCATTGCGCAGCACCAGGCACTTCTGCTCCGTCGCCAGCTGTCGCGCCACGGCCTCCATGCCGAAGGTGCCACTGCCGGGCACCACCGCCACCGCATGCGCGTTGTAGACCTGCTTCAGGGTGCTGGAGATGTCGCGCATCACGCCCTGGAACGACTGCGACATGTGGTTCAGCGAGCGGTCGGTGTAGACCACCGAATATTCGATCAGGCCATCGGGATCGATGTCGGGGCAGATATGGGACATAACGGACTCCAGCCGAAAAGGTTCGAGCAGAACCTGCCCTAAGCCCGGGCAAATGACAAGGCCGGGGAGCTCTCGGGTAGAATGCGCAGCCACCTGCCGATCGTCCTTGTGCCATGACCACCGCCATTGCTCCCACCGCTCACCACGTCGCCATCATCGGCGGCGGCCCTGCCGGGCTGATGGCCGCCGAAGTGCTGGCCCAGGGCGGCGTGCGCGTGGAGCTGTTCGACGCCATGCCCTCGGTGGGGCGCAAGTTCCTCCTGGCCGGCGTCGGTGGCATGAACATCACCCATTCCGAGCCCAGGGACGCCTTCATCGGCCGTTACGGCGAGCGCCAGGCCGAGGTCGCGACGCTGCTCGCCGACTTCGACGCCGACGCCCTGCGCGAGTGGATTCACGGCCTGGGCATCGACACCTTCGTCGGCACCTCCGGCCGCGTGTTCCCCTGCGACATGAAGGCGGCGCCGCTGCTGCGGGCCTGGCTGCGGCGCCTGCGCGAGCTGGGCGTGAGCATCCATACGCGCAGCCGCTGGCTGGGCTGGAACGAAGACGGCAGCCTGCGCATAGCCGGAGCGGATGGCGAGCGCGCGCTGGCCGCCGATGCCTGCCTGCTCGCCCTCGGCGGCGGCAGCTGGGCACGCCTGGGTTCCGACGGCGCCTGGACCCGCCTGCTGCAGGCGCGCGGCATCGAGGTGGCGGCACTCAAGCCGAGCAATTGCGGTTTCGAGGTCGCGGCCTGGAGCGAGCACCTGCGGACCCGCTTCGCCGGCGCGCCGCTGAAGAACGTCGCCCTCGGCCTGAGCGGCGAAGACGCGCGCATCGGTGAGTTCGTGCTCACCGCCGGTGGCATCGAGGGCAGCCTGGTGTATGCCTTCTCCGCCGCGATCCGCCGCGCCATCGAAACCGACGGCCAGGCCGTGGTCCACCTCGACCTGCTGCCGCAGATGCCCCTGGCCAGGCTGCAACAGGCGCTGGGCAAGCCCCGCGGCAAGCATTCCATGGCCAAGCACCTGCACCGCCAGGCCGGGCTGGATGGCGTCAAGGCCGCGCTGCTGCGTGAGCTGGCGCCCGCCGCCGCCTTCGCGGAGCCCGCCGCGTTGGCGCCGTGGATCAAGGCGTTGCCGATCACCCTGCTGCGCACCCGACCGCTGGACGAGGCGATCAGCAGCGCCGGTGGCGTGCCGTTCGAGGTACTGGACGCCGGCCTGATGCTCAAGGCCCTGCCCGGCGTGTTCTGCGCCGGTGAGATGCTCGACTGGGAAGCCCCCACCGGCGGCTACCTGCTCACTGCCTGCTTCGCCAGCGGCCGGGTGGCCGCGCACGGCCTGCTGAACTGGCTGAAACCCTAGGGCAGGTCCCTGCCGGGCGGCGGGTTGCACCCGCCCTACGCACGCCGGCGAGCGAATTCGCCCGTCAAGCTGGCAATGCCGGGGCATGCGCAACGGCATGCGTCTATGCTGAGTGTCAGCGCTCCCCACACAGGTAATCCCCCGCCGTGATCCCTTTGCTGGTCTGCGACGACTCCAACATGGCGCGCAAGCAGCTGATCCGCGCCCTGCCGGCGGAATGGCCGGTCACCCTCAGCCAGGCCGCCAATGGCGAGGAAGCCCTGGCGCTGATCCGTCAGGGCCAGGGGCAGGTCATGCTGCTCGACCTGACCATGCCCGTGCTCGATGGCTACCAGACGCTGGCGGCGCTGCGGGCCGAAGGCCTGAGCAGCCAGGTCATCGTGGTGTCCGGCGACGTGCAGGAAGAGGCGCTGCGCCGCGTCCGCGAGCTGGGCGCCCTGGCCTTCATCAAGAAGCCTGCCGACCCCGCGATCCTGCGCCAGACGCTGATCGAGCTGGGCCTGTTCGACCCTCGCGGCAGTGCGACGGCGCAGGCCCAGGCGGCGGCCCTGTCGGAGCTGAAAGTCAGCTTCCGCGACGCCCTGCGCGAGGTGAGCAACGTCGCCATGGGCCGCGCCGCGGCCCTGCTGGCCAAGGTGCTCGGGGTGTTCGTGCAGCTGCCAGTGCCGCAGGTGAACATCTTCGAGGTCAGCGAACTGCACATGACCCTGCTCGACGCCCAGCGCGGCGAACGCTTCAGCGCCATCTGCCAGGGCTTCATCGGCGAGGCGATCGCCGGCGAGGCGCTGCTGCTGTTCCATGATTCGGAAGTGGACGACATGGCGCGCCTGCTCGGCTGGCAGCCGGAGAACGAGGCGCAGACCTCGGAGATGCTGCTGGACCTGGCCAGCATCCTGACCGGTGCCTGCCTCGCCGGCATCGCCGAACAGCTCGACCTGCGCTTCTCCCAGGGCCATCCGCAACTGCTCGGCCAGCACGCCAGCCTCGACCAGCTCATCCAGATCAACCGCCAGCGCTGGCGCAAGACCCTGGCCGTGGAAATCAGCTACAGCCTGGAGGGCCATGCCATCCATTTCGACCTGCTGCTGTTGTTCACCGAAGACTCGATCAAACGCCTGACCGGCAAGATCGGCTACCTGATGGAGTGAAGCGATGCCTGCGCAGATCGATATCAAGGAAGTTCACTGGCTGCTCGACATCGTGCAGTGCATCGACGTCGGCGTGGTGGTGCTCGACCGCCAGTACCATGTGGAGGTGTGGAACGCCTTCATGGAGAACCACTCCGGGCTGGGGCCGGACCAGGTGCAGGGGCGCTCGCTGTTCGAGCTGTTCCCCGACATCGACCGCGCCTGGCTGGAGCGCAAGGTGGAAAGCGTGGTGCAGCTCGGCACCCGCGCCTTCAGCCTGTGGCAGCAACGCCCCTACCTGATGCGTTTCAAGAGCTACCAGCCGATCACCGGCCAGGCCGACTTCATGTACCAGAACGTCACCGTGCTGCCGTTGGCCGGACAGCCGGTGGAGCATGTGTGCCTGGTGATCTACGACATGACCGCAGCGGCCGTGGCGGCCCAGGCGCAAGCCAGCCCTGCCCAGCCCGGGTAGAATGCAGCCAGGCCTGGCCCGCCAGCGGCGCACAGGCTTCGCCTCGCCCGCCCCTCACCCACGCGAAGAGACTGGCATGCTACGCAGCGTCGAACTGAAGACCTTCGTCCCGGCACGGGACTTCGCCCTCAGCCTGGACTTCTACCAGGCCCTGGGCTTTCGGCTGGCCTGGTCGGACGAGCAGATGGCCTACTTCAGCCATGGCGACCACTGTGCCTTCCTGCTGCAGAACTTCTACGTGAAGGAACAGGCGGAGAATTTCGTCATGCATCTGCTGGTGGAGGACGTCGATGCCTGGTGGCAACAGATCCAGGCCGCGCGTCTGGACACCCGTTTCGACACGCGACTGATTGCGCCGCAGGACCAGCCCTGGGGCATCCGCGAGTTCATGCTCTTCGACCCCAGCGGCGTGCTCTGGCGCATCGGCCAGAACATCTGAGCGGCATTGCGCTTCAGCCGCGGGTGCTTCCCGCGGATGTCAGCCGGGCTACGTCGAGCGCTACTTCTTGCCGCCTTTGGACTTGCTGCCGAAGCTCGGCACCTTGCGCACGGCCTTGGCCTTCGGCTTGGCGTCTTCTTCCTCGAACCAGCGGCCGAGGTGGATATTGCCCTTGCCGCCGCTCTTGGCCGCGCCGCCCGCACCGGGGATCAGCTTCTGCTTGGGCTTCTTCGGCTTCTTCAGCACCTGGCCGTCGATGGTGGTCTGCGGCACCCGGTGGTCGGGGATGAAATCCGCCTCCTCGCGACGCGGCAGCACCTGGCGGATCAGCCGTTCGATGGCGGCGAGCAGCTCCACCTCGTCGGCGCATACCAGGGAAATGGCTTCGCCGCTGCTGCCGGCGCGGCCGGTACGGCCGATGCGGTGCACGTAATCCTCGGCATTGATCGGCAGGTCGAGGTTGACCACCAGCGGCAGGTCATCGATATCCAGGCCCCGTGCGGCCACGTCGGTGGCCACCAGAATCTGCACCTCGCCGGCCTTGAAGCGCTCCAGTGCGCGCAGGCGGCTCGGTTGCGGCTTGTCACCATGGATCGAGTCGGCCGCCACGCCCATGGCCAGCAGCTCCTGCTCCAGCTGATCGACCCCCTTGCGGGTCTTGGCGAACACCAGCACCTGGCCCCAGCGCTTCTGCTCGAGCAGGTGCAGGAACAGCTCGCTCTTGCGCTTCTTGTCCACCGGGATCAACCACTGCTTGACGCTCTTGGCCGCGGCGTTGCGCGGGCTGACTTCCACCGACAGCGGGTCGCGCAGCAGCTCGCCGGCCATCTGCCGGATGGCGTCGGAGAAGGTGGCGGAGAACAGCAAGGTCTGGCGCTTCTTCGGCAGCGCGCTGAACAGTTCGTCCAGCTCGCGGGCGAAGCCGAGGTCGAGCATGCGGTCGGCCTCATCCAGCACCAGGGTCTGCAACTGGGTGAATTTCAGCGCGTTCTGCCGGTACAGGTCGAGCAGTCGCCCCGGCGTGGCCACCAGCACATCGACGCCCTTGCGCAGCTTCATCATCTGCGGGTTGATGCTGACCCCGCCGTACACCGCATAGCTGCTCAGCGGCAGATGCTGGCCGTAGGCCTGGAAGCTCTGCAGCACCTGCTCGGCCAGCTCGCGAGTCGGCGTCAGCACCAGTGCGCGCACCGAGTTGCTGGCCACCTGCGGGCCCTCCAGGGTCAGGCGCTGCAGCAACGGCAGGGCGAAGCCGGCGGTCTTGCCGGTGCCGGTCTGCGCCGCCGCCATCAGGTCGCGCCCCTTGAGCACGGCGGGAATGGCCTGGCTCTGCACCGGCGTCGGGGTCTGGTAGTCGAGTTCGGTGAGGGTACGCAGCAGCGGCTCGATCAAACCGAGGGAGGCGAAGGTCATGGGGCAACCAGCGAGGCAATGGGAACAGGCGCGCAGTTTACCCTGTCCCCCACCCGTGGAGCGCTCTCCGCCATGAAAAAGCTCGCCGCTGCAGCGCCCAGTCGCGCCGCAGGCAGTGGCAAGGGCGTCCGTTCGCCGTGACGGCACGCATGGATGCAGAGGGTACGCCCTCACGTAGCCCGGATGAAATCCGCGGCATGGCCGCCGTCGCCCCGGATTGCATCCGGGCTACCACCCCGCAAGGGCGACTTCAGTCGCGAAATTCCTTCGGCGCAGCACTCAGCAATGAAGCCGCTCCTGCAGATACGAGGCAAGCTCAGCTGGCAGTCGCCAGCAGCGTGCGCACCTTGGCTGCCGACAGGCTCTGCAGCTGGCAGAGGAAGGCATGATCGGCCTGGTGCCGGCCATGCCGGTCACGCAGCAGGTCGAACAGGTGCAGGGTCAGGTTGGCGGCCATCTCGGCATCGGCCAGGGCCCGGTGGGCACGTCCGGTATCCGGCAGGCCGGCCCAGCTGTTGAGGTTGCCCAGCTTGTGGCTCGGCGCCTCCGGCAGCAGGCGCCGCGAAAGCAGCAGCGAACAGGCGAACGGCTGCGCGCGCCGCCGGCTCACACGGGCCAGCTCGGCATCCCAGAACTTCTGGTCGAAGGCCGCGTTATGCGCCAGCAGCGGCCGCTCGCCGATGAAGTCGGCCACCTCGTTCATCACCTGCTCGGAAGGCGGCGCCTGGCGCAGCATGGCATTGCTGATGCCGGTGAGCTGCTCGATGAAGGGCGGCACCCAGGCGCCGCTGTACATCAGGCTCTGATAGCGGTCGACGATGCGCCCGTCCTCGATGATCGCCACGCCAATCTCGGTGGCACGCGCCTGGGCAGGTGAAACCCCGGTGGTTTCGAAGTCGATGACAGCAATGGATTCCAACGTGAGACCTCAGTGATTGCGCAACAACAGATCGCCCTCGATGGGCACGTACAGGCTGGCCGCTCGGATCAGCGATTGCGCGGTCAGCCCCGGGACACCGAAGGCGATGGCGGCGACGCCCTGGCTGCGCACGCGTTCGAGCAGCAGGTCGAAGTCGCCGTCCCCCGAGGCCAGGACCACTTCGTCGACCCGCGAGGCGGCGTCGAGCACATCGATGGTGATGCCCACGTCCCAGTCGCCCTTGGCCGAGCCGTCGCTGCGCTGGATGTAGGGCTTGAGCTTCACGGTGAAACCGAGCTTGCGCAGGATCTGCTGAAACTGCTGCTGCTTGGCATCGCCACGGTCGATGGCATAGGCATAGGCCTCGACGATCACGCCACGGCGGCTGACCTCGGCCCACAGCACGCTGTAGTCGAAATGGCAGCCGTACACCTGGCGCACCGTGTAATAGAGGTTCTGCACATCGGCGAATACGGCGATCTTCTTCACCGGGAGTCCTCGTACGGGCAACGAAGGCGCCAGTATGCCAGAGCCGACCGCCCGACGCGCCGGGGACTGGCCGGAGCACCGCTCCTGCCCCTATCCTTGACGCATGACACCGCTAGAAAGCCTCTGCCAACGCAACCTCGACCTGCTGCGACGCCTGGACATTGCTCATCGCCTGGTCGAGCACGAAGCCGTTCTCGACTACCCCACCGCCCACGCCGTGCGCCAGCGTTTCGCGCTGCGCGGGGTGGAGAGCAAGAGCCTGTTCCTGCGCGTCGCCAGTCAGCGGCATGCCATGCTGGTCAGCGTCGAAGGGGCGCGTGCCGACTGGGCACGGCTCAAGGCGCTGCTCGGCAGCCGCCCGCGTATCGCCAGCGACGAGGAACTGACCGCGCTCACCGGCTGCGTGCCGATGTGTGCCTGCCCGTTCGGCCACGACGCTGGCATCACCCTGCTGATCGACCGCGCCGTGCTCGCCTGCGACTTTCTGCTGTACTCGCCCGGCCCGCCCGAGCTGACCCTGGAGGTGCCAGGCAGCGAGCTGCCGCGTCTGCTCGCCGCGCTGCCCAATGCGCAACTGGAGTACCCTTGAATCCTCTGCGGCCAAGCGCCGGCGTGGCCGAACGCGGCGCGCGATGCAACCTCAACAGCCCCCTACATCTGGTAGCCTGCCGATGAATCCACTTTCCGTGCTCCGCGATGCCTGGTTCTTCTCCAGCCACAACCTGGCGGCCATCGCCCGGCTGACCCTGCCCCTGCTGGTGCTCGAGGCCATCGCCCAGGCCGTGCTGGCCGCGCAGCTCGGCGAAGACGCCAACCCGGCCTACGGGGTCCTGCTCGGCATCCTCTTCTATCCGCTGTATGCCGCGCCGCTGATCCTCTTCCTGCATGCACGCAGCAACGGGCAGACGCCGGGCAACGCCCAGCTGTTCGCCGCCGGCCTGCAGCTCTGGCCGAGCTTCGCCCTGATGACCGGCCTGAGCACGCTGGCGATCATGCTCGGCCTGTCGCTGTTCATCGTGCCGGGCATCTGGATCATGATGCGCCTGGCCTTCTCCGAGCTGATCCTGGTGCTGCGCCAGGAGCCGCCATTGCGCGCCCTGCAGAGCAGCTTCAGCATGACCGAGGGGCGCTTCTGGCCGGTATTCGCCTGCCTGGCCAACGTCCTGCTCCCGCTGTGGCTGCTCGACTGGTGGACGCAGCCGAGCCAGGCCGACACCCTGCTCTGGGTGCTGCACCAGGCGGGCAACGGCTTCCTCCAGCTGTTCGCCATCGTGGTGCTGTTCCGCCTGTTCATGCTGCTCGAACCCAGGCAACCGGCAGCATCGCAGAACAACGACTAGGCTTGCTGCTTTGCCCAAGAGGAGCACGCCATGAGCGACAGCAACCCGAGCATCCTGTCCCACATTTCCATCGGTACCAACGACTTCGACGCCGCCAGCGCCTTCTACGCCAAGGTGCTGGCGACCCTGGGCTGCCGCGAGATCATGCGCCATCCGGGAGCGGTGGCCTTCGGGCGCGAATACCCGGAGTTCTGGGTGCAGACACCGATCAACGGCCAGCCGGCCACGCTCGGCAACGGCAGCCACTTCGGCTTCGTCGCCCCGGACAAGGCCTCGGTGCACGCCTTTCACCAGGCGGCGCTGGAGGCCGGTGGTCGCGACGAAGGCCAGCCCGGGCCACGCCCGGACTATGGCGAGCCGTACTACGGTTGTTTCATCAGGGATCTCGACGGCCACAAGATCGAGGCGGCCTTCTGGGACATGGAGCTGATGCTGGCGAGCGGCGCGCAGCACGAGCATGGCTGACGACATACCCTGCTACTGGTGCGCGACCACCGGCTGATAGCGCAGGGCGGCATTGGCGACCCACCCTTCGCGCAACAGGCTCTCGAGCGCAGCCGCCAGCTGCGGCATGCGCTCCAGGCGCTGGCGCGAGAAGCCGATGTAGAGTTCGGTACGCGCCTCGGGCTGATAGGCCGCCTTGACGATGCGGCCGGCCAACCTGGGGTCGAGCAGCGCATAGTCGACCTGGCAGTCGGTACCGACCAGCGCGTCGATACGGCCACGGGTCAGCATCCCCAGCAACTGGCTTTCATTGCTGACCCCGACCTTCTTCAGCCCCTGGTCATCGTCGAATGGCTGAAAATACACCGACTCCAGCACGTAGCCGATGCGCAGCTCGTGCAGCGCCGCATAGTCCTTGAGGCGCATGGCCAGCGCCGGGCTGGCGTAGAAGCGCGGCGAGCAGGCGTAGTAGGGCGCATCCAGGTACTGGATGTAGCGTTCGCGCTCCGGCGTTCTGGCCAGGCCGGTCATCATGTCCGCCGTGCCCTGTTCGAGCGCCGCCAGGCCCCTCGCCCAGGGCGCGCGATGCACCTCGAAGCGCAGTCCGGTGCGACGTGAGAGTTCGTCGAGCAGATCGATATCCAGCCCCTGCAGCTGCCCATCCTCCTTGAGCATGCGAAACGGCGGCCAGAGATCGGTCATCACCTGCAGCGGACGAGGCTCTTCGGCCCGGCACACCACAGAGGCCAGCAGCAGGATAAGCAGCAGCCAGGCACGCATCGGACACCTCCTAGCTTCGCGGCTTCAAGCCGGAAAGCCGTGGCAACAGCACACGCTCGAACAGCCGCGGGAAGAAACGCGCCAGCACCCGCGCCCGCCAGTCGACGTTGGACAGTACCAACAGCCGCCGGCGCTTGAGCGCACCGTGATAAATGGCCTCGGCGACATCCTGCGGCGAAGCGACCTTGCCCATTGCCAGCGGTGGCTGCGCCGCCACCGAGCCGTCACCGACCAGCGCGTTCTTGCGCAGGTCGGTCGCGGTGAAGCCCGGGCATACCAGCATGACGTTGACGCCCGAACCCTTGAGTTCGAAACGCAGGGTCTCGAACAGGCCGTGCAGGGCATGCTTGCTGGCGTTGTAGGCACTGCGATAGAGCAACGGCGCGATGCCCGACAGCGAGCTGAGCACGATGATCTGCCCGCGCCGGGCGATCAGGCTGGGCAGCGCGGCCTGGGTACAGTGCAACGCGCCGAAGTAGTTCACCGCCATGACCCGCTGGAACACGTCCAGGCTGGTCTCGGCGAACGTGCTGCGGTGGGTGATGCCGGCATTGTTGACCAGCACGTCGATGCCGCCGAAGCGCTCGCAGGCCAGGGCCACGGCACGCTGCACCGCATCGGCATCGGCGACGTCACACACCAGGCCCAGCGCCTCGGCGTTGTGATGGTCGGCCAGGTGCTGCACCAGGCCATCCAGCGCCGCCTGGTGCAGGTCGAGAATCACCAGGCGCGCGCCAGCCTGCGCCAGGCGCACGGCCAGGGCGCGGCCGATGCCGGCGCAACCGCCGGTGATCAGCACCACCTTGCGATCGAAAACCTTGTTGGCGAACACCTTGCGATACATGTGCGGCTCCCGGAATCCACGCTCACCGATATCAACTGCCGCCCTTCGCCAGGGCGACCCACACAACAGTCTTTCGCATGCTACTGCAGCTCATGCCATCTGTCCCTGGGGCCGAACGACCGTGCGAACTCGGCAGATACTCGACAATCGCCCAGCAATGCCTGGGCCGATCCGGTGCACTCGGGTATCCTCGCCTCCTTCCAGCATAGTCGCTCATGCCGCCATGTCTCTGCCCCGCCCGCTTCGCCTGCTGTTGCTCGTCGCCCTGCTGCCCGTCATTCTGCTGGCCCTGGTCCATGTCCTGGCCTGGAACCCCGCTGCGCGCGAGGAGGCGGACGTGTCCTGCACGGGCCAGGTGGCACAGCTGCAGCCAGGGCAGGCGCTGAAGGTCATGACCTGGAACGTGCAGTACCTGGCCGGCAAGCGCCACGTGTTCTGGTACGACCTGCCTGGCGGCGACGGCCCGGACGAACGCCCGAGCAGCGCCGACCTGGTACGGACGCTGGACGAGGTGGTGCGCATCCTGCGCGATGAGCAACCGGACGTCGTGCTGCTGCAGGAGCTGCACGACAACGCCAAGGCCACCGACTACCAGGACCAGCTGGCACTGCTGCAGACGCGTCTGGCAGACCTCTACCCGTGCAGCAGCCAGGCGTTCTACTGGAAGTCCGCCTTCGTGCCGCACCCGCACATTCTCGGCAGCGTCGGCATGAAGCTGGGCACCCTCAGCCGCTTCCAGATCGCCCGCGCCGAGCGCCTGCAACTGCCGATGCTGGCCAGCAACCTGCTGAGCCGCCCCTTTCAGCTCAAGCGCGCCCTGCTGGTCAGCTACCTGCCGATCCGCGGTGGCGGCGAACTGGCGGCGATCAACACCCATTTTGATGCCTTCGCCCTGGGCGAGGACACCATGCAACGCCAGGTCGAGATGACCGATGGCCTGTTGCGCCAACTGCAGCAGGCCGGCCAGCCGTGGGTCCTGGGTGGCGACCTCAACCTGCTGCCGCCCGGTCAGTTCGAACACCTGCCCGACGACCAGCGCAGCTGGTATGCCGCCGACAGCGAGCTGCAGGACCTGGCCAGGCGCTACCCGATGATCCCCAGTCTGCTGCAGGCCAGCGGCGCGGACCAGGCGCGGTGGTACACCCATTATCCCAACGACCCTGCCGCCAGCGGTCCGGATCGCACCCTCGACTACCTGTTCTACAGCCCGCGCCTGACGCCGCTGGCCAGCCAGGTGCGCCAGGACGACACGCTGGCCATCTCCGACCACCTGCCGGTGATCGGACGTTTCTTCATCCCCAGCCAGGAATAGGCACGACAGGGCTGGACAACGCCACCGCCTGTTGTCCATGCTCGACCGGCACCGCCTCAAGAATGACAAGACGGCAAACAGCCGCGACACCTCGATGCCAAGACGCTTCTGCCTGATACTCATCGCCCTGCTGTGGTTGCCGGTCGCCTGTGCGGCCGGCAGCGAGCGACGCATTCATGTCGGCTACTACGAATTCCCTCCCTACTCCTACACCGACGACCAGGGCCACCCCAGTGGCGTCGGCCTCGAACTGACCGCGCGCCTGCTCGACGAGGCAGGCTACCAGGCGGAGTTCCGCTCCTACCCCGGCGCACGCCTGTACAACGGCCTGATCGACGGCAGCATCGCGCTCTGGTTCGGCGCCCCGGGCAAGCCCGAACTGGCCGAGCACACCCTGGAGAGCCGCTACCTGCTCGGGCAGATCGCCCTCAACCTGTACTACCGCCCGGGCACCGCACCGCCCAGGTTGCCCGACGACCTGCAGGGCCGTGGCGTGATCCTGATCACCGGCTACAGCTACTGGCAGGGCATCAACCAGTGGCTGCAAGACCCGGCGCGGCACATCACCCTGCATCGCACCTCGCGGCACACCGCGGCGCTGGAGATGCTGCTGCGCCGACGTGGTGACCTCCTCCTCGACTACCAGATGCCGGTGGAGCAGGCCCGGCGCAGCCTCGGCATCGGCGACCTGCCGTTCGTCGAGGTGCAGCGCCTGCAGCTCAAGCTGATCGTCTCCCGCCACGCGGCGAATGCCGTACAGCTACGCGACGCGCTCGACCATGCCTACCAGCGCCTGCAGGCCAGGGGCGAAGACCTGCAACTGCCCTGAGTCGCCCCACACCTATTCGATGCGGTAGCTGAAGGTGTTCTTCACGTTGGCCACCGCCACCGCCTGGCCGTTGACCACGCGCGGTTGGTAGCGAAAGGTCCTGGCCGCGGCCAGTGACGGTTTGACGAAGAACGGATGGCAATTGCCGACCACCTGCGGGTCCTCCACGCGCCCGGCAGCGTTCACCGTATAGGCCACCGTGCATTCGCCCTCGATCTTGCGTTCCAGCGCCTTGGCTGGATAGTCCGGCGCCTGCTTGGCGATGGGCAGGTACTGGCGGCTGGCCGCCTGCGCCTCGGCGCGCGCCGCAGCGGCTGCGGCATTCGCCGCCGCCACGCGCTCGGCTTCGAGCCGGCGGGCCTCGGCCAACTGCTGCGCTTCCAGCTGCGCCTGACGCGCCGCCTCTTCGCGGGCCAGACGCTCCTGGCGCTGCGCCTCGGCACGCCGCTGCTGACGTTCACGCTGCAAGCGCAGCGCCTGTTCCTCACGCGCCTGCTCGGCCCTCTTGAAGGCCAGGTCCGCCTGTTCGGGTGCTGGCGCCTCGACCGGCGCCTCCGCCGGCGGCGGCGCCACTGCCGGTTCGGCGACGACGGGCGCCGGCGGTTGAACCACGGGGGCCGGCAGGCTGATCAGCTCGGTGGTGAGTACCGTGGCAAGCGGTGTCGGCAGCGGCGCCTGGTGGGCCAGGTGCAGCAGCACATAGGCCAGGCCGGCATGCAGGGCGATGGCGACGCCAATGGCGAGGCCATGCTCGCGCCAGGCCGGCCAGGCCAGACGCGGCGCGGGCATTTCCAGGGTCATGCTGCTCATGTCAGGGCGCCTCGGTGATCAGGCCCAGGCGGCTGACACCGCCACGCTGCAACTCGGCGATGCCGGCGACCACCGACGCATAGTCGGCATTCTGGTCGGCGCGCACGTAGACCTGGGTCTGCGGGTTGGCGGCGACGATGGCGGCGATCTTCTCGCGCATCGCCTCCTTGCTCGGCGCACTGTCGGTCTGCGACTCGATATCCACTTCGCTGCCCAGGTTCCAGTGGAAGCTGCCGTCGTCCTTCACCGACAGGGTGACGATGCGCTGCTCGCCCGGTGCCGGCAGCGCTTCGGCCGCCACCTTGGGCAGTTCGATCTGCACGCCCTGCACCAGCATCGGTGCGGTCACCATGAAGATCACCAGCAGCACCAGCATCACGTCGATATAGGGCACCACGTTCATTTCGGCCTTCAGGCCATGCTTGTGCGTCGGTCGAACCAGCATCGCGTCATCCTCCTCAAGCGGCAGCGGCCATGCCCGCACCAACGCCATTGAGGCGACGATGCAAGCGGCCCTGCAGCTCGTTGGCGAAGGCGTAGTAACGCGCGATCAGGGTCTGGCTGCGCGCCGAGAAGCGGTTGTAGGCCATCACCGCCGGGATCGCCGCGAACAGGCCGATGGCCGTGGCGATCAGCGCTTCGGCAATGCCCGGCGCCACCGTCGACAGCGTGGCCTGCTGCACCTGGGACAGGCCGAGGAAGGAATTCATGATCCCCCACACGGTGCCGAACAGACCGATGTAGGGGCTCACCGAGCCCACCGTGGCGAGGAACGGCAGGCCCTTCTCCAGGCGTTCCTCCTGTTCGGCAATCGCCACCGCCAGGCTGCGCTCGACGCCGTCGAGCACGGTCTCCGTGCTGTTGCCGGCATGCGCCTGCAGCTGGCTGAAGCTCTGATAACCCGCCAGGAAGATACGCTGCAGGGCGGCATCGGCGGGCAGCTCCTGCTGCACGCCTGCGCGGTACAGGGCGCCTGTTTCATCGCTGCGAAAGCGCTTGAGGAAGTCTCTCGCCAGCGCCTCGGTGCGGCGCAGCACGCCGCCACGCTGGACGATCAGGTACCAGCTGATCAGCGAGGCCAGCACCAGGCAGAGCATCACCGCCTGCACGACGAGACTGGCCTCGCTGACCAGCCCCCAGACGGTCATGTGTTCGAGATGGGCTTGGTTTTGCATCATGCTTTCCTTCAATGGCTCGAGCCCCATGGCTCACATTTCAAGACACTGGCGTTACACCGGGATGACAGGCGTGACGCCAGCCGTCTCATTCCAGGCCCAGCGCGGCGGCGATCGCCGTCCAGGGCACGTACTTGTAGTTCTGGTTACCCTCGGGCATGCGCTTGCGGCCGTCCTGCACCACCAGCAGGCCAGCGCTCCAGGGGCCGCCGAGGTTGGCTGAAGTCACCTCCAGGCCATCGGTCTCCGAAGCCCCGTCGATGCCGCGTTCGGCGTTCAGGCCGATGCGCAGGCTGCCGCGCAGCCTGTAGGGTGCCTGCGCCTCGACCACCACATAGCTGTCGTTGCCCTGGCTGGAGATCAGCAGGTAGTCACGCTGCCGCCCCTGATAGAGGGCCAAGCCCTCGATGTCGTCTTCGAGCGGGCCGCCCACGGCGATGACCCGCTCCAGCTCGGCCGGGGCGTCGGCACGGGCATCGAGCGTCCACACCGCCACGTCCTCCTCGCCGATGTACAGGCGCTCGTTGCGGTCGTCCGCCACACAGCCTTCCGGCTGGGTCGCGGTGCGGAAACGGCGCACCAGCTGGCCGCTGGCCTTGCCGCCGGCACCGCTCAGGCGGTACTGCAGGAAGCTGCCGTCCTTGTCGTTGACGATGGCGTGAATGGTCTCCTGGCGATCCTTGAACAGACACAGGCCATAGATCTCCCGCAGTGGCGTGGGGATCTGGCCAATCTCGCCGAGTTCACCGCTGGCGGGGTCGATGGCGAACAGCTGCAGGCTGCTGTGATCGCGGTTGCTGGCCACCGCCAGGTCGACCCGGCGCGCGCCCAGCTGGAAGCCGTTGCGCACGTCGACGTTGTTCAGCCGGCCGACGCGCAGGTCCTGCAGTTGCCTGCCGGCCAGGTCATAGACCAGCAGACCGCCCTGCTTGTCGGTGCCCAGCACGCGGCTGCGCTCGGGCTGTGCGTGATTGACCCAGATCGCCGGGTCGTCCGCCGCATCGCCCAGGCTCGGCGCGACCTCGCTCTGCACCAGGGGGGTGACCACCGGCACCGCCGGCGGCGCTTCAGCGCTCTCGGGCTGCCAGTTCAGCGCGGCGCGACGGGCGCCATCGTCGGCCACCAGCAGCAGCTCGAGCCCCTGCGCCGTGCGCCGGGCACTGACCTGCTCCGGCTCGTCCAGCCCGGCCAGGCTCAGTACAGCGGCACGCTGCCACTGTGCGGCGTGGCGCTGGAACAGGTGCAGGTTGGCGGCGGCCGGATCCAGCAGCAGCAAGGCATCGGGCAGCACCGCCATGCCGCCGGCGTCCTGCAGCTCGCCGAAGGGCGCGACCAGCTCTACCGGCTCACGCAGCAGCGGCGCCTCGGCAGCGGCGGCGTAGCGCCACAGGCCCACGCCTTCCTCGTTGACGTAGAGGCTGGCGGAGCTGTCATCGACCTGGCAGAAGCTGCTCTGCGGCGGCAGGCTCAGCGCCCGCACCCGCTGTGCCTGCGCCAGCGGCCGGCCGTGCTCGGCCACCAGCCACTGTTCGCCGATGCCCTCCTCGCCGACCAGGAAGAGGAAGTCGTTGCGCGCTTCATCGCGATACAGGCACAGCCCTTCGATGGCGAAGCGGGTCTTCGGCAGGTAGTGCGGCGCGCTCCACTGCTGCGCGTCGTCGAGGCGCGCCAGCAGGGCCTGCTGACGCCGCTTGTCGAGCGTGGCAACCAGCACGCCACGCTCGTCGGCACGCTGGTCGAGGGTAGCGAAACGCCCCGCCAGTTCGCTCAGCACCTGGCCATCGGCATCGACGACCTGCAGGCTGCGGGCGCCGACCTGCAGACGCTCGGCCCCCGGCAGAAAGGGCAGCGGCGCCAGCCACTGGGTGTTTTCGCTGGCGATCAGCGCGTCGCTGAGCACGACGTTCGGCACGGCCGAGACAGCCTCTTGCGGCTCATGGCTCTGGCAAGCGGCCAGGGTGATGCAGAGCCCCAGCAGGGACAGGTTGGAAAAACGCATGAAGAGTTCCTGGTAACGGTGGCCCGGCCCGCTGCCGCCGAGTGGCGACGGGCCAGGCCATTGAAGATGTCGGTGTGGCGAGCGCCTTTCGGTGGACGAGAACGCGTTTTCCACCCTGAAACACGCAGCGCTCAGAAATGGGTCAGGGTCAGGCCGATCTTGTAGGTCGGGCCGTACTCCTCGTACTGGGCGTTGTAGCGGCGGCTGCCGGTGTAGACGTAGTAGGACTCGTCGGTGATGTTCTGCGCCTCGAGCGTCAGCTGCAGTTCGGGGGTGATGAAGTAGCCGGCCTTGATGTCGACGAACACCTGGTCGTCGACGTACAGGTCATGGCGCTTGTCCTCCACCGCACCGATCTCGTACAGGTAGCTGGACTTGTAGTTGGCGGCCAGGCGCAGGTTGAAGCGCTCGTCCTCCCAGCCAAGCATGAAGTTGCCGACGGTGTCGGACTGGTTGGGCAGGTCGATGGAGCGCTTGGCGCCCTGGCCTTCGATGCTCGCGTCGGACTGGCTGAGGGTCAGGTTGGCACCCAGCAGCAGGCCGTTCCACGGCGCCGGCAGCCAGTCGAACTTCTGCGAGTAGGCCAGCTCGACGCCATACAGCTTGGCGCTGCTGCCGTTGTCGAAGGTCAGTGCCTCGTCGAAGCCGATCCACTCGCCGCTGCCGGCCAGGTCGGTGTTGTAGATGAAGTTGTCGATGTCCTTGTAGAACAGGAAGCCCGAGACCACACCGGCACGGCCCATGTAGTGCTCGATGCCGAGGTCGAGGTTCATCGACTCCAGCGGCTTGAGATCGGGGTTGCCGAAGGAGGCGTCCGCGCCGTCGATGGCGAAGCCCGGCGCCAGCTGGCCGAAGGTCGGGCGCACCACGCTGTTGGTCCAGGCGGCGCGGATCGCGGTGGACGGCGACAGCTGGTAGCGCGCATGCAGGCCCGGCAGCCAGTGGTCGTAGCGGTTGCGGCTCTGGCTGTCCTCGTACACGCCATCGCGCAGGCCGGTGCCCTTGGCCTCGAACTCGGTGCCCTCGTAGCGCAGGCCGGCGATGAAGCGCCAGTCGTCCACATCCAGGGTGTTCATCAGGTAGGCCGCGTTGATGTCCTCGCGCATGTCGAAGTCGTTGATGCGCGAGTTCTCCTCGTCGTAGAACTGGCTGCGATCCAACCCGCCGATCAGGCCCTTGATGGCACCGGCGCTGATGCCGTTGCCGAAGCGGCCCAGCGAGTAGTCGACGCGGCCGCTCTGCAAGCCGTCGAGCCCGACGCCGGTGAAATCGTCGTAGACCCAGACCTCGGTATCGCTGGTCTTGTCGCGCCGGCTGAGCTTGCCGCCGAATTTCACCTGCGCGGCGTTGCCGGCCAGGTCGTAGTCACGGGCCAGGTCGAGGCGGATGTTCTTTTCCTTGTCCTTGCCGCTGACCTTCTCCCACTCCACCTCGTCGAGTTCGAAGGCGGTCGGATCGTAGAACGCGTCGCCGGCAACGAGGTGCGGCTTGCGCGTGCCATCGAAACCGATGCCGGTGAAGTCGCCGACGAACTTGGCGCCGGCGATGCCGCCCGGGTCCTTCTCGGTGGACTGGCTGTAGCCGGCCTGGCCGCTGATGGTCCACAGATCGATCATGCGCTCGCCACCGAACACGTAGGACTGGATTTCCTGGGTGTCTTCACGCGACTTCAGCTCGCGCCAGCCTTCGCCATCGCCACGCTCAGCGG
The DNA here is from genome assembly GCF_013357275.1 of Pseudomonas sp. BMW13. NCBI lineage: Bacteria > Pseudomonadati > Pseudomonadota > Gammaproteobacteria > Pseudomonadales > Pseudomonadaceae > Pseudomonas > Pseudomonas sp. BMW13. The sequence continues at coordinate 202,245 of NZ_SUKD01000002.1, read as the reverse complement.
ACAGCTGCGCGTCGTCGAACTCGATGCCGGCGGCATTGCGCGTCTCGGTGTCCTTGAACTTGCTGTACAGGGTGCGCAGGTAATAGTTGGAATAGTCGTCCGGCTGATAGTCGAAGTTCAGGCCGAAGCCGGTACGCTCACGGGTGATCTGGTAGTCACGCTGCTCGACCTCCTCCAGCCGCGCACCATCGTCGAAATCCCAGGCGCCGCCGGTCTCCACGTTCTCCGAGCCGAACTTGCGCTTCTGCCAGCTGAATGCCGCGGCCACGCCAAAGTTGTCGGTGCCCTCACCCAGGCTGAAGCGATCGCTGATGGCGCCGGAGAACTTGGGGCTGGTCTTGTCCACGTTGGTGTCGTGGCTGGCCTCGCCGGAGAGGGTGTAGAACAGGCCGTCATGGTCGAAGGCCGAGAGGCTCTCCACCTCGATGGTGCCGCCCAGGGAGTTGGCGTCCATGTCCGGCGTCAGGCTCTTGACCACCGACAGCGACTGCACCAGCTCCGCCGGCAGCACGTCCAGCGCCACCGCACGGCGGTCGCCCTCCGGGGCCGGCACCAGGGTGCCGTTGATGGTCACGCTGTTGAGATCCGGCGCGATGCCGCGCACGCTGACGAAACGCCCCTCGCCCTGATCGCGCTCCACCGACAGCCCCGGAATGCGCTGCAGGGCCTCGGCCGCGTTGTCGTCGGGCAACTGGCCGACGCCGTCAGCATGCACCACGCTCTTGATGCTGTCGGCGCTCTTCTGTTCCTGCAGCGCCTTGTCGATGCTCGCCGCCTGGCCGATCACCTCGACGCGCTCGACCGCCTCCTCGGCCCAGACCGGTGCGGCGCTGATGGCGATGGCCAGCAGGCTGACGTTGAATCCCGCTGTGCGGATATGACGAAATGGCTTTGCCACCTTGAATCCCTCGTTTCAATGGCCCCTGGCGACACCAGGCGATGGCAGCGAAAGCTAGGAATGCTTTGTGGCACTTGCGTGACAGCCCCTGCCGGAGCGGGCCCTGAAAGCCTGTTTCGTGGCGGTTTCACAGGTGTTCTGAGCTGAAATGACCCGGCCATGCCGCGTTGCCCGAGGCTCTGCGCGGGAATCGGAGCGGCCAGCGCCGGGTGGACAGCGGCGCCACTGCGCCCACGACCCCGCACCGGCTTAATCCAGGCTGAAAAAATCGCCCTGCACGGCACCTTTCACCTGAGCCGAATCGACCCCCGGCGCGGTAACCGAACCGTCATGCGCCTTTGTTTCCTTGGCGCCGAACGCACTTCCGGATCAGCCAAGGAAACCGCACATGCATCGCCCCCTGCTGCTGGCCACGCTGCTGGCCACTGCCCTGAGCAGCCCCCTGACCCATGCCGAGTCGCCGCTGCCACGCTCGCCAGGCCAACCCTATGCCGCCGGCAACCTGGCGGACCGCATCGTGCTGACGCCCGGCGCCGACGCCGCCACGCAGATGGCCGTGAGCTTTCGTACCGACCTGCGCCAGGACAGCACCGTGCTGGAGTTCGGTCCGGCCCTGGCCGGCCCGCAGGTGGTGGCCAAGGCCCGCCAGCTCAGTGGCAGCAGTCGCCGCCTGGACGCCGAGAACGGCCCGTCCCTCTACCATCAGGTGCGCCTGGACGGCCTCAGCCCGGATACCGCCTATGCCTACCGGGTGCAGGGCAGCGCGGGCTGGAGCGAGTGGCATCAGTTCCGCACCGCCAGCCGCACCTTCGCTCCCTTCAGCTTCATCTACCTGGGCGATACCCAGAACGGCATCCTCGAGGTCGCCTCACGCAGCATTCGCCAGGCCCTGCGCAGCGTCGCCCGCCCGGCGCTGGTGGTGCATGCCGGTGACCTGGTGGCCTCGCGCGACGACCTCGCCCATGACGACGAATGGGGCGAGTGGAACCAGGCGGGCGCTTGGGCCTACGCCGCCATCCCGCAACTGGTCGCCGTCGGCAATCACGAATACCTCGACGACCTGCTGCCCGACGGCAGCGAGAGTCGCACGCTCGGCGCGCACTTTCCCGCCCAGTTCGCCCTGCCACGCAACGGCGCCGAGGGCGTGGCCGAGACCAGCTACGTCAGCGACTACCAGGGCGTACGCTTCGTGGTGCTGGACGGCACCTCGGCACTCGACCTCGGCACCCTGGAGGCCCAGACCCGCTGGCTGGAGAACGCACTGCAGAGCAGCCAGGCGCGCTGGAACATCGTGGTCATGCACCAACCGATCTACACCTGCGCCCGCCCCGAGGACAGCGAACCACTCAAGGCCGCCTGGCAACCCCTGTTCGAGCGCCATGGCGTCGATCTGGTGCTGCAGGGCCACGACCACTGCTACAGCCGCCTGACCCATGTCGCCGGCCGCGCCGCCACGCGCCAGGCCCTGCGCAGCCAGCAGGCCATCGGCCCGGTGTACATGGTCTCGGTGACCGGCTCGAAGATGTACGGCCTCAACGATCGCGCCCACAGCCAGCCGGACCGCAGCGCCGAGGACACCCAGCTGTACCAGACCATCAGCGTGGCGCAGAACCGCCTCAGCGTCAGGGCCTACAGCGCCGACGACCGGCTCTACGACGCCTTCGACATCCAGCGCGACGCCAGCGGCCACAAGACCCTGCACGAGCCCGACCTGGCTACCCCGGCCGAGCGCTACTGCACCCGGAACGCCGGCCCGGACGGCCTGCCCTGCAGCGCGAGGGACAAATGACTGTCATCGAAATGAGACCTGCCTCCGGCATGCTCGGCCACGGACGAGCATTGCCGGGAGAATCGACCATGAAAGCACTGCTGAAACTGCATGGCCTGACCCTGGCCGGCCTGCTGCTGGCGGCCAACGCCGGGCTGCTGCTCTACCTCGGTGCGGGCGAGATCAAGTCCTGGGCCGAGATCAACTGGATGGACGTGGCCGGCGAAGGCGGCACCTGCCTGATCCTCTGCGGCTGGCTGATCATGCTGCTGAGTGGCCGCCCGGCCGGCTGGGTCACCCGCCTGCTGTCGCTGGGCCTGTGCTGCATCGCCTTCTCGATGTGGATGGACAGCCTCGACGAGTTCATCCGCCTGCCGCAGGAGACGGTCTGGGACAACTGGCTGGAGACCGCGCCGATGCCGCTCGGCATGCTGCTGCTGACGCTAGGCATGTACCACCTGCAGCAGGAACAGCGCGCCATCAGCGCGCAGATGCGCAAGCGCGAACACCTGCAGCGCGACCATCGCCTGTTCGACAAGCTCACCCCGCTGTCCGGCGCCCAGTACCTGCGCCAGCATCTGCAGCAGGCGCTGCAACAGGCGCGCGCGGAGCATCAGCCGCTGTCGCTGGTGGCCATCGACCTCGACGACTTCAGCCTGGTCAACCAGCGCTACGGCCAGGCCGAAGGCGACCAGGTGCTGCAGGTGGTGGCCCAGTTGCTGCTGTTCAACCTGCGCCAGCAGGACATGCTCTGCCGCCTGGCCGGCGACCGTTTCGTCGCCGTGCTGCCGAACACCGGCGAACAGCAGGCGCTGAGCATCGCCGCCGAGTTGCGCCAGAGCATCGCCAGCCTCGCCCATCGCAGCCAGCGCCATGGCGAACGCCTGCAACTGCGGGCCACCGTGGCCGCGGTCATGGCCCTCGACGATGACGAGGAGCAGCTGCTCAAGCGCCTCAACCTGACGCTGGCGCGGGCCAAGCCGCGTCTGGCACACAGTGCGTGAGCGCCATGGGCTACGAGTGCGACAGTCGCTTCATCGCCGCTCACGATCTGCCCGCCGTGCTGATCGACCTGGCACGTTCGCGGGGCATCGATAGCCATCACCTGCTGCGGGGCTGCGAACTGTTCTACGAGGACATCGTCACCGGCCGGGCACGGGTCAGCCCCGCGCAGTTCCTGCGCCTGATCGCCAACGCCAGGCGCCTGCTGGATGCGCCGGACAGCAGCTTCCTGTTCGGCCAGCGCCTGTGGCCCGGCCACTATGGCGCCGCCAGCCAGTTGCTGGAGCAGGCCGACAACCTGCTGCAGGCGCTGCAGGACCTCGGCCGCTACCGTGCCCTGCTCTCGCCCCTGCTGACGCCGGTGCTGCACCTCGACGAGCAGTACCTGCACCTGTACTGGCGCGACAGCTGCGGCGCCGCCGAGCAGCTGCCCTTTCTGCTGGAGGCGAGCATGACCGCGGTGGTCGCCCTGGCCCGCCGCCAGCAACACGAACGCCTGCCCTGGCGCCTGCAGTTCGCCTACGCCGAGCCACGCCATGTCGAGCAGTACTGGGTGCATCTCAGCGACGAGCTGAGCTTCGATCGCCCATCGACGGTGATGAGCCTGCCCCGCGAATACCTGCTGCGCCCCTGGCCGCACGCCGGTGCCACCGGCGCGCACATCGCCCGCCAGCAGTGCGACCAGCAGCTCGCGCAATGGGGCTGGCAGGGCAGCCTGCTCGACGAGCTGCACGCCCACCTCAGCGCCCATATCCACCAGCCGCTGAGCCTGGAGCGAGTCGCCGAGGCCTTCGCCACCAGCCCGGCGACCCTCAAGCGCAAGCTGAGCAAGCACGGCAGTCATTTCCAGGAGCGGCTCGACCGGGCCCGCTGCGAACTGGCGCTGTACCTCTACCAGGTCAAGGGCTGCAGCAACGACGAGGTGGCGCAGCGCCTGGGCTTCAACGACATCACCAACTTCCGCCGCTCGTTCAAGCGCTGGACCGGCCGCGTGCCGAGCGAGCTGGGTGGCCTGCTGTGCCGCTGACAGCGGCCACTGCGCCCGCGCCTCAGGGTTTCGCCGAGCCCATGATGGCTTCCAGGCTGTCCGGGCGTGGCGCCCCCTTGTGCTGCTGCAGGCGGCCCCGCTCGTCGAGGTAGTAGATGGCCGGCGTCGCCTCGCCGCCCATCTCGCCCATCAGCGCCAGGTTGGCGTCGAGCTGGGCCGCGATCGCGTCGGGAATCTTCGCCACTGCCTGCAGCTTGCTCTCGCGCCCGGCCGCCTCATGCTCGCCGAGCGCCTGACGCGGATCCTGCGCCGCGAGCAGCGCCGCGGCCTTGCCCGGACTGTCGGCACGCAGCATGCCGACCATGACATGGCGCAACTGCACCCGCCCGGCCTCGACCCAGGGCCGCGCCTGGCGCCAGAACAGGTTGCAGTACGGGCAGTTGGGGTCGGAGAACACGTAGACCACCCGGCTGGCCTTGTCGTCGCCATCGGCGATCCAGGTGCTGCTCTGCAAGCGCTGCCACATTTCCTCGCCCAGCGGCTTGTAGACCAGGCGTTCCAGCGGCTCCGCCGTCAGGTCGGCGCCCTTGGCATCGAGCAGCGTGCCGATCAGCACGTGCTCGCCATCCGGCGTCAGGTACAGCGCCAGCCCCTGACCGTTGTAGCGGGCGGCATAACCCTGCAGCCCGCCGGGGGCCTCGAAGGTGCCGACCACCTTGGCCCCACGGCCTTCGACGGCCTTGATCGCGGCGGGCAGCTCGGCGGCCTGCGCCAACGGCGCCAGCAGCGTGGCGAGCAGAACTAGAGACTTGATTGGTTGCATGATCATTCGTCCGTTTTCAGGGTTTCCAGTGCCCGCGCCAGGCTGGCGCTGGACAGTTCGCCAAGGTGGCTGCCGACCTGGCGGCCCTCGGCGTCGTAGAACAGGGTGGTGGGCAACGCTCGCGAACCGACCAGTTGCCCCAGGCGCCCGCCGCTGTCGAGCAGCACGTTGTCCAGTTGCAGCGTCTGGCTGGCGAGAAAGGTGCGGACCTCGCCAGCACCCTCGCCCTGGTTGGCGAACACGAAGGTCACCTGCGGATACAGGCGCTGCGCTTCGGCCAGCACCGGCATCTCGCGGCGGCAGGGCGGGCACCAGGTGGCCCAGAGATTGATCACCATTGGCTGCCCCAGATGCTCGCGCAGCATCACCGAGCGGCCCTGGACATCACGCAGGGCCAGGTCCGGCAGACGGGTGCCACGCTCCAGGGTATGCAGCACCAGGCTGCCCATGCCCCACACCAGCAGCCCGGTGGCCATGCCGGCGCCCAGCGCGGTGCGCAGCTCGGGCCGGCGCCACAGGTACCAGCCCCCGAGCAGGGCGGCGGCCAGCAGACCGCCCCAGGCGATGAAGCCGCCGTCGCGGATATCGATCACCCGCCAGGGCGCATCCCGGTAGTGCCCGGCATACAGGGCGACGAACGCCAGGCGTGCGCCCAGCAGGGCCGCCAGCAACAAACGGAAGATCAGCGCCTCCGGGTTGACCTGGCGCTTGCGCCCCAGCCACCAGCCGACCAGCGTGGCCAGCAGCAGGCTGACCAGCAGCAACACATGGCCGACGCCGAGCGCCAGCGGTCCTACATCCATCGTCAACATCAGCCACGCTCCATCGCACTGTCCCATACCTGGATGAACTGCCGGGCATCGACCTCACCGGTGATGCGCTGCTGGCGTCGCTCCGCACCGTCCGGGCCGATCAGCAGCAGCGTCGGCGGCCCCAGCACGCGATAGCGGCCGAGCAGCTGATTGCTCGCGGCGCCCGGCGCGGTGACGTCCAGTCGCAGTTTACGCGCCTGCGCCAGTCGCGCCTGAACCTCGGCATTGCCGAAGACCTCGCGCTCCATGACCTTGCACGACACGCACCAGTCGGCGTAGTAGTCCACCAGCACCCACTGCCCACTGGCCTTCGCCGCCTCCAGTTCGCGCTGCAGATGCTCGGGCTCGCGCACATCGACGAAACCGGCGCTGCGCGCCTCGGCCTGCGGCGCCGCCACGGCGCTGAACACCCCCAGCGGCCGCATCGGGTCATGCCCACCGCCCGCCGCCCCGAGCACCATCGCCACGCCCCACAGGCCCAGCAGCGCGGCGCCGGCGTGGGCCAGCGCACGCTGCCGCTGCAGCTGCCCCGCCAGGTGCAACAGGCTGCTGGCCGCCAGCACCAGCCAGGCACCACTCAGCGCCAGCCAGGTGGATTCGCCCAGCAGCGGTTGCAGCAGGTACAGCGCGGTGCCCAGGAAAAGAAACCCGAACACCGCCTTGACCCGCGCCATCCACGGCCCGGGACGGGGCAGGAAACGCTGGCCGAGCGTCACCAGCAACACCAGAGGCGTACCGATACCCAGGCCGAGGGCGAACAGCACCAGGCCGCCCTGCAACAGATCACCGCTCTGCCCGATGAACAGCAGCGCAGCCGCCAGTGGCGCGGTCATGCACGGCCCGACCAGCAGCCCGGAAAGCACCCCGAGCAACCCGGCGCCAAGCAGGCTGCCGCCCTCGCGCCCACGCCCGGCCCGCTCCAGGCGGTCACGCAGCGCGGTAGGCAGCTGCAGCTCGAAGAAGCCGAACATCGGCAACGCCAGCACCACGAACAGCGCCGCGAACGAGGCGATCAGCCAGGGCTGTTGCAACAGGCTCTGCAGGTTCGCCCCGAGCAGCGCGGCGACGACGCCAAGCAGGGCGTAGACCAGCGCCATGCTCAGCGCATAGCTGCCTGCCAGGGCGAAACCACGCGCCGACGAAGCCCGGCTGCCCACCACGATGCCGGCCAGAATCGGCAGCATCGGCAACGAACAGGGGGTGAACGCCAGCAACAGGCCGAGGCCGAAGAACACCGCCATGCTCAGCCACAGCGCCTGCTGCTGCAGGCCGTCGAGCAGCGCCAGGTCGTCGGCCTGGGCGACGTTGACGGCGCCGCCACCGCCAAGGTCGAGGGTGCGGCTCTGCGGCGGGTAGCACAGGCCGGCATCGGCACAGCCCTGCCACTGCACCTCGATACGCCCACGGGCCTCGGCCGGCAGGCTCAGTTGCAGACGCTCACGGTAGATCTGCGAGGCGCCGAAGTACTCGTCCTCATGCGCCAGCCCCGTGGGCAGTTCAGGGGCATGCGCGTCCGCCAGGCCGATGAACTTCAGGCGCTGCCGATACAGGTAATAGCCTGGCGCGATGTCCCAGCTCAGTGTCGTTGCGCCCCCATCCTGCTGCTGCACATCGAACACGAACGCCTGATCGACAGGCAGGAATTCCTCGTCCGCGCGCGGGCCGTCGAACGGCAGTGCGGCGAACACGGAGGAGCAGAACAGGCTCAGCAGAAGGATGACGACACGCATGCGGGCACCTTGAAATCCAGGATGCGTCGAGCATGCCAGAGGGCAATTAACAGGCGATTAACAGTGCCCGGGGCAGCGCCGATAATCCTGTCTTAATCGGGATGAGCGATACTGTCGACTCGCCCTTCTCGCGCCCTTTCGAACATGCACGTGCTCCTCACCGAAGACAACTCGCTGATCGCCAGTGGCCTGATCGCAGGCCTGCAGGCACAGGGCTTCACCGTCGCTCACACCGCCAGCGCGGCGGCGACGCAAAGCCTGTTGCAGCACAGTCACTTCGACCTGCTGATCCTCGATCTCGGCCTGCCCGACGAAGACGGCCTGAACCTGCTGCGCCGCCTGCGCCGTGACGGCCTGGCCCTGCCGGTGCTGGTCCTCACCGCGCGCGACGCCGTGGCCGAGCGTGTCGCCGGCCTGCAGGCGGGTGCCGACGACTACCTGACCAAGCCCTTCGACCTGCGCGAGCTGGCCGCACGCCTGCATGCCCTGCTGCGCCGCGCAGCCGGCAGGACCACGCACCTGATCGAGCATGGCCCGCTGCAGTACGACCCGACCCGCTGCACCGTCAGCCTCGCCGGCGTCCCCGTCGACCTGTCGCGGCGCGAACAGGCGCTGTTGCAGGCGCTGCTGCAGAATCCGGGGCGGATTCTCAGCGGCGAGCACCTCAAGGACTCGGTGTACGGCCTGGACGATGACGTCGAGAGCAATGCCCTCAACGTGCACATCCATCACCTGCGCCGCAAGCTCGGCAACGGCATCGTCGAGACCGTGCGCGGCCTGGGCTACCGGCTCGGCACCGCCGGCCACGAGGAGCAGCCCCGATGAGCCTGCGCCTGCGTCTGACCCTCGGCCTCGGTGCCGCCTTCGTGCTGCTCTGGTCACTGGCCGCCACCTGGATGCTCTACGACCTGCGCAGCCAGCTGCTGCAGTCGCTCGACGAACGCCTGGCCGCCTCGGCCCGCATGGTCGCCGGCCTGCTGGTGCAATTGCCGCAGGCGCGCACCAGCCAGGACGGCAGCACCCGCCTGAGTGCGGAGCAGCTGGGCATTCCCAATGGCCTGGCCTGCCAGATCAGCTCGCTGCGCGGCGAGGTGCTGGCACGCAGCCACTCGACGCCGGAGAACATGCTCGATGCCAGCCAGCAGGGCTTCCACGATCAGGTCATCGGTGACCAGCTGTGGCGCAGCTTCACCCTGATCCAGGATGACCTGCGCATCACCACCGCCGACCGCCTGGATGAACGGGCCACGCTGCAGCGCTCGATCCTGCTGGCCGCTGCGGTGCCGGTGGCGGTCGCCCTGCTCGGCAGCCTCGCCCTGCTCTGGGTCGGCCTGGGGCGGGGCCTGGCGCCGCTGGAGCGAATCCGGGCGGCGCTCGCCGGACGCAGCGCCAACGCCAGCGAACCGCTGCCGTTGACCGACCTGCCCGCCGAGCTGGCGCCGCTGGTGGAGGCACAGAACCAGCTGTTCCAGCGCATCGGCGCCACCCTGGAGCGCGAGCGGCGCCTGACCGACGATGCCGCCCACGAACTGCGCAGCCCGCTGACTGCGGTAAAAACCCACCTGCAGGTCGCGGCCATGACCGAGGGTGAGCCGGCACGGATCGCCATCGCCATGGCGGAACAGGGCGCCGATCACCTGCAGCGCATACTCGAACAGCTACTGATGCTCGCACGGGTCGAAGGCAACCTGCCCTTCGATGAAGGCCTGCCATGCCGCCCGCTGGAAATCGCGCAGCAGGCCATCGCCGATGCGACGCACAAGCCGGGTGCGGCCGTAGAACTGAGTGTTGCCGACGACCTGTCCGAGCAGTGCCTGGCCATGCCCCCGGCCCTGGCCATCGCTGCTTTGCGCAACCTGCTGGAGAACGCCCGCCGGCACACGAGGCCAGGCACCCAGGTAGACCTGCACATCGCACGCGACGGCCAGGGTCGCGTGCGCTTCAGCATCCGCGACCAGGGCCCGGGCATGACCCCCGAGCGCCTGCAACGCGTCACCGAGCGCTTCTGGCGCAGCGCCGACAGCGACGGCAGTGGCCTGGGCCTGTCCATCGTCAAGGCCATCGCCGAACGCTGCGGCTGCAGCCTGCAGTTCATCGCCCATGCCGATGGCCTGGAGGTGTGCCTCGCGGCCCGGCTGCGCAACGAAGGCGGCTGAGCGACGCGCTCTTACTTGCGCGGCTTGGCACGTGCCGTGGGTTCGGCGATCAGCGGATCGTCCGGCCAGTAGTTGTTGACACCACGTGAGTGTTCTAGAGATTGACGCCTCGAAATAGGCATACAAGCTGACACAAACTAATAATGCCATTGACACCCATTGACTGTCAATACCACACCACAAAGATTGACATGCAATCGGTGAAAATAATCCACGATTGACACCCTATAAACCCACCTTTCCCCGCCCTCCGACGAAGGATTGACACACCGTCACCGCGACTGCCCCTGATCACTCCTGTAGCGGCCACTTCAATTTCCTCGATTGCCCTACGGCGGCCCCGGCAGCTGCCATCTCAAGCCGACCATCCTTCTAGCAGGGCTAAATAAAAGCAACCAAGTAGATCTATCGACCATCTGGGCTGCCAGAAGTATGATCGGGGAAGAAAGCTGGCTAGCCCCATTAAATACATCTGAAGCTCGATACTGCTAAACAATAACAATACAAAAATCATCAAGGGAGATTTAAATTCCGTGAAAGAATTCACCAGCCCCGCATCAAATGTCGCGATCTTTCAAAGCAAAGAAAGGCATTTCCTAGAAGCATTAACTCGCTGGAATTACTTTCCAAATCAAAAGGACTCCACCCCAGAACTCCCACCTTGCTTCTCCTCCAGCCGATTCACACCTGAAATCGCTGAGGAACTAGCCAAGATAGACCTCAGCAAGCAGCGAACAACTTACTGGTTCGATCTCGTTGAGTTCCGGGCGACACGCTTTAACAATGTCCCAAGGATATTAAGCCTCATCCACCCTCTGGCCTACTCCAGGATCTATACAAACATAAAAGACCATAGGGAGGAAGTAATCAGACTGATGAAGGATAAAAATAGCGCCGTCACCGCTGAACAGCATAATGATGGCCGAATCTTCATCATGAATTATGACGACCATGAAACCAGAACAAAAAGCACATTAGAGTTAAGCTTCGCTGCGGGCTTCAGGGCACATGCCGATGTCGCAAATTGCTTTGGCTCTATTTACACCCATTCGCTGGAGTGGGCGATCCAAGGCTATGCGGAGGCTAAAGAGCGGCTTCGCGCCAGGAAAGGAGAGAAGCACTGGAGCTCTGAACTCGACGCTGTACTCCGCAATGCAAAGCGCAATGAGACTTCGGGTCTTCCTATTGGCCCTGCCTCATCCAGCATCGCAGTCGAAATCATTCTGGCAGCCGTAGATCGGGAGCTAGCTGGCAAGTTCCGATTTGTTCGGTACATAGATGACTACACAGCCTATTGCGAAACACATCTGGAAGCGCAGGACTTCATTCGCTCCCTCAATATCGCGCTCTCGCGCTACCGCTTATCGTTGAACCTCAGTAAAACTAAAATCACCGAACTCCCCGAGCCATTAGTAGACTCATGGGCCACTCAGCTACACAATGCGTTGCCTTGGAAAAACGACTCAAGCGGCGCCTTAACGCTTTACACTCACGACGCAATTAATTTCTTGGATTATGCTGTCCACTTAAACAGAGCGGAGCCTGATGGCAGCGTACTAAAACTTGCAGCTGGCCTCATCTGCCATAGGGCTCAAGGCAGCACCGCCGCAACAGTGTTCGACTACATCCTCAACTTAAGCTGGCACTACCCGATACTCTTGCCACTGCTTGAGAAGATAGATGTAACCTCGGAATATTATGACACCGATTTGGTGACTGAAAAATTCGACAAGATCCTCGAAGTGAATGCTTTGCACCGTCGCTCAGATGGTATGTGCTGGGCTTTATATTACTTAAAGCAACTAAAATCTCATCCATCCACCGAAAACATTGATCGGGTGATCCAGAGCGGAGACGCCGCTGCAATAACATTGTTAAGCGGCTTCGATGCTGGTGTAGATGCTGCGGTAGCCTTTGCGAGCGAGTTAGTTCAAAGCAGCACGCTTTATGAACTCGACCAGTACTGGATACTGCTCTATCAACTTTTCTTCCACGACAGAATCGGCAACCCTTATGAGGCCGAACCCACTTTCGAAATTTTGAAGAAATACGACGTCCAGTTCGTAAACCCTTCAACGTCTCAGTCCAAGGCTGAAGACTATTGCGCCTACCTCTACAACCCTTTCGTTAAGAGAGAGGAGAGGCTTAGCTTCCATGACTTCACGGACAAAAAATAGGGCGATGAAGATTAAGGAACACACACCGCGACACCAGAGCCCCTGATCACCGAGGCACTTTGGGCTCTGGAGCATGCTTAAGGCATCCTGCACACCAGCCAGCCTTGATCTCCAATCAAGCCCCCCTCGGCTTCGCCCGAGCCGTAGGCTCCGCTTCCATCGGATCATCAGGCCACCAATGCTTCGGATACCTCCCCTTCAGATCCTTCTTCACTTCCAAGTAGGTGCTGCGCCAGAAGTTCGCGAGATCTTGGGTCACTTGGACAGGTCGCCTTGCCGGCGAAAGGAGGTGCAGTTTGATCGGCAGTTTGCCACCGGCAATACGAGGGGTATCCGCCAGCCCGAACATCTCTTGGAGCCTTACGGCCAGCACTGGCGGAGACTCGCTGTAGTCCAGTTTGATTGAAGAGCCTGACGGCACCTTAATGTGCGTGGGAGCCAGCTCATCCAACTCCTGCGGCAGCGGCCAGGGAAGCGCTCCGCGCAGAATGGAACTGAGGTCTAACAGGCCGAAGTGACTCAGACGGCTGACGTTGTTCAAGTACGGGAGCAGCCACTCCTCTAAAGTCGCGAGCAACGTGGCATCACGAACACACGGCCACTTACTCTGCCCCTGCTGCGCCATATCCAGCTCACGCAGCAGCGCCACACGCGCCTGCCACTGTCGCAGCTCCGGCGTCCAAGGCAGCAGTTCCAAGCCCTTCTTCCGAACAAGCCCCAAAAGCGCACGACTACGAGCATCCGCATCGAGCTCCTTGAGCGGCTCGCGGCTCAACACCAGCTCACCCACCTTGCGCTGCCGATCAGCTACCAATGCTCCAGCACGGTCATCCCAGTCGAGCTCGTTGACGACCGTTACCAGCTCTGCGAGTACGTTTTCGAACAACGCAGGATCGAGGTCGGTCGCGACATAGATGCGCTCCTCACGCTGGCCTTGTCGGCTACCCAGTTCAGCCACCACCAACCAGGTGTGCTTCATCAGCGCGTCGGGCTCTGTGAACATCGCCGCGCGCCCGTTTGCGAGCCGGTATTCCCCACCACCGGCACGCCGCTGCTGAGCTACGCGGTCGGGATACGCCAGCGCTAGTAGGCAGCCAAGCCAGCGGGGATGCTCAGGGTCAACCACAGCCGCCGTAACGCTTCCACGTTGGTAACTACGGTACTGACGAGCAAGCTGCTTAATCCTCTGTGCAGCCCCTTGTGCATGGCGAGGCATGCGCTGACTGCCCTCCAGCATCGCCAGCCTGCTGTGTAGATCAGCCCCACCACCTGGCAGCACATCACGCTCACCTAGCAGCGCCGCAACATCGCAAGCGAGCGGCCCAAGCCCCAGCGCATGACCACGCAGCAGCAAGTGAGCAATACGCGGATGTGCAGGCACCTCTGCCATCGCCTGGCCATGCGAACTCAAACGACCATCCGCCTCCAAAGCCCCCAACCGGCCCAACAGATCTCGGGCCTGGGTAAAGGGAGCTGCGGGCGGCATATCGAGCCACCTCAACTGATCAGGCGTAACACCCCAGCGCGCCAATTGCAGCGCCAGAGCCGCCAAGTCGGCCTGGTGAATTTCCGGGGCGCCATAGGCCGCCATCTGCTCATGTTGAGTTTGAGACCAAAGCCGATAACAAATACCCGGCTCCAAGCGACCAGCACGGCCAGCACGCTGAGCGGCACTGGCCTGGGATATACGTTGTGTCGCGAGGCGCGTCATTCCGCTTGACGGGTCAAACCGTGGCGCCCGCTCCAAACCGGAGTCGATCACCACGCACACACCCTCGATGGTCAAGCTCGTCTCGGCGATGTTGGTCGCCAGCACGATCTTGCGCTTGCCCGGTGGCGCCGGTTCGATAGCCGTGCGCTGGGCACTCAGATCCAGTTCGCCATGCAAGGCGCACAACAGAAGGTCATCGCGCCCCGCGAGTTTGTCGCTGAGCTCCTGATGCACGCGGCGGATTTCGGCCTGGCCGGGCAGGAAGACCAGAATGCTGCCTTGTTGATCGTGGACAGCATCGAGGCAGGCTCGGACAACCTTGGGCTCGATGTACTCACCGGTCTGGTAGGGCTGACCCCATACCGTGTCGACGGGGAACATCCGTCCCTCACTGGTCACGACCGGAGCATCACCCAGGAGGTTCGAAAGACGAGCTCCCTCCAAGGTCGCCGACATCACCAGAAGCTTCAGTGGTTGGTCATCACGGAACAGCTCACGGCCATTCAGGCAGAGCGCAAGGGCCAAATCGGAGTCCAAGCTCCGAAGGTGGAACTCATCGAATATGACGAGACCGACACCCTCCAGCGAAGGGTCATCCTGGAGCCGGCGCGCAAGGATCCCTTCAGTGACTACCTCAATCCGCGTACTCGGGCCGACCCGACTCTCCAGGCGAATACGGTAACCAACGGTCTCACCCACCTTCTCGCCCAGCTCACTGGCCATGCGCTCGGCAGCTGCGCGAGCGGCCACTCGACGGGGCTGGAGCATCAAGATGCTCTGTCCTCCCAACCAGGCCTCGTTCAGCAGAGCAAGGGGAACGCGTGTCGTCTTACCGGCACCTGGAGGGGCCTGTAATACGACGGAGTCGTGGTCAGCCAGGGCCTGGCGCAGAGGGGGGATTGCGGCATCGATGGGCAGCTGGATCATGGTGGCTCCAAATCAAGCTGCACAGTATATCGCTGAGGCATCTGCCAACTTACCTATTCGGATAAGCACTTCCGTAGCCATTTTCGGGCAGCCTCACACCAGTCCTTCGCCCCCAGGCCCGGTTGCTTAGCCAATTAGGGTGCCTTGATGCTGGCCAGATGAGATTGCCTGCGATTGATAGCGCAGGTTATAAAGTCGTATCACACAGATATGGATATCGCCCATGCAGTTCCCGGACGCCCTAAAGCCTTTCGGACTACTAGTCACCGGCTTTACAGCGGGTATTGCTGCCTTTCAAGGCATTCTCTCAATTGCTGGTCTAGAGGTTGGGCCTCGTAATTCCTCCTGCCCGAGCGGACAAGTCGCGCTTCGAGTTGAAGCCTATCCGTTTGACGCAGAGGTCGAAATTAATGATTTAGACAAGCCGTTCTACAATGGCATATGCCTAAATCAGGGCAGATATGGACTATCTGTTAGTTCAGATCGCTATCAGCTGGAACAGAGAGTTGTACAACTGGGTGCGTCAGACCAGATCGCTCTTTTTACCCTGAAACCGAAGATCATCGTTGATTTGGACAAAGACAGCATCGTCCAAGGTGATCAATATTTCGGGGAGGAAGTATCAATTCGGCTTACGGAAATAGATGTCAGGTCTGCAATTCAATTGCTGGCCGACTTCACTGACAAGAATTTCGTTATTTCCAGTGACGTTGAGGGCACGATCAGCTTGGCACTCAGGAATGTGCCATGGGATCTGGCGCTGGATGCGATATTGACGTCTACCGGCAACAAGTTAGAGATCAAGGGCGGCGTGTTTTACATCGTGAAAAAATACTAGCCATACCATCTGTTGCGGGGCAATGCAGGTGTCAGATTTGGATGAGCTTGAAATTCCGGCACCACCAGCACCGGAAGCAATGATTACAGCATTGGACATGCAGCATGGCATGCCTGTCTCGGTGCTCGATAGACTCACAATCATGTCCTCAGATGATTGGGAGGTTTTTACTCTCGAAATCACTCATTATCTGAAGGGTAAGTATAAGCAGGTAGTGAGATGTGGCGGCGGCGGGGATATGGGGCGCGATATTATCGCGCACACTGAATCCGGCTGGGACAATTATCAGTGTAAACGATACAAGGACAAGCTGAGTGTTGCTGATGTTGTTCTTGAAATCGGCAAGATCGCCTATTATTCCTACATAGGGAAATATAGCCTTCCTGGGAGGTACTATTTTGTTTCACCTAAAGGGTGTAGCACTGATCTTCTGAAGGTGATTGCTGATCCAAATGAGCTAAAAAGGCAGCTTCTAGAGCGCTGGGAGACCACTTGCGCAAAGAAAATCACCACTTCTAAGCTCATAGAACTGGATGATAATTTCTTACGGCATATCGATACCATCGACTTTTCTATATTTGATCATATCCCCCCCTTGCAATTGATAGATATGCATAAGGATACGCCTTTTCATGGCTATCGCTTTGGCACATACGACAAGAGACGTCCAGTTATACCTAAAGCGCCGGATGCCATCGATGCAACCGAGCGTGTCTATACGCAAGCCCTTTTCGATGCATTCACTGAGCACAAAAGTGCTGTAGTCGATAGCTCAAATATTCATCAGCACCCTGAGCTAGCGGATGAATTGAGAAGCGCTAGAAATAATTACTATGCAGCAGAGTCACTGGAGCGTTTTTCCAGAGACTGGATTCCCGATGATTATTGCTTTGGGGATCTGAAAGAGGAATGCCATGAAGCGATAAGGGCTACCGTCAGTCAGCAGCATTCAGATGGTTTTGCCCGCTATTTAAGGACTTGTGAAATATCTGCGATGGTGGATTACAGATCGCACCCCTTGTCGCCCTTCATGAAGATTCAGGACAAAAAAGGGTTGTGTCATCACATAGTGAATGAACGGAAGTTTCAGTGGGTGAGAAAATGATTCCCCAATCCGAGTTATTCAATAGCCCTGTAGAGGTTGGGACTAGGGTGGCTTTGCTGCTCACCCTGATACCAGGTGTTGAGCTCAATCTAGATGAAATAGCTTTCTTCGACTATGCGCTTATATTTTCGAAGGAATTTGATGGGGGTGAAAATATTCATCCTGCGCTGCCAAATCATTTTTCTGAAATTATAAAAAGAAGAGAAACACTCCCGACCACGTTAAAGTTTTTCATATCCAAGGGCATCATCACCTCTTCAATTGGTAGTGACGGGATAAAGTATAGGGCCACGGATGAAGCCATTCACTACGTCAGCGCTTTGAAATCGTCGTATTATAAAAAGCTGATCAAGAATCTGACTTGGGTTGAGCGCAATCTAGGTCGACTTCGTGAAGAACAACAAAAAATGTTTAGGATGCGAGTTCTCGGCAGATGATAATCAAGAGCCTGACAGTAAGTGGTAAGGATAAGGGGCCGGCAGCGCTCTATTTTACTAATGGTGCCAATATCATCGCCGGGGCTTCAGATACGGGTAAATCATATGTTCTAAATTGTCTGAAATTCATCTTCGGAGCAAAGAATCCGCCAAAGACCATCGATGAGTCAGCTGGTTATACTATGCTGACCGTTGAGTTCGAAAATGAAGACGGAAGCTGCTTTAGCTTGCAGCGCGAACTGACCCTGCGTGCTCCAATAATGCTGCTCGAAGAGGGGCAACAACCGAAGAAGTTGGCGGCGAAACACAAAGAGGGGAATTTTAGTAATTTGTCGAATTTCCTCTTGGGGAAATTCTCTCTCAATGACAAGCAGCTGCTGGCCGGTAAGGAGAGCCTTAATACTGGTGCGCTTTCGATTAGGGTGATGGAAAAGCTATTTGTTGTAGATGAAGCACGGATAGTGGCCGAGCAATCACCCCTTGGAACAGGCCAAAATACCGACGCAACGACCGAAGAATCGCTTCTTCGTACTGTGCTTACTGGCGTGGATGACTCCGAGGCTAAAGCACTCAAGAAGGATGTTCAATCAAGCTATTCTATTCAGCAGAAGATATCAGCGATTGAATATTTGCTGGCACGGCTCCACCCGCAAGGTGAGGGGCCTTTGGAGCAGGAGGCTGACAAATTTGAAGAAGAGCTACAGCGAGAGGAGGCGCTGCTGGAGTTCAGAGAGGCAGAGCTGAATGCCGCAATCTCTAACCATGATAGCTTGCTCCAAGAAAAGCGTAGAGTTGTTGGAAAGATATCGGC
The DNA here is from genome assembly GCF_013357275.1 of Pseudomonas sp. BMW13. NCBI lineage: Bacteria > Pseudomonadati > Pseudomonadota > Gammaproteobacteria > Pseudomonadales > Pseudomonadaceae > Pseudomonas > Pseudomonas sp. BMW13. The sequence goes on along the minus strand of NZ_SUKD01000002.1, from coordinate 184,062 downwards.
CTTAGATTTAAAACTTGCCGAGAACCGAACTCTTCTAGAGCGCTTTGGGTCGCTTAAAGGAAAGTATCAATCTGATCGTGAGCGTTTGGTAGGGATCGGCGAGGCTTCGGGACTATTAGCTCTCTACGAAGATGTTGCCTGCCCTACATGTGGTGGGCAAATCCATCAGGAAAGCCCATGCGCTGCTCCTGCCGACCTTGTCCCCGCAGTCCAAGCGGAGATTGCCAAGATTGATTGGCACATGAACGAGCTGGAAATGGCTACGCAGGACTTGATCATCTCGATTGATGTGACTGATGACGAACTGTCCTTGCAGAATTTGGAGCTTGAATTTATTGAATCTAGCCTCGGGTCTTCTATTTCTGAGTTGCTTAATTTGGTAAATGAGTCGAAGGCAACATGCTCGGGCCTAAATAGCCAGGTGCTTTCACTCCGGCACGCGATTAAGTCCATCCAAGGCTTAAAAGCAGAAATGGACGAGTTGGCTAAAGGCCTGAATGAGAAGCAAGAAGAGTACACGGCGGTTGATTTCGCTAGCGAACTTTCTGCTCTATCCACGGCTATCGAGCAAGTACTCAAACGCTGGGGCTTCCCTGACCACACTCCAACAACGTTTGACTTGAAAACCAGGGATTTGGTCATCGGCGGCAAGCCCCGCCAAAGCTTTGGTAAGGGCTACAGGGCTATCGGCTTCTCCGCCTTCGTCATCGGCTTGATGCAGCACCTAGCTCCTTTAGGAAGGCATCCTGGCTTAGTCGTCCTCGATTCGCCTCTCACCACCTATAAGCAGGCAGACCAAGAGCGAGGTGAGGAGATTTCTGAGGAGGACTTGATTGCTGGCGATATGATCTACTCCTTCTATAGTGACATCGCTGAGAACTACAAGGACAAGCAGATCATCATCTTCGACAACCAAGAGCCTGATCTGAGCATTATTCCTCACGTCAACTACATGCATTTCTCTAGGCGTCGAGGAGTCGGAAGATTCGGCTTCTTCACGCCCATTGAAGGGAAAGATTACACACGAAAGATCACTAGCTAAGCGACGCAGCCTGTCTCTGCCAAGGTGTGAACTTATCTTGGCATATTAAGAGCTTTCCGCCTTAATATCGCTCAGCACTAAATCCACCGACTCATCATCGAGATATTCCATGTCGATCATCGCAGAATACAAAGCCCTCGAAGCCCAGATCGCCGAGCAGCAAAAGCGCCTCGAAGCCCTCAAAGGCGACGAAAAGCTCAAGCGCGAAATCGAGTTTGAAAGCAAACTGCGTGGCCTGCTGTCTGAATACAACTACTCCCTGCGTAACGTCATTGCTCTGCTCGATCCGCAAGCAAGCAAAGGTGCTGCTGCTCCTAAAGGCGCTCGCAAGGAGCGTGCCTTGAAGACCTACAAGAACCCGAACAACGGCGAAGTGGTCGAGACCAAAGGCGGCAACCATAAGATTCTCAAAGCCTGGAAAGAACAGTACGGCGCCGAGACAGTTGATGGTTGGCTGCAATAAGCGCGTATTGAATGTACGGAAGGGCCGCATTTGCGGCCCTTGTCGTTTTTGGGAGCTGTATGACACGCGATGAGGCAAGGTTGCTCTGGGCAATTGCGCTGGAACAGTACGGCGCTGAAGTGCTGGAACAGAAAGTCCTGGGCTTTCTAGAATCGCTGCTGACGGGCAAGCTCGCCGAAGAGCTTCCCCGGCATGTGAGTGCGGATGGATTGGCGCAACTGATAGGGCTTTTGTTGGCAAATGTAGAGGCCGGGGAACGGCCATTGCTCGGAGCACTTCGCACCATGAATCGTGAGCACTTCCAGGTGCTGCGGCACCTCCATGGCAGGCTGACAATTACCCTCCTGTCTGACCTTCCTGCTGCACATGTCCCAGCGGGATTGCGCCGACTAAGAGCCGTTGCGGATTTTGGGATGTAGCTATGGATCTCAATCAACTTCTTGGTCGGTCGGCAGAGCTTGAAGCTCGCATCGCAGAATTTCTGGGCCTTCCACTATTCGACGACTCTCTGCGCCTGCAAGCAGTTCGCTCGGTAGCAAGCCCCTGCTTCGAGCACGCTCAGAGCTTGAAGTACCTGACAGCTGCTGGCCTCTGCACCTCAGCAGCCGCACTTTTGCGCGTGCAGTACGAGTCCCTGGTACGAGCGATTTGGATGCACCACTGTGCCTCTGACCAGGAAGTGGAGCTCATGCTCGCTGAGCTGACACGCGAGGCAGCTAAGCAAGCGAGCAAGATCCCAATGCTCAGCCGGATGCTCGATGAGATCGAAGCGAAGGCACCCCACGTACCTGTCGCCGGCCTGCGCGAGTTCAAGCACTACTCCTGGAAGCCCTTGAGCTCATACGTGCATGGTGGCATTCACGCGGTGCACCGCCATGGGCGAGGGTTCCCCATGGAGCTTGCCCTTATGCAGATACGGCACTCGAACGGCCTGCTGGGGCTGGCGGGCAATCTGCTGCTGATCATCGCGGGCGTACCTGCTGAAGCGGGCGTCATGGGGAAGATCTACCGGGAGTTCGCGGATTGCTTGCCGCCTGTGGAGCCGCCTTGCTCACCTCAGGCTGAGCCTGCCCACTAGCACGGAGCTCATTTGGTTAGCGGTTCGGAAAGGCTCAATAGCGCCCTTGCTCCGCTTCATTCCCCTTCATGTTGAACCGAGCAAACGGGCTCTAAGTGTTCAAGTGATCGCATCTTTAAGCGCCATCATGAACTCCTTCAGCGAATCATCACTTTCATCGAGGTCATCAACTCTCGTATCTATTCGAGTGGCTATATCTCTGATAACCGGATTCAGGCTTGTAACCAGCTCAATCAGCTCAAGCCGTTTGAACGCAAGTTTCGTGTAGGTAGCAGTACCCTCGGTCGATATAGGCGAATACCGAAGATAATGCAAGTTCTCCGTGGCTATATGTATAAATTTAATGTGCTTGCTGTATTGAAAAGCCTTGGAATTGGGATTAATAATTTCGTGAGATAAATTAGGCTTATCAACTGATGAGCTTTTTGTATAGTTACAATCAATGCATGCAAATGTAAGATTCTCCATGTCAAAAATAAACTGGGGATTTAGCGTCTTTCCTTTGATGTGTTCAATGTGCCATGACATACCATGCTGACCCATGACTCTTTTGCAGTATGCACAACGCCCAGAAATCCTGCTTTTTAGTTTATCCTTTACTAATACCTTCAGCTTTTTCAGGCTTTCTAATTCGAGGGCGTTAATCTTGAGCTCTTTTACCTTTGCTTCAAGAGCCTTATCGGGGCGCGAGAAAACATCCCAAGCATCGCCAGCCTTAATAGAGCCTGCGGAAATATATCGCTCTAGCCGATTTAAAACCTTAAGGGATGTTTTATCAGCTAGTTTTTTCATTTTTAACTCTTGAGTTCCTTTCCTGAATCAACTCTATTGCCTCCTCAATTGTTGCTTTTTTGTCAGGCTGGAGGTTTTCGGTATCTCTCAACTCTTCTAGTGCTTGGACGCTTGCCCCGCTTGGTGCTGGCGACGTGGCATCCAATACCAGTTCAGCGATACGAATATCGATAGCTTTTGAGTTGTATGTCGGCGTATGGAAATGTAGGAGGGTTAGATCATCACAGCTTCGGACGTCGTCAGCGTCGATGATTTTGAAGTCTTGTGCAATAGCTTCCCTGTCTTTTGAGTTGGGTGCGCTTTTGAGCACAAATATCGCGTCGGCTCGACTGTTTTTTGCAGCTTCCGACACAAGGACGGGAGAGTGAGTAGCGATTACTACATGGTAATTTTTATACGGGCGTAGCATTTGCACAAGATTTTTATGAAATTCCATTTGCCACTGCATATGCAAACTTATTTCAGGCTCATCTATAAGTATTAGCGCATAGGGACATGCATGGCTTATGATTTTAAGGCCGAGTGCAATTAGGTTTCGCTCGCCTGAACTCAATGCCTCAAACTCATGAAGCTCAGATTTGTCTCTTAAGTAAAGAGTGACACTTGGCCGGGTTTGCAAATAAAGGATTAGCAATTCAGCATCAATCCTGCTTAGCCGCCTGAAATCCAAGCCACCTTTAAGTAAGCTTACTAATCTTCTACGCTTAGCGAGACTAAACCTCTCATTGAATTTATCCGTCTTTATGCGTCTTTTATCAATCGTGGACGAGAGATTCTCCGCATTTAAACCATCAGCTCCGCCAAGATCGATGTCGAATTTTTTGCCTAGCGTTTTTTCAAGCTCAATAAGATATCTGTAGCGCCCCTGCGCCACTGCCTCAACAACCAATAGCGCCATTTGCCTACTTAGCGCTGATGAAAAAATTGCATTACCAGAATTTCGCAGACCCAAATACTGTCTCAGTCGACCCTCTGTAAAGGTGAACCGGTCACTTGCTGCATTCGTAATGCATAGAACTGTTTCTACGCTGCTTTCGATAGCGCCCTCGTAGTGCTCACATATGTCGGCTAGCAGTCTGCTTTTCCCTGAACCGTTATCACCAATCACGTAGGATATTTTGGGATCTTTATTTCTCTCAATGGAGTTATCGATAACTCTTGTCAGCTGGGCAAGTAAAGTCGTCATTTATTTTATGTTCTTTTTCGATTGAAATTGGCTCGGATTGATGGTCTTTCCCCACGACTAGTTTTCGTCATCTCCCCTGATTACTTTCTCTTGATAAGAGTCAGGTCTAGGTAGTCCCTCTAGGAGTAACTCGCCGTGCATTCCCTCTCCTTCACTGAGGAAAGCTGTAACGAAATTGGGGGAAAAGGTGTCCCGACTGACCGGAAGCAGCCCTTCATGACCGGCTGCTATCGGCCAGAAGCGGACGTTCTCAGTGACTATTTATGGGTAATTCACAATTTTGAAAGCACGCTTCACTGCCTGTGAAAGAATAATGGGGTCTCAGACTCTTATTTTTAGTTCTCTGCCAAACCCCATGTAAGCCTGTGAGCCTTCATGTCCGGGTGAAAAAATAGCCTGTAGGATATATTTCTTCGCTCTTCGGAAAATACCCCGTCCCGTACCCTTTCGAATTTAACATGGGAAGACTCTTTTTCTTCAAAGTCATAGTCGGCCATGGTTCCGGCAATATAGTCAGGCACTCTGATGAAGCTATCGTAAACCAGTTCTCCGCTCGCCTCGGGCTTGACAAATAAAAGTCTGCCGGAAGAATCTACCTCGCTATTTGAGCAAAGGGCGTGATAAAGATAGCTAACTTGGTCAAACATATAATCACCTATGACTTTGCCCTTGAAATTCAGCATACTGTCGCGATCTGAGAGCCAAGCTATTTTCTCAGGATTGGCTTTTACACTTATTTCTGCAAGCAAATAAGCCGCCAGACTACCGACAATCTCAATGTCTCTGAATAGGCGAAAATTTAGACTTTTTGAGCCAACTAGCGCCTTCACTTTTTTCAGCTGCTTGATTGTATTTTGATACCTATCTTTCCCTTTTGGCGTGGATTGACACCAGTGCTCCAGCATGCCAACCTGAGAGTCAATTCGGGCTAAGTGGTAAAGTTTTTCATCGCTGAACATTCGACGCTCGCGATCTAATATTAGCGTGACACTGAATACTGGCCCCTCCCTAAGGAATGATATGAAACTGTCGTTTACTGAGCCGACATTTTTGATGTCGGATGGGGCCATCGAATCTATGTGTGATGACATTTCTTCAAAGGGGGCCCAATGCGGGAATAGCGAAAATGTTACAGCGTCACTGAATTTTTTGGTGTCGTAAAATGCGTAGTCTGACGATAGAATCCATTTTCTAGCAGGCGCATGCTCTTGTATAAAGTCGCCCAGTAGCTTAGAGCCGCTCTGCATAAAGCTGTTATTAAAATGAACAATGGATTCATGGATGCTGAATCCAATCTGTGGCTGGTCAGGGCGCACTCCTTCAAGGGAGCCCTTCTGTATGAACCTCGAAAAATCCATTTCTTTCTCAATCTAATACGAGGATAATTTTTAGTAATTTAAACTACTTTATCTCAGCAGAATTTAAACCCTATTTCTGCACAATCGGGCTAGAGCCATTGCCTTTAATTGAAATATTCTTCAATGCCAAGTTATACGAGCTTTGCGACACAGAATGGAGAATAACCGAAGATCTCTTTCCCATACAGACGCCCCACTCAAGTTACTTGATGCGTGGGAGTTATAGCAGCTGGCCATCACCGCGTCATTAGAGCTCAATAATGTGCGACTTTTGCCTGGTAGTTGCCGCTGACGAGCTTCGGTTTGCTTAGTGGAAATTTCTGCTCCTCACATCCAGCCCATCAAGCAGATCACTCCGATCCTTCAAATGCCCCGCGATCAGGTGCCTCACACCCGATTGATCTTCCAGCTTGCCCTTCACCTGGAGCAGTTTCGAGCCCATTAGCGCGAGCCTGTACTGCTCCGCCAGATCTCGCCAAACCACGACGTTGACCATGCCAAACTCGTCCTCCAGGGTGACGAAAGTGACTCCGGACGCTGTGGATGGGCGCTGCCTTCCAGTGACGATGCCGATCACCGTGACGTGTTTCCCGTCCTCCACGCTGCCCAAATCACGGGAGCTCTTCGCCCGCATTGCATGCAATGTCTCCCGCAGTAGAGACATGGGGTGCGGGCCAAGCGTAGTGCCCGTTCGCGCGTAGTCGGCGTGCATGTCCTCGACCACGGTTGGGGCTGGTATCACCACCGGCTCCTCGTCGGTGCTACAGCTGAAAAGCGGCAAGGGTTGCTGCACGGCAGCGATCTCCCAACGTGCCTGGTGACGGTTGCTGGCGAGCTTTTTCAGGGCATTGGCATCGGCCAGTAGCTCGCGCGCCTTGCCGTCCAGGTTTGCTCGTAAACACAGATCGCTCACGTCCTCGAAAGGCCTCTCCTCCCGCACAACCTCAATCCGCCGTCCGACCTCTTCGGGCAGACCACGGATCATCCGGAGCCCCAGGCGAATTGCTGGTAGGTGTCGGCCAGCTTCCTCCAAAGTGCAGTCCCAATCACTCACTGCGACATCGACCGGGCGCACCTCAATCCCGTGCCGGCGCGCATCCTGGAGCACCTGATCGGGCGAGTAGAAACCCATCGGCCAGCTGTTGATGAGCGCGCATGCATACGCCGACGGCTCGTGGCATTTGAGCCAGCAACTGGCGTAGGTGAGCAGAGCAAAGCTCGCCGCATGCGACTCAGGAAACCCGTAGCTACCGAAGCCCTTGATCTGCTCGAAGATGCGCTCGGCAAACTCCAGGGTGTAGCCACGCTCCAGCATTCCTTCGCGCAGACGTTTTTGATGTGGTTCCAGACCGCCATGACGCTTCCACGCAGCCATCGAGCGGCGTAGTTGGTCGGACTCCCCTGGGGTGTATCCGGCTGCGACGACGGCCAGGCGCATAACCTGCTCTTGGAACAAAGGCACGCCGAGGGTGCGGGCGAACACCTCCTTCAGTTCTTCACTGGGATAAGTCACTTCTTCTTCGCCATTGCGCCGGCGCAGGTAGGGATGAACCATCTGCCCCACGATGGGCCCAGGACGCACGATGGCCACCTCAATGACCAGGTCGTAGAAGGTCTTTGGCTTCAAACGAGGCAGCATCGCCATCTGTGCCCGCGACTCGATCTGGAACACACCCAGCGTGTCCGCCCGGCTGATCATCGCGTAGGTCTCAGGATCCTCTGCCGGTATGGTGGCGAGGGTTAGATCTCGGCGCTCGTAGGAACGCAGCAGATCCAGACAGCGGCGTATCGCGCTAAGCATGCCCAAGGCCAGCACATCGACCTTCATGAGCCCCAAAGCATCGATGTCGTCCTTGTCCCACTGAATGATCGTCCTGTCTTTCATGGCCGCGTTTTCGACCGGCACCAGGGCCGATAGCGGGTATTCGGAGATCACAAACCCACCGGGGTGTTGGGACAGGTGACGCGGAAAGCCGACCAGCTCGCCAGTGAGCACAAGGATTCGCTTCAGCTCAGGGCTTTCCGGATCGAAGCCAGCCTCCAGCAGCCGCTCCGGAGTTGGGATGCGATCACTCCACCGCCCACAGCAATTCGAAAGTGCAGTCAGCTGGTCGGGCGGCAGGCCAAGTGCCTTTCCGACATCGCGGATGGCGCCGGCAAAGTGGTAGGTACTTGCGACGGCAGTCAGGGCTGCACGCTCACGACCGTACCGCTCGAAGATGTACTGGATCACTTCCTCGCGTCGTTCATGCTCGAAGTCGACGTCGATATCGGGCGGCTCGTTGCGCTCTTTCGAGATGAAGCGCTCGAACAGCATGTTCATTCGGGTGGGATCGAGCTCGGTAATGCCCAGGGCAAAACAGACCGCCGAGTTGGCTGCGGAGCCACGCCCCTGGCAGAGGATCTCTTTGCTTCGGGCAAAGCGAACGATGTCATGGACGGTGAGGAAGTAGCTCTCGTAGCTGAGCTCCTCGATCAACCCCAGCTCTGCCTCGATTTGGGCATGGGCCTTCTCCGTCATGCCTGCGGGCCATCGCCAACTGGCGCCCTCGTATGTCAGCTCCCTGAGCCTGGCCGCCGCTGTTTTTCCTTCGGGCACGACCTCGTGCGGGTACTCGTAGCGCAGCTCGCTCAAGTCGAAGGTGCAGCGCTCTGCGATCCGGACGGTCTCCTCCAGCAGCTGCGTTGGGTAGAGGTTGGTCAGGGAAGAGATAGACCTGAGGTGGCGCTCACCATTGGGGAACAGGTGATGTCCTGCCTCGGCGACGGTGCAGTGATTGCGGATCGCAGTGAGAGTGTCCTGTAGCGCACGCCTTCCTCTGGCATGCATGTGCACGTCGCCTGCGGCTACGAGGGGAATCCCCAGGCGTTGACCCAGGGCATCAAGGCCAGTGAGCTTCGCGGCATCGTCGGGGCCTCGATGCAATTCGACCGCGATCCAGCAGCGCTCTGGGAACGCCGAAGCGACCCAACGACCATGCGCTTCGTTTTTACTGAATCCCGGAATCCAGAGAGCAAAGATACCCTCAGTGGAGCCGGCAAGATCTGACTGGCGCAGCTCGTAGGTGCCCTTGGCCGTGCGTCGTCGTCCCTGGGTTATGAGCGCGCAAATTCGTTGGTAGCCGACGAGGCTGGAAGCCAGGAGAACCAGCTGGACTCCCTCGACTAGCCTGACCTCAGTACCGGTGATCAGCGAAACGCCGCTGGACTTGGAGGCCTGCCAGGCACGAACGATTCCGGCCAGCGAACACTCATCTGTAATAGCCAACGCCCGGTAGCCGAGACGGCGGGCCTTGAGAAAAAGCTCCTCCGCACTGGATGCGCCGCGCTGGAAGCTGAAATTGCTGAGGCAATGAAGCTCCGCATACTGAGGCAGTGGCGGTTCGAGGTCTTTCATGATCGATTACAAGTGCTGTATGGATATACAGTTTTAGCCATCCCCCCCAAAGGGTCAACGATGGGCTGACAAGAGGAGCAGAAGATGTGTGGACGACTTGCGCAGATCCGGGCTGAGCAGAAGTACCTCGCCTCGCTGGCCATTCAAGGCCAGCTCCTGCTGCCGCCATCAGCAGAGCCGATCAATCGGTACAACGTGGCTCCTCACTCGCGGATAGGCCTACTGCGCAGAATGGCCCAGGGATACCTATGGGCACCTGAGCGATGGCGCTGGCTGCCGGCCTGGGCAGAAAAGCCGGTGCGCAACGACTTCAACGCAACGCGCGAGAAAGTCGCCACGAGCCCCTTCTACCGACAAGTCTGGCCACATCGCGCGTTGCTGTGCGTAGACGGCTGGTACGAGTGGTGCCCAGTGGAAGGCCAGAAGACGAAGCAGCCGTACTACATCCGTCGTCAGGACAGCGAGCCGCTTTTCCTTCCTGCTGTTGGGCAATTTTCAGAGCCCGACCAGGAACCCAAACCAGATGACGGGTTCCGTATCATCACAGCGGATTCCGAGGGCGGGATGCTCGATGTGCATGACCGCCGCCCCGTGGTGTTCGATGCGGTAAGCGCGAGAACGTGGATCTCAGACATCAGCCTCGACGAAGCTGGCCACATGCTTCACGAACAGGCTCTGCCAGTGGACGCATTTCATTGGTATGCAGTGGGACGTGAGGTCGGCAACTATCGGAACGAGGGTGCGAGTTTGATTGAACCGCTGACGTCGGCCTCCAGCTGAGCCCAGGAACCCGCTTATGAGAACCAGCCATGCAACATCAGCTGCCCGGAGCCTACGGCCCGATAGGCCCAGCCTTGCTGGCCAAATCGGGTCTCCACCACGTAGTAGTCGCGGCGCACATCACCACCATCCCACCACCCCGATTCTATGCGCTCTGGGCCGGAAAGAATGCGCAACCCTGATTCGGACAGTGGCTCAGGCTCAACCAGCAGCCAGCCTGGACGTGGCGCGCACGCTGGCAGAGGAGTCTTGATCTCATCCTGAGTCCAGCTCCGTTCAGGGCGGTGATCAGCTCGATGGCTGAGTCCATACACAGCGTCGTCGCCCAGGCGGGCCCGAAGACGCTCTCGGAGCTGCTCCCAGGATTGCGTCTGCTGCGGCCTCTCGTCGAAGAGCTGCTGATGCTGCGGAACGAACGGAGGCAGATCCCGCGCCACCAGCCTTACGGCCAATACAGGTGCTGGCAGCTGTTGATGCTCCAGGCGACCACGGCTGAACTCAAACAACATGGCAGCATCACGCTCGGCACTGAGCAGCCCCACCACGACCAAGCTATCGGCTTGGTTGCGATGCTCCAGGTGCAGGGTGAATCGCTGCACACCACTATCACGACCCGCCAAATAGGCAGCTAGATCTGCCGTCAAACGACGCAGTGGAAACAGCAAAGCCTGGTGCGACTCGACCTCGAAGTTCAGCTCAAGACGCGTGTCGAAAACATCAGGCGGAGAGTAGAACTCCAAGGCGAGCGGACGCCGGCCAAACACAGTGTCGAGATGCAGCAACACCTCGGCAGAGAAACGTTTAGCCAGGCTGTCACGAGGCAGCGCCAGCAGCTGCTGCAACTGACGTAGCCCCATCCGGCTGAAGGCCATCGCAGCAGCCTCAGGCAGGCCGAGGCGTGCCACCGGCAGAGGGTCAAGAGCCTGGCGGAGTTCTTCGTCATCAAACACTGCCAGGCCGTCGCGGGCGTTTGCTAGCACTCGGGCTGCGGCGGGGTTGGGTGCGGCAGTGATGCGGTGCTGAAACCCTAGGGTAGTGAGCTCCTCGCGCAGACGTGCTTCGAAGACTGGCCAGGGGCCGAACAGCCCCAGACTGGAGTGGACTTCCAGCAGCAAACAGCGCGGATAGCGCAGGCTCACCTGGGCGCTGAAACCATAAGCCCAAGCAGCCAGAAAGCGCTGCCAGCGATCAATCTCCGTCTGGTCGTAATCTGCGGTGGTGAAGTCAGTCGTCAGCGCTTGAGCCGCCGTGAGCGCCTGCCCAGGTCTCAAGCCGAGTGCTCTGGCTGCCGGATTGACTGCTTGCAGGATGCGGCGCTGCGGCGGCCCCGCAAGCAGCACGAGCGGAGCTTGGCTGTCGGCGCAGTGCCTAAGCACGCCGTCCATGGCCAATTGCGGCAGCAGGATGCAGGCCCAGAGCATGATCGACTCAATGCCAGGTGGTCGCGATTGGCCGCGACGGAGGCAGACCGCCCCGGCACTTGAGTATCCGCAATTGGGCAGGCTTCGCATCAATGGCCACGCGCAGGGCAGCCGGCGAGGCGCTCACAGCTTCCTGTTGTGGGCGGTAGGCAAATGCCAGTGTCTGGCCGGTTTCTGCGGCCACCTGCAAACGGCGCAATGCTCGGTCATCAGCCTTGTACGGCCATGACACCACAGCCCCGAAGCTACCTGAGCGCAGACACTGCTCAGTCGCCCACAACGCATCACGGTCTTGCGCCTGGACAATGCTTACATGACGCAGGTCGATACCGGCGCCGATCCATGCCTGGGGGTACGGCAGGTGAGGAGGACTCACCAGCACCACGCGCTCACCCGCCGAGGTGAGGCGAGCCAGGGTAGGCCATAGCAATTGCAGCTCACCGATCCCCTTGGTGGCGACCAGGATCTCGCTCAGCGCAGCAGCTGGCCAGCCACCGCCGGGAAGTGCTGCATCCAGGTCGCGGTGACCAGTTGGAGGGCAGCTTGTTGAAGGTGACGGGCCCGCCTGACCGCGCCAGACACGGCGCGCATCGAGCAGGCGGTCGAGAGAAATCACAGATGACATGCAGGCGAACCAAAATACTGTATTTAAATACAGTATTCGGTCTAGCTAGATACCGGTCAAGCAAGCCCGACGAGCGTTTCGACTCACTTCCTCACATAGCTCTTCTTGCCCGAGGGAGTCAGGCAGTAAACGCCACCGCGTGAGCCGGTGCAGAAGGTACTGGTGCCGCACGTGCATTCGCCGCTGGAGTTGAGTAGCTGCTGTGGAACAGCAGCTGGAGCACGCCCCATCCCCATGTAGGCTGAGCAGCTCTTCTTCGAGCCACTGATCGAGCCGTCATTGCAGAGGAAGAGATCGCCATCACAGCCGGCGATACCACCCTTCCTCCCGGAGCAAGGAGTATTAGCTGCCACCGCTTCGAGGGCCGTTAGACCAAGCGCTGCGGCAATGACCAGGCATAGGCTGAGGCGAACCTTTCGCAGCTGTTGGGAACGGCTCATCGCGGCCTTCTACAGTGGATCACCGACAAGCACCGCTCGGCCTGTATCACCCTCACATCCTGGGGGTGGAGACCAACTCAGAGCGGCAGATTTGTCAGGTGTGTGGATGACCAGGCGACGCTCCAAACATTCCCCCATAGCCCGCTGCGCGACAGCCTCAAGCTTGGTCTCGTCCCAGCTGTTTACCTTGTAGCTGAAGACCTGCGCTTCCAGGTCTTCGCCTTCGGCGTGATGCAGGATCGAGGCGACTGCTTCATGGCAGGTGTTGGTGAAGCGGTTGCAGCGGATCTCTACCGCGTTCGTTCCGGGCGCCTGGTATCCCGCGACAGTCTTCCAGCCACCCCAAATGACGAGCTCGTCTTGCTCTCCCCTGAAGATCAACGGCGGGATGGTGGTGTTTTCGATAGGCGCAGGCTTCGTGAGCCAGAGAGCGACGTAGGCCGCGCAGAGAGCTGAAGCGAGTGCGATCAGGAGCATGTTGAGATAGCGCATGTAGAGTCCTTTCTGAGGGCCGCCGTCCTGGCAGACCACAACCCTAGAGCAACTTCACGAAATAGGCGAATTGAAAGACAGCTTCCGGCCAACAGCGGTCATCCACAATCTACGAAAGCCGGGTCGATTCAAAAAGTCGGCGCGTTTCATCGTATTTGTTCGTTCGATTCAGGCACAATAGAGGCTTCTTTCGCCCTGTCTTTTCTAATACCCTGTAGCTAATTAATATCTCTTCGACACACCCCAAAACTAGGGAAATATCAATGTCAATCATTGCCGAATACAAAGCTCTGGAAGCCCAAATCGCCGAGCAGCAAAAACGCCTCGAAGCCCTGAAAGGCGACGAGAAACTCAAGCGTGAAATCGAGTTTGAAACCAAACTGCGTTCCCTGCTAGCCGACTACAACTACTCCCTGCGCAACGTTATCGCCATCCTCGATCCGAATGCTGCCAAGACCATCGCAGCTCCGGTGAAAGGTGCTCGTCGCGAGCGTGCCTTGAAGCGTTACAAGAACCCGAATAACGGTGAAGTTGTAGAAACTAAAGGCGGCAACCACAAGGTACTGAAAGCTTGGAAAGAACAGTACGGCGCCGAGACTGTTGAGAGCTGGCTGCAGTAAGCTGAAAGCTGCACGATAGGGCCGCGACTGCGGCCCTTGTTGTTTCTGGGTTAGGTAGCAATGGTGTTCATGGATTTGTCCTCCGCATACGGAAGGACAAGGATTACTAGTCAGGGCATGGGGCGCTAACCGCCCAGAAGCGGTCATTGAGCGTCTACAAAATCAGGGCGTGTTCATTTTGAGCTAACTTGACGTGTGCAATCCAGCAATAACCTGAACAAGCCAATCTCTGGATGCACTGCCCGAAGCTCTTCTATGCCATCCCACAACCACATTGAAATCTAGGGAGGACATGTCTAGGTCAATCACTTGGAAGCCACCGGTAGCAGCAATGGCTGAGGGTACAAATGCCAACGTATCATTCACTTGCATAAACGCTTGCAGAGACGTGTAGCAGGGCAAAGTGGCAATCACTGTGCGGCTGACATTCCGGGCACTCAGGAAGTCATCAACTCGACTCCCCAGATTGCCTACTCCACTGGCGAAATCTACATGAGGATGTAAAGACACATCTGCAAGAACCTGTATCTGCCGAGGCAGCAGCGAACCTTGCCGAGCGACGCAGCAGTAGTGGTCGCTTCTCAGTCTATTACGCACTAATCCCGGATCAACGTAGTCAGAAAAACCAATCACTAGGTCAGCCTCTCCTTGCGCCAACGTCTTGACATGCTGATCGGGATTGAAATCAATGACTTCAAGCTTCACCCCGGGTGCGCGTTCGCGCATGAGCAGCGAAAGCGATGGGATGATAGACAGTTGCGCATATTCATTTGCGATCACCCTGAATACGTACTCACTCGTTGCCGGATCGAATGGGAATGAATTGAAGATGCCATCGATCTCTTCAACTATTTTCTCGAATTTAGCTGCGAGGTCGTACGCATAGTCAGTCGGCTGCAGGCCTGCGCTCTGACGCAGGAACAGCTCATTGGGAAACACTTCACGCATGCGCTTGAGGTAGTTGCTAACCGCCTGTTGTGATATCTCAAGCCGCTCGGCAACGCGAGAAACGTTTTTCTCGCGCACGAGATACAGTAAAACCCGCATGTGTCGGATATCAATTTTCTCAGTCATTTTGATTGTATCTCATACAAGTCCGCGATGATTTTCATTGTATCAGTGGGCGCATAGAGTGTCGCCTCCTTAGATTTAACGAGGCATTGCTATGAAAACCGTAATTTTGATTGGTGCCCAAGGGCACATGGGCAAAGCCGCTATGACCGGCCTCAAGAAACACAACGTCATCACCGCCAGCCGCTCTGGCACCGGCTGCGACCACATGGTGGATATCACCAGCAAGGCGTCGATCAAGGCTCTATTCGAAAAGGTTGGGCCGTTCGACGCTGTCGTTAATACAGTTGGCTACTGTGAATACGCCAAATTCAACGAAATGACCGATGAGCAATGGGACACAACTATCCAAAGCAAGATGGTCGGCCAAATCAATCTGGTAAATGTGGGTCTGAATTACATTAACGATGGCGGCTCGTTTACGTTGATCTCGGGCATTCTCAATGTCAAACCTATTCCTATGGCGATTGCTGACGCTACCACCAGCGGCGCCATCGACACCTTCGTACAGTGCGTAGCGCACGAGCTTCCACGTCAGATTCGCATCAACGTGGTCAACCCTACAGTTCTGGAAGAGGCATGGGACGTATATGGGGAAATGATGCCAGGCTTCCAGCCTGTCCCTGGCGCGCTGGTAGGCAAAGCCTTTGAGCGCTCGGTTGATGGTTTCATCACCGGAAAGGTTATATTCGTCGACGCCTGAAGAAGAGCCCATCTGCACTGAAAGTAAGTCACTGGAATTTAAGAGGGCGCCGACCTGAAAGTTAATCAGGTCGGATGCCTCTCAAGTTACATGCATCTACATTACGTTATTAATTTAATTAAAAGGCTCAGCCTTTATGAGCTTGCGCTGTTTTCATGCGCGCCCAGTAAATCATCAATTAAACTAGCGAGATATATATCATGAAGATCATAAATGGTTTTATTGTCGGTCTTTTGCTTGTCGCTGGCTACACACAGGTACATGCCGAAGACGGTCATGATCGCTCTATGAAGATGCATGAACAATTTAGAGCTAAACAAAAAATTATTCACGCAAATGAAGTCGAAAAGAAAGAGTTGAAGCCTGAGGCTGTCAGCCATGATAAAGCCAATTGCAAAAGATCTAGCGCAAGCTAGTATCAGCTCTGGAGGTGCACTCATCTGAGATTTTTAAATATCCTTTGAAGAGAGTAACGTAAGTGTTAGCCAGGCGTTGCCTGGCGCTCAAAATTATGACTAAAGGTGTTCATGGCAGGGAGTAGTGGCCAAATGAATCTTCCGTTTTTCCAGGTTGATGTTTTTGGAGGGGCTCCATTTAAAGGAAATCCAGTTGCAGTTATCCTGGAAAGGGACAAGCTCACGAGCTCACAGATGCTTGAAATAGCTAACTGGACAAATTTATCCGAAACGACTTTTGTATGCGCCCCAACGACCAGTAACGCTGATTACCGACTGAGGATATTTACCACGCAAGGTGAATTACCCTTTGCAGGACACCCAACTATCGGAAGCGCCACAGCATTGCTAGCTTATGGGCTGACTCCCAAGACACCTGGTATGCTTGTTCAGGAGTGTGATCAGGGACTGGTATCGCTTCACTTACTCGGCAACAGGATCTTCTTTGAATTGCCAGCGCCTAGTTTTGCGCCGCTAGGTGAGCACAGGCTACTGGACATTCTAGCGGCAATTGGCGTCCATCGTGAGTCCGTATGCAATGCTGCAATTATCGATGTCGGTGCTGTCTGGATCACTTTGCAACTTCGCTCTGCGCAAGATGTTCTAGATCTAAAGCCGAACATTAATTGCCTCGCGCAAGCAACTACAAACTGCACGGGACTTACTGTCTTCGGCCTGTATGCAGATGGTGATTCTGCATTGGTTGAGGTGCGCTCATTTGTGCCAGGCGACGCCGTCCCAGAAGATCCGGTATGCGGCAGTGGTAATGGCTGCGTCGCCGCGATGCTTCAGCGCAGCGGCATAGCACCATCGCGATATAGTGCATCGCAAGGAAATAAAGTCGGGCGCGATGGCAGGACTGAAGTGGAGTTTAGTTCTGACGGTACGATATTGATCGGTGGAGTATCTGCAATTCGGGTGCAAGGTTCAATTTCACTTACCCCATGACTCGGGTGGGCTAACTCGTGTCATATCCTGAATCTCCCCGACGTCATCGAGACAGTTAAGCGTCCGCAATGGATCGTTTTCTGCCTGACGCGACTGGCTGCTATTGGCCGGTTGCTTCCTATCACTGGGGTCTAGGAGCTTTCTTCCATTTCCTCCAAGGCGTAACTATTAGTCCATGCTGGCTGTAGGATGCGCAATCCAGTCTGGCCGGCAAACTCAGCGCCAAGATGCAAGGCAGCCTCTTCAGCGGCTGCGGTACTTCAATGATGACCAACACCACTGAAACACCATCAAAACGTGAGTGGCACGGTAGCCACCACTCGTGGAGCTATCGTCAGCAGGCATTTCGGTGGCTGGGAGAGAGAATCGCCGGGCTGAACATCTTGCCTCTCGCAGGTGATATGCGAGCGTGGATGCAACAGCGGGGACAGTTAGCCCTAATGCCAGCACCGACACCCCCTTCGTGGGGTGGTTTCACGAATCCCTACACCACCAGCGGTGTGACATTGCAACTGCTCATGGCACGGGCCATTAACGCCGCGCATGAGTACGCCACTACCGACACGCCAGGCCACAACGAAATAGACGCAGAGGTGGAACGAGTCCGCCTCTACAACGAAGTGCTCATGTATTCGGCCCGGATCTGTGAGGTCGCAATCAAGCAGCTCCTTTACTGCACCCAGATACCAGAGCCCCGGTACGGGCGAATGGCTCTAGGGGCGCTACTAGAATCCCCGTGTCCAGACTGCAAGCGTCACGAAGGTAAGAAGGCCCACTTGGTATCGCTCGTTGGCACGCTCGCACACCCCTTCCATTTGTGCCTTGAGTTTGAGCATTGCGCTATGGATCACATGGCCCTGGTAAACCGCCTGCGCAATTCAGAAGCGGCGCACTCGGGAATTCAACCGCTCAACATCAGGTCGGTTGAGGCTTCCAAATTGCAGCTTTTTCAAGACAATCAAGAAGTGCTGGAGGGCTTCGTGCATATGCTGTCTCACCTTGAAGACCTTGAGCACGAAATGCTGCAAGACCTGACCGATAAAGCTGAGACCATAAATGCGCTCAAGAGGAACGGCCTGCCTCCTGAAGACTGCAACTTCAACCTGGTTCCTGGTGAGAAATTCGCCTTCACCCCTTAGATGCCAAGTTGCCGAGAGCTGAATCGTTCCAGAACGCCTAGATGCAGATCGGCCAGTAGTGAGCGGCACGCATGGCTAGAAGGGGCAACGTTGGCGTTGAGTACCGTTGGCACAACAATCTATTCATCCGTTTGAAGAGCTGCGCGCACAACTAATTAAACTGACTTCGACTCGATCCACCGAGTGACGGCCTCTCTGACGTCGCTAACTGCCTCTGCGAACGACAAAGATGAACTGGGTGGGGCACTCCTCTCAATCGCATGTCGAGCATTGAGTCCTGCCGCCGTTGGGCTATTCGCGTGGCGGCTGATCCTGTCCAATCGAGCCTTCAGCTCCCATTTGGCTAACGGTGCCCTGTCGCTTTGCAGCAGCTCAATGAGCTTGAAGAGCCCGCCCCAGTCGCCGTCCTCAAGAGAGGCAAGAATCTCCAACGCATGCTTAACGACAGGCTGATCGAGTACATGCCTTGGCCAACGGACTGGCAAAATCCTATTTCCAGAGCTGTCATAGACGTCGAGATGGCACGAACTGCCGATCTGCAACCCAGCCGTCATCTTGGCAAAGACATACTGGGATGGAGGCATCCCTGCCTTCCCCCCGATTACCGTACCAACATTAAATTTCAGCCCAGGAGCTGCCAGTGAGGCTGCTGCGCTAGCTGCTTGAACTATCCCTTCCGCGTGATCGTGCGCGTCGCCGGCTTCTTTACAGTCCTTTAGCTCAGCCGGATCGACCTCCAGAGTATCGCCCGCCAGGAAAAGCCGAGATTCAACCTGCTCCAGAAAATGCTCCAGGCCTGTCCGACTCCCCGCCCAGTTAACGGTAACCCGCCATCGTGCTTCCACGTAGTTCCGCCTCGTTGCGGTCAGATTGTTTTGATGTCTATCGAAGTACACCTGCTAAGCAAGCGCCTGGGGTGCTTCAGGAGCGTTCCCTAATATCTCGCTGAAGGACAGTATCGAACCACTTCGGCGTCGTTTCACCAGCGTTACCATAGATGCTGCCTGGCAGGGACTGCCAGAACTCGACAATGGAGCTGGAAAACTCATCCAGCTGATCATTGGAAACGGCAAGATGGGTGTGATCCAGCCAAACGGCATCGGTGGAGTCGTCTCCAGGGAAAAGGGCTCGCAGGTATTGAACGATAGCTTCGCACTCGCGATGAGCGCGACGTTAATAGGCGCTTCGTAAGCAGGCCTATCAAAGCAGCTTTCGCGTCACAGCGTGTACCTCAGTCGGAAAACGCTGCAACAGCACCAGGAGGTTCAGGGGCCCTGAGTCCTTTTGAGCTCATGGAAGCCATGCAGGTCTTCGTCCCACAAGAAACCAGCGAGTTTTGAAACGCTAACGAACCATTCCGCTCGCTTGCCTTCGATGATGAGCACGACTCGTCTATTGCTGACGAAATCACCGTCGTAGCTCATCGAGTAATCATCGATTTGTAGTCGCTCACCAGGCTGTATGACTGCTCCGGCTGCGATGCCGTCTGCGAAACCGCTCCCGACAGTTCGGTACTCATCGATGCCATCATCTGCACTCGCAAAAGCGTACAGGCTTCTACGAATGTAGGTGACTGCCTGGTTCGTTCTGTTCACCAGGAGCACGGGCTGTTTATCCGAGCACCAGCTAAAGAATGGGATTGCCAGGAACAACCCATCAGCTTTTTCCTGCTCGAAAGCATCAAGGTTGGCCCTGGCCAGTAGATCTGCGATGCCCCTTCGGCGCTGGGACAGCGAATCGAAGACGTCTGCATCATCAACTGGTCGGCAACCTGTAAAGGCATTGAACGCGTCGCATGCAGTATCCAGACGTGCGTACCTTGCGATCAGCGCACCGTGCTCTTCCGCAACGTTCTGGTGACATCTCTGCGCGAGCCGAGACGTCAGTTTCATCACTTCGTCTCGGATCGACTGTCGCATCATGGCCTCGGTTGTTCTTTGTGCTCAATATCCAGGACGAATGTCTCTTCAGCGCTGGCTTCGTGATCGAAGAGGTTCATGATCTCACGCTCTTGTCTCAAGTAACTTAAAGCACTGAGAAAGCAGCCCTGGCATAGAGGAGCAAAGAAGAGGTCACTTCCGCCATTGTCGTTCGGACGGTCTCCATGCAAGGCGCCACAACGACCCTCAAGGCATGGATCGCCACA
The DNA here is from genome assembly GCF_013357275.1 of Pseudomonas sp. BMW13. Classification (NCBI taxonomy): domain Bacteria; kingdom Pseudomonadati; phylum Pseudomonadota; class Gammaproteobacteria; order Pseudomonadales; family Pseudomonadaceae; genus Pseudomonas; species Pseudomonas sp. BMW13. The sequence goes on along the minus strand of NZ_SUKD01000002.1, from coordinate 163,906 downwards.
TACAAAACAGTGGATGGGTTCGGCTGTTTTATTCTGATCAACCATCCTGATCACCTCGCATTTGGACATTGGCTGAATAGGCCGCAGCAAGCCCTGTTTGTGGTCAAAAAAAGCTGGCTACCGTTTCCAGGTTGGCTCGCTTGCGCACGCCGTCACCCAAGAGGATGTACGCGCTGTTAAGCGTCGCGAAAATGAAGCCTTCCTCAAATTTGTACAGAGGGCTCGTGCGCACGAAGTCTCCAATGTCGAAGCGTCGCGAGCTGTCGTAGATGACCGTATGCGCAAAAATGAGCGACGGCTTACGCTGGTTTCTAGCGAAAGTAGCACTTTGCTCTGGGGTTAGGTCGAGATCGATCCAGATCCAATCTCGAACTAGGCAGTACTCGAAATACGGAAAGTACTTGCGCATGATTCGGACGGCCTCGTCCTGGTGCACTTCCACTCCAGGCATAGGGATTCCTTCGCCGTAGATAAGATCGCCAGCTTGTTGGAGGGTGGCCATAATCAGTCGGAGTAATAGCGCTTGGGCGGGCGTTCACTGGAGTAAATCCTCACGTTCCAGTCGAGATTTTCATGGCTTGATAGCAGGTGAGCCGGGCCGCCAAATCTGAACACCCCGTATTTCGTTTTGAGCCGGTAGAACACCTCTCCCTTTTTCGTTTTTCCTTCGACGAGTTCGTAAACCTCTGCCACGCCTATGCCGGAGTTATCGGGAAAGTCACTAGCGAAAACCGCTTGGAACGACCTCACGAATAGACCTTCTCCAGGCGAAATAAGCGTCTGCTTCACGAGCCCGATGTCATTTGTTGAGACTGCACGGACAACGATCTGGTCGGTCGAACTGGCCATGGTCAGGTGCATCCAAGCTCCGCTGCCCTCCAGAGCGAGGCTCCATGTGCCAGGGGAGTTGGAAGTGAAGGAAAAGTCAGCCTTGCCCTTGAGGGCTGGATCGTGGGGACGCATGTGGTAAGTCTCAGAGTGGCGTGAGCGGAACACGTTGCACTGGCCGCAGCCTTGGATTTCCATTGATGTTTATTGACAGCAGGAAATCCAAACAATGCGACACGCACCAATCCTACACATCCAAGATATGTCGCGTCAAAAATGGCTATATGCTCGCTTTTGCCAGGCGCGACAGCTATGAGTTACGAGAAGGTGCTTGGAGAGGTGCTCCGGGATGTACGGTTGCACGCTGGCATCCCGTATGAAAATCTCGCCGGCATCATCAGCGAAACGAATTTGCGCGATATAGAGAAAGGCATATCCGTCAGCAAGCTGAGCACGCTCATTGCCCTGTGCAAAGCATTTGGCATCACCCCTAGCCAAGCGCTCCTAGTTGTTGAGGCTCGGCTTTCAGGGCAGGCGCTTGAAGCAACTCTAGCCGTTAACACGAAGATGTTTCGAAAGCATCTGGAGCAAGGCGTTTTTGATCCTATTCCCCCGGAAGAAGCGGCTAGGGGTGTCCGAGGTCAGAGAGCTAACTTCGCTCGTAGCGAAGCACTTCGCATGCGGGAAGCAGGTATTTCAAAAGCGCAGATAGCAAGAGAGCTGGGGGTCACGGTAAGGACGGTTGAGCGATACTGCGCAAAGCCATCGGCGACCGACGGAACCTCAAGCAAGTAGTGCCGACGAGATCGACCATGCGGTGCGACAGCGGGCGTCGATAGGTGTCATGCGCGACCGCACACGCAGCTGAAAAGTGCGTGCGCTGGGCCTAGCAGTATTAGATTGGACAGGCCGGAAAGACCATCGGCCAGCTATCGACCGCCTTGTGGGGAAATCAACTTCCGCCTCGCTTGCTTCCTGGCTTCAGCTCTTTGACGTTATTTAGCAGCTTAACCTGGGCCTCTAGAGAACGAACTCTTTCAACCAACTGAACATTCTGCGCCATGACGTGATAAAGCTGCTGTCTAGCGATCTCAAGCTCTCTGCGGGCCTTATCGACCTTGTCATTGGCGCGCTTTATCTGCATCGCTTTTGAGGCGTCCGCAGACCCAAAGCTCTTGCGGTAGGCCTCGATCTGAGCAATCAGCGGCAGGTGGCTTGGGCGGCTCTTCTTCAAATAGCCCCTGTCGAGACCTGCCTCAAAGCTCACGATGCCAGCGGTAAGTTTGGAGGGCGGCAGATCGACATGGCTAGCCACGAGGGGCTTGCCGGCTTTCAGACGCTCGAAGGCTTCATAGCACTTCGCAAGGCCATTCGATGTCATGTCACTCCACCGCCTTTACAGAGATGAATTTCTGGTGGAATTTCTTGAAGCCATTCAGTTCAGACTCGACCACTTGATACTCACCAGTGCCCGGCTCTAACCGTTCAAGCAACGCCTCGTCATCGGCTATGGCGCTCTCCAGCTTCTCTTTCTCAATGATGCCTTCATCACAGGACAGGCAGCTCACGGCTTTTCCCAATAGATAGGAGTCGCATTTTCCGACTGTGGTGCATCCACCTAACAATGTTTCCCGGTAGGCAATTTTTCCTTCCTTCGCCAGTTTCTCGGTATCCTTCCGAAGCTCAGCGACATGGATATCGCCAGCACCCATCTTTTCACGTTGGCTGGAGATGTAAGTACCAACACCACCGAATAAAACTGAACCATCGCCGAATGCATGATCGAGGAGATCGTAGGCAATATTCAGGGGGACGCCCGTTTGATACTCGAACAAGAAATGGTTCTTCGGAAGAACAAAATCTTGCTTATCCTCGTCGTAGTAACCAAAAATAGTCTTTAGCCTGTCAAAATTATTCGCATAATAGCGCGTCATCTGAGTCGACAAATGCTTAAACTGCTTGCGAAGACTCGGAAGAGAGATAAATCCGCTGCTACTACCATAGAATGCAAGCGACCTTCTGAATTGGTGACTGGCAAATCGCCAAGTGGCTCCTAGCTGAAACTTCTCATCATCAGTGAAACTGCGGGAAGGATCACTGGCTTCCAATTCTGCAAGATCAGACTCTAGAATAGAGTACTTACCAAATAAATCAGAATGATGTGACTGTGTAAAAGAGCAAACCTTAGCCTCGGCATCAGGCATATTGATTACAACTGGGCTCAAAAATAAAGGCATCTTTCGATGATCAACACTGTATAGGTGTGAAATCCCCCTGCAAATTGCTTGAGCAACCTCAACCGCACGCACAACGCTCTCGGTAGCGAGCCAGGCTGCCTCTTTGCGATACCCAGAAAACTTCGTCGTAGTAGAAATCACATTGACCATCATTTCAGGATCACGAACAACCCCCTCATCATCGGATGTTGTAGATGTCAGCTCCTCTGAGTCTATACAATTGTAGGGCAGGCGCAATACCTCATCGTCCCGCATACCCGTATATAGGTGAACAATATTTTTGAGTACCCATTGAATCCGCATTAATACGGTACAAAACCCTGAGCGATAACCAGCCCTCCTATAACCCAAAGGCTGGAGATCACCCGTAAACAGGGAGCCAAGATCATGAGACACGATAGCCTGACCGAGAGTGGGACGTAGAGATGAAACATCAATATTAAAACGGTTGATCTGCTGACGCTCACTGCGCCCAAAGCATGGGTCTTGAAACAAATAAACTAGGTCTTCAAGGCGATCTTTACAACTGTAAAGCATGTCTAAAAAATCGCCCAAATCGTTGATAATTCCAACGTAGATTCTCGTTGGAATGATTGGGGTCTGATTACCTTTAATTTTCTGACCACCGAATGTTTCCCCGAAAACTCCTTTAACAGGAAAGCCTACTCGCGACTCACCAATATTATTCAAATGAAGAATCAGCGTGCGCGTGTGCAGCCTAACAGCATTTGCAATATTATTGGAGTCCATCCAAGACTTGTAGGAACTCATGTATGCTGGTGTTGAGAATAGCTGACTAAGGCTAATCACACCGACTAGTGGATTATTTCTCTGACTGTAACAGAATCGAGCTGCCGCTCTTATAGCCCTTGCATGCATAACAATCCCACCGGCACTCATTCTTCCAAGCCTGCCCGACTTAGCAGAAAATAAGAGACAGAAAACGAGATAGCGAACCTCTGAAATTAGCGGCATTACATCGGCGCAATTCGATTGAAAGATTTTGTCAAACCTAATTAAACGTAAAGGCTTGGTACTCAGACGCATGGGATTGAGATCCCAAAAAGCTCCGCCATATACAGCTGTTGGTTTTCCATCTAGGTCGCGACAAATCACAAAGTCATCAGCGGGCCGCCACATCGGATCAACAGGGATTTCCGAGAGATTACTTAGACTATCAATCTCCTCCCCAATGCTATCGAAAACATCTACCATTACAGGTATATCCCCATCTTTTCGTACCGCTGAAGCCTTTGCTCCCAAAATGGCGTTAAGATGCCCAGATAAAAAACTTTACGCCTGACCTCCTCAACCAATACACGTGCTGGTTCCGACTTTTCGGAAATCGCGTCTAATACAAATTCAATTCTGACCGCCAAATCCCTGAAAGTCTCCTCTGAGAAACTAATAACCGGCGCATTCCGTCTAATAGCATCAATTACATACTGGAAGCTGGTCAGCTTAAAAACATCTGTTTCATCGGAGTGCACTTGGTAGTTCTCACAAAACAAGCAACCGTATGGTGAGTTACAATCAGGTTCAATGGCAACCACAGGGATATCTTTGATTGGAGTGTTCATTCCCCCACAGTGACCTGTAGCAATGGATACACTATCTTTCTGATCCGCATCCCTGGCCCTAGCAGCAGCCTTTCTAACTGCTTCCCAGTAGCTTGAGAACTCAGCTTTGTGGTCAGTTACTCCTATCTCTGAATAAGATTGCAAATTTGTATTAGGGAGGTGATTCATAACTGCGGACACTAGGAACGGAGAGTGCCTCAACAAATGAAGAGTGAGACTCTTGTACTTCCTTACACGAGCTGGAGGTATATTCTTAAAATTATCCGGCAAAAAAACTCCCCTGACCCTTTTAAAATATGAATTAGAGTAGTCAGGATTTAGCTTCTCACTGCCCCATACGCGGCCAGCAGGGCTGTTAACAATTGGCTTAAAGAACAGATAAGCACAATCACGACCATTGAGCACCCATTCCCTGAATAACAAATATTCCTTAAGAATTTGCAACCCTGGCCCGCGCCCAATTGGATAACGAACCCCCAGGCCTTGAGCCCTTAACTTGACAGCAGACAACTCCTTTTTTAGAGGCGACTTAACAAGCTCCAAAGCATCATCATACAAAAACTGTGTTAACTCGCTGGAATTGGCGCCTACAACCATGTTGATTACACTCGCATATGCAAGCATTGCAAGGCTAGCTAGGCGCATTCTTGAAGTGTGAAATTGATCAGAATTAGCATCCTGTAAATTTGTATGCGCATCCGATACACTAACCAGCGGTTCCTTGATACCAGTTTCGCTCACCTCCGAAATAGATTTAATCCTACCTTCAACAAAATCATAAGCATTATAAGATGAATCTTTCGGTGAGTATGGGGTTACAAAATGCCCATTCCCGGGAAAAATGTATGTATGATAGCTTGGAGCCTCAAATCGCAGAGGGAAAGGCGCTCCATCAATTAAGAACCTTGAAAAGGTGAGTGCAATATTTAGCGTGACATCTAAATAATTGCTTACAGATTCTTTCTCAGGAGGCTCCAAACCCTCTCTTTTGCAACTAATACTTGACACACCCGCCACAATATTCTCATAGCTTTCCGGAAACTGAAGCTGCAAGACCCTCCTAAATATCATCTGACGAGTACGATTAGTAAGCGGCGTCCCTCCATTAGGACTGAGAATATTCTGAAAAAGATGATTAGAGTATTTAAAGTAAGCAGTTCTTGCAGACTGCGGATCACAAAACACATCTACGCACCCATTAGCATCACACCAACTTACGCCGTATTCGAAATTCTTGATGGCGGTATTGATAGAACCAGGTCTAGCACCAGATATATAGAAAAAGTCCAACAACGCAATGATCAATTTCTTCCGACTCGGTACCAGTGAGTTCTCATCAACCCAGTACGTACCTTTTCGAGAATCGAGTCGACCTCGAACGGAGAATGCAAAGACGCCCACATCTAAGGGGGTGGCTCTTTTGGGCAAATTCAGAGCAAGCATTTGGGGTGATAGGATCGAGTGATCTCGCCCCATGTCAGACAACTCGATAACATGGACATCTCTAGCCTTATAATCGACATCCATCAAATCTTACCCACAATCAAATCTTTGTATGACGAAAACATGAAAAGCGCACTTTCATAACTTTCCTGAGCCCTTATTTTCTCAGGAATCATAGAAAATAGCTTCAGATAATTCTCTGTAGTCTCACGACGCTCATGATGCAGGCGTGACTGGATAATTGAAACATCGTCCCCCGGCTGCAATGTCCCATCTTTTAATCTGGGTTGTAGCAACTGATGCAACTGGTACGCAAAAGTTGCCCTTAGCCAATGAAAAGTGAAATCCTTTGGAAAGTCTGCGGATACGCTTTTTCGCAGTTTCTCCTTCAGATTATTGGTAACCGCCCCTGTTGGTCTGGATTTGACAAACTTATAACGTGGATCGGACGAAGCCATGTAATAGCAGTTGCACTGCTCCGAAATAAAGACATACATGTCTTCATCAGCGATCAGATCAAGCTCACTGTATTTTGCGGCGTACGAAGCCTGGAATCCTTGCCTCCTCTTTTTAGCGTGCGAGCTGGAAATGTAGGTCAACAAGTCGATAGCTAGTTGCCTGGGCACATATAAGACTTGAGGTTTGTTGTTTTTAGTATCAATTCCAGTGCCCGGCCCAGCTTTTAAGACATAAGTCCCATCTGACTGTAACTTTCCATCCATCAACCGCTGAATGTGCTTGACTCGTATAGTCAAAATGGTTTGTTTGCGAGCTCCAGTCATAACCGCAAACAGCACTATAAGTCGATCCAGCGCACTCCACTCGTCAGAATTGACCGCAGCCACCACTTCAGCCAGGTGCACGTTGCTTAGCGGACGTAGGCACTCCCCCTCATCATCGACATACCCCATTGGGACGATCTTACGGCGGTTATACGCTTGAGTTTGACTCCGTTTCTCGACAGTGATCCTCTTACTAAGCCCATAACGATCCTCAATAAAGAGCGATATTTGCTTTACTGAGTCGACTCGTGAAATATCGATATCATGCCAGCTCTGTGATACGAATTTATAAAACCGATAAACCGTCCCGGTATATTGATTAGCGACCTGAGGGCCTCGCTCTGGCATATCCATCAAATAACGATGGTACTTATATGTTGGCCGCTGCGGCAGTCGCTTCCCGGAGAAATCGAGCCAATCGACATTATTGTTTTCACAGAAGATTAAGTAATCCAAGAGCCGACTAGCTTGACGTCTTGTATCATCTGTTGGTCGAGTTTGAGCGTGCTTATCTTTAACAAGGCTAATGAGGTACGAATTAGCCTCAAGCCAAGGTTCACCACTGCGATGGAATAGAAATGGAAGATTAAAAACGCTTCTGGCCACCGCATCGCCAAGTGCGTCGTTTACTTGAAAACCTTTTTGCTCACCATCAGCAGTCTGTATGACCGTGGGCACTGATCCTAGGGGTTCCTGGGTGAAGTGAAGATCAGCAAACGCATCCACCACCTGGGGGATGGTTACCAGTCGACCTTCGTGATCAGGGTTCTGAAAAGCAGCCACAAGACTCTCCACTCTGATAATCTGTCAATACCTGACGTTACGTGTCGCATTTGTCAGGCACTCTGTCAATCAGAGAACGTTACGCGGCGCTTTATTTTACGCCACGTTGCGTGGTAGCTTCGGGTAGCGCCCCTTCAGGTCCTTCTTCACGTCCAGGTAGGTATTGGCCCAGAAGCTGGCCAGGTCCTGGGTCACCTGTACCGGCCGGCGCGCCGGCGACAGCAGGTGCAACTTGAGGCCCAGGCGACCGCCTGCGATGCGCGGCGTGGCCGCCAGGCCGAACAGCTCCTGCAGGCGCACCGCGAGTACCGGCGGGTTTTCCGTGTAATCGATGGCGATGCGCGAACCGGACGGCACGCTCAGCGCGCGCGGGGCCAGCTCGTCGAGGCGTTGCGGCAGCGGCCAGGGCAGCAGCGTCTGCAGGATCGCCGACAGGTCGAGGCTGGCGAAGTGGCTGAGTCGGTTGACCTTGCCCAGGAACGGCCTCAGCCACTGATCGAGACTGGCCAGCAGCGCCGCATCGGCCAGGTCCGGCCATTCGCTCTGCCCCTGCGCCTGCAGGTCCAGCTCGCGCAGCAGCGCCACGCGCGCCTGCCATTGGCGCAGCTCGGGCGTCCAGGGCAGCAGTTCCAGGCCCTTGCGCCGCACCAGGCCAACCAGCGCCCGGCAGCGCGCCGACTCATCGAGCGAGGCCAGGGCCTGGCGCTCCAGCACCAGCTCGCCGACCTTGCGCTGGCGCTCGGCACGCAGCGCACCTTCGCGCTCGTCCCAGTCGAGCACCTCCTGCTCCTCGACCTGCTCGGCCAGCTCGCCGGCGAACAATGCCGGGTCGAGATCGGCCGCCAGGTAGATCCGCTCCTCGCGCTGCCCTTGGCGGCTACCCAGATCGGCCACCACCAGCCATTCGTGCTTCATCAGGGCATCGGCCTCGCCGAACTGCGCAGCGCGGCCATTGGCCAGGCGGTAGTCGGCGCCACCGGCACGCCGCTGCTGGGCGATGCGATCGGGGTAGGCGAACGCCAGCAGGCAACCAAGCCAGCGCGGCTGATCGGGGTCGCTCACCGCCTGCGTCACCGGCCGCCCCTTGAGCTGCCCGCGGAACTGCCGGGCCAGTTGCCGGGCGCGCTGCACGGCGCCCTGTGCGTTACGTGCGACGCGGCCTTCCCCGCCGAGCAGGGCCAGGCGGCTGTGCAGGTCGGCGCCGCCACCGCGCAGGATGTCGCGTTCCGCCAGCAGCGCCGCCAGGTCACAGGCCAATGCGCCCAGCCCCAACGCCTGGCCACGCAGCAGCAGATGGGCGATTCGCGGGTGGCTGGGCAACTCGGCCATGGCCTGCCCGTGGGCATTCAAGGCGCCGCGCGCATCCAGGGCGCCGAGCCGTCCCAGCAGATCGAGCGCCTGGGCATAGGCGGCCTGTGGCGGCATGTCGAGCCAGCTCAGCTCCTGTGGCGTCACGCCCCAGCGCAGCAGTTGCAGGGCCAGGCCGGCGAGATCGGCCTGGAGGATTTCCGCCGTGGAATAGGCGCTGAGCTGTTCGTGCTGGCTCTGCGACCACAGCCGGTAGCACACGCCGGGCTGCAAGCGCCCTGCGCGCCCCGCACGCTGGGTGGCGGAGGCACGGGAAATGCGCTGGGTGTCGAGGCGGGTCATGCCGCTGGCGGGGTCGAAGCGCGGGACGCGCGCCAGACCGGCGTCCACCACCACACGCACACCGTCGATGGTCAGGCTGGTTTCGGCGATGTTGGTGGCCAGCACCACCTTGCGCTTGCCGGCAGGCGCCGGGTCGATGGCCGCACGCTGGGCGTCGAGGTCCAGCTCGCCATGCAGCGGGCAGAGCAGGATGTCGTCGCGCCCCGCCAGGACCTCGCCCAGTTGCTCGGCCACCCGGCGAATCTCCGCCTGCCCGGGCAGGAACACCAGCAGGCTGCCGGGCTCGTCGGCCAGTGCCTGCTGGACGGTCTGCAGCACCCGGGGTTCGATCCACTCGCCAGCCTGGAACGGCGCCCCCCAGCGGATATCCACCGGGAACATGCGGCCTTCGCTGCGCAGCACCGGGGCATCGCCCAGCAGGCTGGCCAGGCGCTCGCCCTCCAGCGTGGCGGACATCAGCAGCACCTTGAGCGGCGCCTCACCGCTGTCTTGCGCACGGAACATGGCGCGGCCGTTGAGCGTCAGCGCCAGAGCCAGATCAGCATCCAGGCTGCGTTCGTGGAACTCGTCGAAGATCACCAGGCCGACGCCTTCCAGCGCCGGATCGTCCTGCAGACGCCGGGCGAGAATACCTTCGGTGACCACCTCGATACGGGTGTTCGGCCCCACCTTGCTGTCCAGGCGGATGCGATAGCCCACCGTCTCGCCAACGCGCTCGCCCAGCTCGCTGGCCAGACGCTCGGCAGCCGCCCGCGCGGCCAGGCGACGCGGTTCGAGCATGACGATGGTCTGCCCGGCCAACCAGGGTGCATCGAGCAGGGCCAGGGGTACGCGGGTGGTCTTGCCGGCGCCGGGCGGGGCCTCCAGCACCACTTCGTGGCGTTCGCTCAGGGCCGCGCGCAAGGCAGGTAACAGGACGTCGATAGGCAGGGTGTTCATCATATCTCCACAGCGAGCCGGCGATTATAGAGCAGCTCGGCATGGCGAACCGCCGGCGCCCTGACCGGTCTCATTGGCAACCGCGTGCACGTCGCGGTTTTGCAATGGCGAACTGCTATAGTTGCGCCACTTTTTCTGGAGGTGCTCATGCGCACGAAATCCCGTGTCATCGCTGGCGTCGTCGCCGCGACCCTGCTGGCTCAACTGACGGCCTGCGGCTCGATCTTCTACCCGGATCGTCGCGGCCAGATCGAGGGCAGGATCGACCCCGTGATCGCCGGCGCCAACGCCATTGGCATCCTGTTCTACGTCATCCCCGGGCTGATCGCCTTCGCCGTGGACTTCGCCACCGGCGCCATCTACCTGCCGGAAGGGCAGACCGCTCAGGTCGACCCGCAACAGCTCAAGCAACTGGTCGGTGCTGACGGCCAGGTCGACCCGCTGGCGCTCAAGGCGCTGATCGAAACCAGCACCGGCCACCAGCTGCCGCTGGACGACCCGCGCCTGATCCAGCACAGCGGCAGCAGCGAACAGCTGGCCACCTACGGCCTGCGCCCGGCGGCCTGAGTCCATGCACGATCCGCAGCATGCCAGGCTGATGCGCCTGGCCACCCGGGCCGCGCTCGCGGTGGCGCTGACCCTGGTACTGGCCAAGGCCGTCGCCTGGTGGCTGAGTGGCTCGGTCAGCCTGCTGGCCGGCCTCACCGACTCGCTGCTCGACAGCGCCGCCTCGCTGATCAACCTGGTCGCCGTGCATTTCGCCCTGCGCCCTGCCGACGAGGACCATCGCTACGGTCACGGCAAGGCCGAGGCTCTGGCCGGGCTCGGCCAGGCGCTGTTCATCGGCGTCAGCGCCATTCTCATCGGCATGCAGGGCCTCGAACGCCTGCAGACGCCGCAACCACTGGAAGCCGAAGGAGCCGGCATCGCCGTGATGCTGCTGGCCCTGGCGCTGACCATCGGCCTGCTGGCCTTCCAGCGCAAGGTGGTGCGCGAAACCGGCTCCACGGCGATCCACGCCGACTCCCTGCACTACCGCTCCGACATCCTGCTCAACGGCAGCATCCTCGTCGCCCTGCTCCTGACCCGCTTCGGCTGGCTGCAGATGGACGCCCTCTTCGCCATCGGCATCGCCCTCTACATCTTCTGGAGCGCCATCAGCATCGTTCGCGGCGCGGTGGCCGTGCTGATGGACGAGGAGCTGCCCGCCGACGTCAGCACGCAGATGCACGAACTGGCATGCGCCGTCCCCGGCGTACTCGGCGCGCATGACCTGCGCACCCGCGTTTCCGGCACGCGCTGGTTCGTCCAGCTGCACCTGGAGCTTCCCGGCGAGATGAGCCTGTCGCAGGCGCATGAGCATTGCGAAGCCGTGGAGAAGGCCATCCACGAGCGCTACCCACGTGCCGAAGTGCTGGTGCATGCCGACCCGCAGGAAGTGGTCAAGCACTGATCCCCCACCAGCCCCTGCCAGACAGCGGGCAATAAAAAAGGGGCCTCGCGGCCCCCTCGGGAAATCTGTCCGGTGCTGGCGGTGTTGTCGCCGCTTTCGTCGCCCGCCTGGTTGGGCAGTGCGGACCCGGGTGCCGGTGCGATCCGGTAGGACCGTCGGCGCCGACTCACCTGGTTGGGCGATGCCGGTAGGACTTATCGTCCGGGCCGTGAAACTGAGAGAAAGCTTACGCCCATGGCGCCGAAATAAGATTGCTAAGATTGCTTACAAACTTATCGATTGCGCAATTTACAGCTAAAGGAGCACTATTTATCGCAATTCAATAATGAGCCAGTAGAAAAATGGACAAACTCGACCGTTACGACCTGAACATTCTCGCCGAATTGCAGCGCAACGCTGCCCTGTCCAACCAGGAACTCGCCGAACGCATCGGCCTGTCGCCCTCCCCCTGCTCGCGCCGGGTCAAGCAGCTGGAAGACGATGGCTACATCACCGGCCAGGTCGCCCTGCTGGATCGCAAGAAACTCGGCCTGAGCCTGACCGCCTACGTGCTGATCGGCATGGACCGGCATACGCCGGAGCGCTTCGAGCATTTCCAGGAGGAGATCCGCAAGTGCCCCGAGGTGCTGGAGTGCTGCCTGGTCACCGGGATGGATGCCGACTACCAGCTCAAGGTGGTGGTGCCGGACATGGATCACTATCAGAAGCTGCTACTAGGTACGCTGACCCGCATCGACGGGGTGTCCAGCGTGCGCTCGAGCTTCGTGCTGCAGCAGATCCTTTCCAGCACTCAGCTGCCGCTGCAACACCTGCGCGACTGAAGGTCGCAGGGAGTACAGGATCACGACGCGCTCTGGATCAGGGCGCGTATAATGCCAGCCCCGCGTTTTCCATCCGAATCACGAGGCTCCATGGAAACCGAACAATTCGAAGCGCTGATGATGTACGTCCTGGTGGGCGGACTGATCCTGTTCATGTTCTTCATCATCTGGGACCTGGCCAAGAAGTCCAAGGCCGGCCGCCTGGGTACCGCCATTCTGTTCCTCGGCCTGGGACTGTGCCTGTTCGCCTTCCTGGCCAAGCCGATCATCACCTACATCATCGAGACCGCGCGCGGCATCCACAACTGACGCCGGCGCCCGCCCCACACAATTTCTCACCGACCCCAAGCCGTCAGCAGAAACGGCCCGTTGTTAACAAGGAGTTCACATGAGCGCCGCCAATCTGGTGATGCAAAGCTATGGACGCTGCTGCGCCAGCCCAGATTTCTTCGACAGCTTCTACCGCCATTTCCTTGCGAGTTCACCACTGATCCGCGAGAAGTTCGTCGACACCGACATGACCGCGCAGAAGCAGCTGCTGCGCCAGGGCATCCTCAACCTGGTGATGCATGCCCGTGGTATGCCCGACACCAAGTTGCGCGCCCTCGGCGAGTCGCACTCGCGCCAGCATCTGGACATCCGCCCCGAACTCTACGACCTGTGGCTCGACGCATTGCTGTTGACCATCAGCGAACACGACAAGGAATGCGACGCCGATGTGCGTCAGGCCTGGCGTGAAGTGCTGAACAAAGGTATCGCCGTGATCAAGGCCGGTTATTGACTCAGATCATGTTCGCCGGCACCCGGGCGCTGCGACAAAACGCCTGAGTGTCACTCCAGCCTGGCCGCGACCTCGCGCCACTGGCCAGGCTGCAGCCCCTCCAGACGCCAGGGGCCGATGGCCACGCGCACCAGGCGCAGGGTGGGCAGGCCGACAGCGGCAGTCATGCGTCGCACCTGGCGATTGCGCCCTTCGCGAATCACCAACTCCAGCCAGGCGGTCGGCACGCTCTTGCGAAAACGTACCGGCGGGTTGCGCGGCCACAGCTCGGGCTCGGCCAGACGGCGGGCCTCGGCCGGCAGCGTCGGGCCATCGTTGAGCGTCACGCCGCTGCGCAGTTGCTGCAGCTGCTCGTCACTCGGTTCACCCTCCACCTGCACCCAGTAGGTCTTCGGCAGCTTGTGCCTGGGATCGGCGATGCGCGCCTGCAGGCGACCGTCATTGGTCAGCAGCAGCAGGCCCTCGCTGTCTCGATCCAGGCGCCCGGCCGGATACACGCCGGGCAGGTCGACGAAATCCTTCAGCGTGGTGCGCCCCTGGTCGTCGTTGAACTGGGTAAGCACGTCGAACGGCTTGTTCAGCAGCAGCAGGCGCGGTTGCGCGGGCGGCGCCTTGGCCACACGGCGTGGCGCAGCAGGACGAGACTTGGCAGGAGGACGAGGGCGCGACATGCAACGGGCTTCAGCGGAACAGGGTCGTGCAGTGTACCCCACGATAAGCGGCGCTGATGGTGCTTCCACAGCTTGGCACAGCGACTAAGCTGCTGATTCAACTTCAGCACTCAGGAGCCGTCCATGAGCAACAGCGCCGAACTCGCCACCTTCACCGGCTGGGCCGCCACCGCCCCAAAGGCGCCGCTGGAGCGCCTGAGCTACGACCCCGGGCCACTCGGCGCCGAAGAGGTCGAGGTCGCAGTGGAGTACTGCGGCATCTGCCACTCCGACCAGTCGATGATCGACAACGAATGGGGCAATGCCCGCTACCCCTTCATCCCCGGCCATGAAGTGGTCGGCCGCATCGTGCGCCTCGGCGAGCAGGTCCGCGGCCTCGAACTGGGTCAGCGCGTCGGCATCGGCTGGTACAAGGGCAGCTGCATGCACTGCGGCTCCTGCATGGAGGGTTCGCACCAGCTCTGCCGCTCGGTGAAGCCGACCATCGTCGGCAGCCACGGCGGCTTCGCCGACCGCCTGCGTGCGCACTGGGCCTGGGCGGTGCCGCTGCCCGCCGGACTCGACCCGGCGCTGGTCGGGCCGCTGTTCTGCGCCGGCTCCACGGTGTTCAGCCCGCTGCTGGAGTTCGACATCAAGCCCACCGATCGCGTCGGCGTCGTTGGCATCGGCGGCCTTGGCCACCTGGCGCTGCGTTTCCTCAATGCCTGGGGCTGCGAAGTGACGGCCTTCACCTCGTCGCTGAACAAGCAGGACGAGGCCAAGCGCCTGGGCGCTCACAAGGTGGTGGCCTCGACCGACAGCGCGGCGATGAAGGCGATTGCCGGCAGCCTGGACTTTCTCCTGGTCACGGCCAGCGCCGACCTCGACTGGATCGCCCTGCTCGGCACCCTGCGCGGCAAGGGCCGCCTGCACTTCGTCGGCATCGTGCCAAGCGCGATCCCGGTGCATGTGTTCAACCTGATCCCGCAACAGAAGAGCCTGTCCGGCTCGCCGGTGGGCTCGCCATCGAGCATGGCGAGCATGCTCGAGTTCTGCGCCCGCCATCAGATTCTGCCGCAGGTCGAGCACTTCCCCATGAGCCAGGTGAACGCCGCCATCGATCACCTGCGCAGCGGCAAGGCGCGCTACCGCGTGGTACTGGACGCCAGCCGGTGACAGCACGGGCGCAGAGCTGGCATGCTCTGCGCCCTGTTTTTCCCGTGAGCGGCGATCGCCATGCCCCTGACTCTCGACACCCCCACGCCCGATGACCTGCCCACCCTGGTGGAGATCTGGGAGGCGGCGGTACGTGCCACCCATCACTTTCTCCCGGAAAGCGATCTGCAGGTGATCAAGCCGCTGCTGCGCGAGCAGTATTTCCCCGCCGTACAGCTGACCTGCGCCCGCGATGAGGCCGGGCGGATACTTGGCTTCCTCGGTCATGCCGAGGACAGGGTGGAGATGCTCTTCGTCGATCCGCACAGCCACGGCCAGGGCGTGGGCAGACGCCTGATGCAGCATGCCATCGACGCGCTGGGTGCGACCCGGGTCGACGTCAACGAGCAGAATCCGCAGGCCGTTGGCTTCTATCAGCACCTGGGATTCGTGGTCACGGATCGCTCGCGCCTGGATGGCGGCGGCAGGCCGTTCCCGATCCTGCACATGGCCCTCAGCCGATAGGCCAGGCGGCCGAGATCCCCTCCAGCGCCTGCTTGAGCTGCGCCCGGCTGAGCGCAGCGGCAAGGCTCACGCGTACGGCGTGCCCCGGATTGGCCTCGACCGCGAACACCTCGGCGGGCACCACCTCCACGCCCTTCTGCCGACAGGCCTCGGCCAGCGCAACGGGCGGCTCGACGTCCAGCCACAGGTGCGGTGCCACCGCCCTGCCCTGCGGCATGCGCGCCCCCAGCACACGCGCGGCCAGGCGCCAGCGCTGCTGCATCTCGTCGATCTGCCAGGCCAGACGCTGCTCGGCGAGGCCGCTCTCGATCCATTCACAGGCCAGCGCCAGGCTCAGCGGCGCCACCGCCCAGCGCGTGGCCTGGGCTTCGCGATCGATACGCTCGAGCAACTGCGGCGCTCCGGCGATGAAGCCCAGACGCAGGCCCGGCGCCACGCTCTTGGACAGGCTGCTGATCAGCAGGCAGCGCTCGGGCAGTTGCACCGCCAGAGGTGCCTCACTGCCCAGCACGCCGTAGACATCATCCTCGACGAACCACAGCCCACGCTGCCTGGCCACCTCGGCGATGGCGGCACGGCGCTCGCCATCCAGGCTGGCGCCGGTGGGATTCTGCAGGCAAGGGGTGAGCACCACCACGCGGGCACCCGTGGCACGCGCCTGGCGGTCGAGGTCATCGGGCAGGACGCCGTGCCGATCCATCGCCACACCGTGCAGCGGCAGGCGCAGCTGGCGGGCAGCAGCCTTGATCCCAGGCGCGGTGTAGCGCTCCACCAGAATCGGCTCACCCGCCTCGCAGAGTGCCAGCAGGGCGGCCGAGACCCCCTGCTGGGCACCGGCACACAGCAGCAGGCCACCGGGTGCCAGCTCCAGGCCGCGTCGGCGCAGCCAGCTGGCGCCCGCCAGGTGCGCGCGCTCGACCAGTGCCGCCGAGGGGTAGGTCTGCAGCATATCCAGCTCGCCACGGGCCGCCAGCGCCGCGAGGCTGGTGGAAAGGTCGCGGTTGTCCGGGTCGTGCACCGGGACGTTGGTCGACAGGTCGATCAGGTCCCCGGCTGCGGTCGGCTGCTTGAGACGGAAAAGGCTGGCCTCGCGGCTACCGGTGAGCACGTAGGTGCCTCGGCCGACCTCGCCGGAAACCAGGTGGCGCCGGGCCGCCTCGCGGTAAGCGAGCATCACCGTGCTCGGGTTGATGCCCAGCGTCCAGGCCAGGCGGCGCTGCGGCGGCAGACGCTCGCCAGGCTTGAGTTCGCCACGACCGATCGCCGTGGCGATGGCCTCGACCAATGCCAGGTAGGTGGGTAAGGCGCTGTCTTGCAGATCAGGGAGCCACATTGCTTGCCATGCAATATAAATATTTACCCATACAATGCGCCGCACTAGCATCCGAGTCAACGTCACCCGGAGCCCCTGCCATGTTCGACCTCACCCAACTGCGCCAGAGCGCCCAACTGGTCCACCGCCACATGACTCCCACGCCGCAGCTGAGCTGGCCGCTGCTGTGCGAGCGCAGCGGTTGCGAGGTGTGGGTCAAGCACGAGAACCATGCACCGACCGCGGCCTTCAAGGTGCGCGGCGGCCTGGTCTACATCGACGCACTGCTGCGCCGCGAGCCGCAGGTCCGTGGCCTGGTCACCGCCACCCGCGGCAACCATGGCCAGAGCCTGGCGCTGGCTGCCCGCGCGGCGGGACTGGCGATCCGCATCCTGGTGCCGCACGGCAATGCCCGCGAGAAGAACGCCGCGATGCGCGCCCTCGGCGCAGAAGTGATCGAGCATGGCCGCGACTTCGATGAGGCCCGCGCCGAGGCGGCACGCCTGGCCGAGCGCGACGGCCTGCACTGGGTGCCGTCACTGCACGAGGACCTGGTGCGCGGCGTCGCCACCTACGCCCTGGAACTGCTGGAGGCGGTGCCGAACCTGCGTCGGGTCTACGTGCCCATCGGCCTCGGCTCGGGCATCTGCGGGATGATCCGCACCCGCGACCTGCTCGGCCTCGACACCGAGATCGTCGGCGTGGTCGCCACTGGCGCCGATGCCTACGCGCAGAGCTTCGAACAGGGCTGTCTGGTGCAGACCGAACGCGCCGACACCCTGGCCGACGGCATGGCCTGTCGCCAACCGCAGCAGCTGGCGCTGGACATGATTCGTGCCGGCGCAGCGCGCATCGTGCGGGTCGACGACGACGAGATCCGCGACGCCATCCGCAGCTACCACGAAGACACCCACAACCTCGCCGAAGGCGCTGGTGCCACCGCCCTGGCCGCGCTGATGCAGGAGCGCGAGCGCAACGCCGGGCAGCGCGTCGCCGTGGTGCTCAGCGGCGCCAACATCGACCGGGCGGTGCTCGCGGAGCTGCTCTGCGACGAGGCCGCCGCAGCCTGAGATCAGAGCTGCGCCAGCGGCTCGGCCGGCTGGCGCGCAGGCAACTGGCGCAGCCAGCGGGAGACGCCCCACTCCGCCGCGACCAGCGCCAGCAACAGGCCAAACTGGATCAGCAGGGCGATGTAGAACGGCTTGAAGACATGACCGATCTGCCGCTTGAGCAGGCCGAGCAGGAAGTCGGCCTGGAACAGTTGCCCGATACGCGCATCCAGCACCTGCGTCAGCACTTTCTCGTCGAGCCCGCTGTAGCGGGCCGTCTTCTCCACGGCCAGCTCGCCAATGGCCTTGCCCAGCAGGCTGGCGCGCAGACGGTCGAGCAGGTCCAGGGCAATCCGCTCGGCGGTCGACGCGTCGGCACGCAGCGCCGCCTCCGCCTGGCGCTCGCTGCGCAGGTAGTCCATCGCCAGTTGATCGAGCAGCGCCTGCACGCTGACATCACGCACCGCCAGCTGGCCCTGCTCGTCCTGGGTTTCGACATAAGCCTGGAAGTCGCTCCAGACCTCGTCGGCCAAGGTCTGCACCAGTGGCGCATAACTGTCGAGGTGGCGGTAGATCTGCTGCTGGCTGCCGTACAGCATCCCGCCCTGGAAACCGAGGAAGCCGCCGGCCAGCGGCAACAGCAGGAAATAGAGCTTGAGCAGCCAGTGGTGCCAGCGCTTGTTGCGTGCCAGCCAGCCCAGGCGCTGCAGCTTGAACGCCAGCAGCAGGCCGGCACCCGCGCCGAGCAACAAGGCCAGGCCGGTGTAGAGGAAAAGACTGAGAAAACTGAAGGGCTCCCACAACGCGGTGAGCAGCAGACGCGCCTGTTCCATGCGTATTGCCTCGTTCATCCATGATGCGCGTCAGTCTAAGGCAAAGCGCGATGCGGCGTCGCCACTGCGTGGCCGGACTGTGCGCCAGGCCACGCAGGTACTCGTCAGCGGAACGGCGGCTCGTCGAAGCTGCGCAGCTTGCGCGAATGCAGCGAGTCGAGCTGGCTGCGCATCAGCTCCAGCGCGGCAATGCCGATGTGCAGGTGCTGGGTCACGGCGCGCTCGTAGAAGGCGCCAGCCGCACCGGGCAGCTTGATCTCGCTGTGCAGGGGTTTGTCCGATACGCACAGCAGCGTGCCGTAGGGCACCCGCAGGCGGTAGCCTTGCGCGGCGATGGTGCCGCTTTCCATGTCCACCGCCACCGCGCGCGACAGGTTGATCAGCGGTCGTTCCTGGGCCCAGCGCAGCTCCCAGTTGCGGTCGTCGTAGGTCAGCACGGTGCCGGTGCGCAGGCGCTTCTTCAGCTCGTCACCCTGCTCGCCGGTCACCAGCTTGGCCGCCTCCTGCAGCGCCTGCTGCACCTCGGCCAGCGCCGGCAGCGGGATATGCGGCGGCAGTACGCGATCGAGAATGCCGTCGCGGCGCATGTAGGCGTGCGCCAGCACGTAGTCGCCGATGGTCTGCGACTGACGCAGGCCGCCGCAGTGGCCGATCATCAGCCAGCAGTGCGGACGCAGCACGGCGAGGTGATCGGTGATGTTCTTGGCGTTGGACGGGCCGACGCCGATGTTGACCAGGGTCACACCGTGGCCATCCTCGGCCTGCAGGTGATAGGCCGGCATCTGGTAGCGGTGCCAGACCACGTTCTCGATGATCGCCTGCATCTCGCCTTCGGTCATACCGCGACTGATCACCACGTTGCCCGGCAGCACCATGCGGCTGAAGCGCGAGTTGCCCACCAGCATGTCCAGGCCATGGCGGATGAACTGATCGACGTAGCGGTGATAGTTGGTCAGCAGGATCCACGGCTGCACATGGCGCCAGTCGCTGCCGGTGTAGTGCTGGATGCGCTTGAGGGAAAAGTCGGTGCGCGCCGCATCGAACAGCGCCAACGGCAGCGGGTCGATGTTTTCCCAGTCGTACAGGCCGTCGGCCGTGCCATCGGTGGCGGCGGACAGATCGGTGCTGGGGAACACCCGCGCCAGTTCTGCGGCGGTCACACCACTGCCGGCCAGCTCATCGCCGCCCTCGACCACGTAGGGATAGGGGATGTTCTGCTGGCTGCGGCCGACTTCCACGCGCAGGGTGAAATCGTTCATCAGCGGGCGCAGTTGCTCCAGCAGGTATTTGCGGAACGCTGCCGGCTGGGTCACGGTGATGGCGTAGGTTCCCGGCACCTGCACCTTGGCGTAAGCGCGCACGGTGGTCGGCACCTCGCCCTGGCACAGGTAGGTCAGGCGCAGCTCGGGGTAGCGGAACAGGCAGTGCTCGCTGGCGTCCGGACGGATGCGCTCCTTGAGATAACGCTTGAGCGCCTGGCTCAACGCACCAGTGGCCTCCTGGTGCAGGGCGGCGAGACGGTCCACCGCCTCCTCGGGGGTGTGAACAACGATGAAATCATCTGAGCAGGCTTTCACGATGCATCTTCCTGACTGAACGGACATCCCTATCTTGCCTGCATACGCCGACGAAAACATAGCGCGACGACGCTCGCGGCACGATGCCAGCAGCTAGGCTTGCAGCAATTGCCCAGAGGTCATCCCCATGCTTCGAGCACTCTGCCTGCTGCTGGCCGTCGCCGTGTGTCTCGGCGCCCGCGCCGGCGAACTCGATGGCCACTACCGGACGACGCTCGACGGTCAGCCCGCCGAGCTGATCCTGCACCAGCAGGGTGATCAGGTGGAGGGGCAATATGTGGAGAACCGCAGCCTGCGCCTGACCCTCAGGGGCCGCTACGACGGCCAGTTGCTGCGCGCCGAGATCAGCGATCCACGCTCCGGCCTGCTGCTGGCGAACATGAATGCCACCTACGCCAACGCGATGCTCAACGCCTCGATCGCCGCACGCGACCCGCGCAACGGGCAGGTGCTGGAGCGCCAGGCCCTGTTCCAGCGCGAAGCGGCGCAGACCGAGCAGGCGCCTGCCGTCGCCGTCATTCACGACCCGGCACTGATCGGCACCTGGGTGCACGAGAAGATCGTCAACAGCGGCGGCGCCAGCTTCGCCTCGTTCAACAGCGTGATGACGCTGCAGCTGAACCCGGACGGCAGCGTCACGCAATGGAGCCGCTCCGCCGCAGGTGGTGCCGAGTGGAGCTACGACAGCCCGGGCGAGGTGCAGTACAGCGGTCACTGGCGCAGTCAGGACGGCCTGCTGATGGTGCGTCTGAGCGGCGCGCCCGACTATCGCCCGGCGGCCTACTACCGCTTCAGTGACCAGTACCTGGTCACCGAGAGCAATAGCGGCCAGATGATCTGGCAGCGCCGCCGCTGATCAGCGGAATCAGGCCGCCTGGTGCAGGCGCACGTTGAACAGTGGCCCCTGGCTGAAACGCGACAGCGTCTTGGCGGCTGCCAGCACGCCCAGGTCGATCAGCGGCTCGACCAGGATCACGCTCATGTAGGCCAGGCCGAAGCTGCCCACCGCCGCCAGGTTTTCGGCGGAGAAACCATGGCCATAGACGGCCCAGAATGCCACCCAGGCGACGATGCCACCCTGGTAGGCAGTCGACAGCGCCAGCGCCTGCTTGTAGGAGAGGTCCACGTAGGCGGTGCCCGGCGCGACGATGCGCTTGGCCAGCAGGCTGATGCCCCACAGCGGCAGCAGCAGCGTGGTGACGTTCATCCCGTACTGCGGCAGGTCGAAGGGCGCGAAAAACAGCCCTTGCAGCAGCAGGCCGGCGGCCAGGCCGATGGCGGCGGCGCCGGCGCCGAACAGCAGCAACAGGGTCGAGCCGAGGATCAGGTGCACCTCGGACACGCCCACAGCGTGGTGCGGGAAGACCTCGAAGAAGCAGAACACCAGCGCAGTGGTCAGCAGGCTGCGCAGTGCCAGTGCGGCGACGCCGCCGTTGTTGCGGATGCTGTCCAGGGCGAGCTTGGCGGTGAGGCCGAGAGCGCTGACGGCGGTTGCGTAGCTGAGCAGGATCTTGGCGCCTTCGACGACACCGGGTTCGATATGCATTGGGGTTCCTTGGCCGCGCCCACCGCGCGACGATTCGGATGGGAGAAAGGGCAATACGCCCGTGAGCGATGGCAGGTCTCCTGGCTCACGGCTTGCCACTTCACCCGCCTTCCCGACCATCGTCAGTGGCACAAGGGGTGTCGTTCGCCGCTTACAGTTGCGGGGGCAGCCAGGGCCTTGGCGAGAGTCGCCGCACCCTGTTCCCTTTTCATCCGCGTGACGCGTGCGCACGCAGAACCATCGGCCGCCAGATTACTCGCCTGTTGCGCCAAAAAACAGCGCATCAGGCGATCGATGCCTGAACCTCAGGCCAGGTGTGGCGTGCTGCGCGCCAGCAGTGCCTCGACATCGACGCCGCGTGGCAAGGTCCCGTAGACCCGCCCTCGCCCTTCCAGACGGCTGGCGATGAAGGCATCGCTCACCAGGCTGTTGCCCGCCTCGAGCAGCAACTTGGCCTGCAGTGCCACGGCCATGTCCTCGGTGAGCTGGCGTGCGCGGTACTGGATGTCGGCGGTGTCACGGAAGTCCGCCTGCAGGCGCTGGATATGCGCCTTGAGGCGGGCATCACCATGGCCGTCACCCAGCTCGGCGAACAGCGCGTCGAGCACGCCGGGCTCCTTGGACAGCGCGCGCAGCACGTCCAGGCATTGCACGTTGCCCGAGCCTTCCCAGATCGAGTTGACCGGCGCTTCGCGGTACAGGCGCGGCATGATGGTTTCCTCGACGTAGCCGGCACCGCCCATGCATTCGCTGGCCTCGTAGATCATTTCCGGGGCGCGCTTGCAGATCCAGTACTTGCCCACGGCGGTGACCAGGCGAGCGAACTTGTCCTCCTGCTCGTCATGCTGATGGTCAAGCGCCCGGCCCATGCGCATGCACAGCGCCAGTGCCGCCTCGCTTTCCAGCGCCAGGTCGGCCAGCACGTTCTGCATCAGCGGCTGCTCGGCGAGCAGCTTGCCGCCGACCTGGCGATGCGCGCAGTGGTGCGCCGCATGGGTCAGGGCCTGGCGCATCAGGCTGCTGGAGCCGACCATGCAGTCGAAGCGGGTCATGGCCACCATCTCGATGATGGTCGGCACGCCGCGCCCCTCCTCACCCAGCATCCAGGCGAAGGCGCCACGGTATTCCACCTCGCTGGAGGCGTTGGCCCAGTTGCCCAGCTTGTTCTTCAGGCGCTGGACGTAGAACTCGTTGCGCGAGCCATCCGGGCGATGGCGCGGCAGGAGGAAGCAGGACAAGCCACGGTCGGTGTAGGCCAGAGTCAGGAAGGCGTCGCACATCGGCGCCGAGCAGAACCACTTGTGGCCGACCAGCTCGTAGCCCTGCCCCGGCCCGCCGAGGCCGATGGGATAGGCGCGCGTGGTGTTGGCACGCACGTCGGTGCCGCCCTGTTTCTCGGTCATGGCCATGCCGATGGTGACGCCGCTCTTCTGCTCCATCGGCAGGTTGCGCGGGTCGTACTCGGTCGCGAGGATCTTCGGCAGCCACTGCTCGGCGACGTTGGCCTGCAGGCTGATGGCCGGCACGGCGGCGAAGGTCATGGTCAGCGGACAACCGCTGGCGGCCTCGGCCTGGCTGTGCAGGTAGGTGAGACCGGCACGGGCGACATGGGCGCCAGCCCGGGGATCGGTCCAGGGCAGCGACGGCAGGCCATGCTCGATGGCCGTGCGCATCAGCTCATGATAGGCCGGGTGGAACTCGATCAGGTCGATGCGGTTGCCATAGCGGTCATGGCTCTTGAACACCGGCTTGTTCTCGTTGGCGAGGAACCCCGCCTGCATCAGCGCGCCACCGGCCAGGGCGCCGTAGGCACTCAGGCGCTCGTCCGCCCAGCCGCCGTCGTAGCGCCGAATCCACTCCTGCAGCGGCAGGTCGAGGCGGTAGAGATTGGCGCCGTCCAGGCTCGGTACCTGGTTGAACACCTCGTGGGTTTCGGCGTGCAGGCTGGGTTTCATCGCGTGGGCTCCTCGGCGCCGACGGCGCGCAGACAGAAGGTGGCAAGGCCGGCGCTGACCTGCGCCAGTTCCAGTGTGGGTTGTCCGGCTTCGCGGGCGGCGCGGGCTGGCGGAGACAGCGGTCCGACCAGGGCTTCGGCGATGGCGCCAACCAGGCAGGCTGCCACCAGGCCGATCCGTTCGACGCGAAACTCGCCGACGCGAACCCCCTCTTCGAGCAGCTCGCTGAACAGCTCGGCATAGGCCTCGCGGTAGAGCAGGCGCTGCTCGTCGACCTCCGGGTCGACCGGTTCGGCGATCAGGGCAAAGGCCAGGCGCCGGCTGTGCCAGGCACGGGCAGCGAACTGCTCGAGGCCGAGGCGCAGACGCTGCGTCGCGCTACCCGTGCCGCGCAGGGCGCTGGCCAAGGCATCGACCTCGCGCTGGCTGGCGCTGGCGAAGACTTCCGCGGCCAGCTCGCCCTTGCTGCGGAAATGGCGGTACAGGCTGCCGGTGGCGATACCGACATCCTCGGCCAGCGCCTGCATGGTCAGCGCGGCAAAACCACCGGCGCTGACCCGCTGCAGGGCACAGGCGAGGATGAGCTGGCGCTGCGCCTGGTCGCGGTCCAGTCGGGCTTCGGTGGTGCGATAGGCCATGATCTGAATCCTGATTCACTTTTTCCCAGTGAATCAGGATTCAGATCATGGCTAAAGGGGTGATCCGGCCAAATCTGCGGACGAACCGGGAAGCAAGTGGCGGCTCGTCAGCCCCGCAGTCAGCAGCGCCTGCCGCGAAGAAGGGAACAGAGCGGGAGCACCCGCCTCACCAGGCGGCGCCGGACAGGACGGCACCCGAGTGGCCCTCAGAGCGGCGCGGAGCCGCCGGAAACTGCCGCCGGGCGGCACAGCACCCAGTCGTGCAGCAGCACGCGCAGTTCCTCGAATTTGACCGGCTTGGCCAGGTAGTCGCTCATGCCGGCGGCCAGGCAGCGTTCGCGATCGCCGCTATGGCTGTGCGCCGTTATCGCCAGCACCGGCACCTCGGCGCAGCCAGGCAGGGCGCGGATCGCCCGGCACGTGGCGAAGCCGTCCATGACCGGCATCTGGCAATCCAGCAGCACGGCATCCACGGACTCTTCGCGCAGCAGCGTCAAGGCCTCCGCGCCGTTGTCGGCCGTGCGCACGCGGTAGCCGAGCTTGAGCAGCATGCCGCGTGTCACCAGCTGGTTGATCGCGTTGTCCTCGACGATCAGCACCGTGCACTGCTGCGCCTGGCGCTGCACCGTGCCACTCGACTGGCGCGGCAAACGGGCGACCGGCGTGACAGGCTGCTCGGGCAAGGTCAGCGGCACGTTGAGGCGAAAGCGGCTGCCAACGCCGGGTTGCGACTCGTGGCTAAGGCTGCCGCCGAGCAGGTCGACCAGGTGCCGGCAGATCGCCAGGCCAATGCCGAGACCGCCATATTTACGGGTCATGGAGCCGTCGAGTTGGTGGAAACGCTGGTAGAGGTCCCCCTCGACATGGGCGAAGCCGATCCCGCTGTCGCTGACCACCACACTGAGCGGCAGGTTGCTGCCAATGCTGCCGGCCCGGCCGACCTCCAGGGTCACGCCGCCCTCGCTGGTGAACTTGATGGCGTTGTCCAGCAGGTAGCCCAGCGCCTGCGCCAGCTTGGCGGCGTCCCCTTCGAGGGTGTCCGGCAGGCTGTCATCCAGCTCCAGGGTGAAACTCAGCCCCTTGTCCTCGGCGCGGGGGGCGTACTGGGCGCACAGCCCGTCGAGCAGCCCGCGCAGGCTGAAGGCGTCGCGCCGGGGGTAAAGCTTGCCGGCCTGCAGTTCGGTGAGGGCGAGGATGTCGTTGACCATGCGCATCATGTCGCGCGCCGAGGCAGCAGCCGTCTTCTGGTACTGCTCCAGTTCGACGTCCATCTTCACCGTCTGCATCAGCTCCAGCGAGCCGATCACGCCATTCATCGGCGTACGCAGCTCATGGGTGACGGTAGCGAGGAATTCGTCCTTGAAGCGGTTGCTGTCCGCCAGCTCCTGGTTCAGCGCCTCCAGCTTGCGCCCGGCCTCCTGCAGGATGCGCGTGCGCTCTTCCTTCATCGCGTTGATGCGGTCGGCCAGCGCCAGCGACAACAGGCCGACCTCCAGCGCAGAGCCGATCTGGCTGGCGTACATGGTGAGAAAGACGTTGGGCACATAGCCCAGCACCATCAGGGTGTTGACGATGCCGCCGACGAGGAAGGCGGTCCAGGCGAAGATGAAGTAGCGCGCCACACGCATGCCGCGCAGCCAGGCCAGGATGCCGGCAGCGAAGATCACCACGGTGAACAGCAGGGCCAGGTAGGTGGCCAGGCGCAGGGCCGTGGCGTAGCTGATGCACAGCGCCAGGATCATGACTGCGGCACCACTGGCCATGAGTACCAGCAGCAGGCGGTCGACCCACGGGCTGTGCTCGGCGGTGTGCAGGAAACTGCGGGCGAACTGACAGCCGAACAGCGCGGCGGAGCCGATCAGAAATGGCGTCGCGGCATTCGCCCACCAGGGGCTGTCGGGCCAGAAGTACTCGATGCCGGCACCGTTGACCGAGATCTGGTACAGGCCGAACGAGGCGATGTAGAGGATGTAGTAGAGGTAGCTGGTGTCGCGCACGCTGAGGAAGATGAACAGGTTGTACACCAGCATCACCAGCAGCACGCCGTAGATGATGCCGAGCACGTAGATGCGCCCGGGCTGCTCTTCCAGATAGGCATTGGGCGACCACAGGGTCAGCGGCGCCTGGATCGAGCCCTGGCTCTCCAGGCGCAGGTAGATGCGCTTGGTCTGCCCCGGTTCGAGGCTCAGCTCGAACAGGTAGTTGTTCTGACGAATCTGCCGGCTGTCGAACGGCAGTGCGTCGCCGGTGCGCTGGGCCAGGGCGAAACTGCCGCTGTCGTCGGGCAGGTAGAGTTCCAGATGGTCGAGCGGCGGGTAGGCCAGCTCCAGCAGCCAGCTGCGCGCGCCCTGCTCCTGCCGGGGCAGGTACTGCAGGTCCAGGCGCAACCAGAACACCGAGCGCGAATAGCCGGCATTGAGCACGGGCTTGTCATGCAGGCGAAAACTGCCCTGCACCGCCTGCGAGGAAACGTCGTCGATGCTGGCATCACCGCGCACGTCTTCGAAGACGTACATGCTCTGCCCCAGCGGCAGGGCACGCACCTGTTCGTCGAAGGTGACAGCGCCCACGAGCGAGGAAAAAACGAGGCTCATGACGAGCGCGAGCAGCCGGGACATACGACTCCACTAACACCTGTCGAACGATATCGGACTCCCATCAGCCCATGATCGATATCGCCACGCAGGGCAGACTTATATTCGAATCGCCCTACTCTAGGGACTGTCGAGGCTATTTGCCAGATTCGGCAGGCAGTTTAAGCAATGTCCCACCGATGGATTCGGCCAGGTACTGCAGGGAAAACACCCCACCGTAGGTCCAGGTCGAGGGCATCGCGGCGAAGCGTCCGCCGCGCACGAAAGGCATCGCCTGCCACAGCGGCGACGCGAACAGTTGCGCCTCCTGGGCGAAGGGCTCGATGTGCAGGACCACGCCGCGCTCGATATGCCCCAGCGTGGTGATGGGCACCTGGGTGATGCCCCAGGGGCTGGGCTCCAGCTGCAGCGCCGGCTGCAGGCCGAGCAGCGTCAGCGCATGCTGCGGCATGGAATTGGGACCGTTGATGAAGGCGGCCGTCGGCGAGGAGAAGCGAATCACCGTCACCGCCGGCAGTTGCCCCGCGAAATGTGTCTGCAGCCGCTCACGCAGCTGCACCAGCTCGGCATCCATCGCCTGCAGGCGGCGCCTGGCCAGCGCCTCACGCCCAAGGACACGCGCCAGGTCGAGGAATGCTTCGCGCTGCGCCTGCTGGTTGTCGTGCTGCTGGCCGAAGCCCGGGTACAGCTGCACTGGCGCGATGCGTTCGAGCAACGGACGGATGTCTTCGAGCTGGGGGGCGATGACGATCAGCTGTGGCTGCAGCTCGGCCAGCAACTCGAGATTCGGCTCCAGACGCGAGCCGGCCGACGGCACGCCATCCGGCAGGGTCGGCCGTACCACCCAGGTGCGATAGTCGCCGGCATCGGCGACGGTCAGCGGCGTGACGTCGAGCATCAGCAGGTGCTCCGCCGCCTCCCAGCTCAGCGCCGCGACCCGCGGCGCATCCTGGGCCCACAGGGGCGTCAGCCAGAGCAGCAGCAGACCGAACAATCCGGCTCTCATGCCAGCCTCCCGCGAATCAGCAGGTACACGAAGTAAGCGCCGCACAGTACCGAGGCGACGATGCCCACCGGAATCTGCAACGGGAAGATCAGCGTGCGCCCGGCCCAGTCCGCCAGCAGCATCAGCACCGCGCCCAGCGCCGCCGCCAGCAGCAGTTGCGGCAGCACCCGCCGCGCCCCGAGCAGCACGGCGATGTGCGGCGCCAGCAGGCCGAGAAAGGCCACCGGCCCGAGCAGGCTGGTGACCAGCGCGCAGAGCAGCGCCACCAGGACCAGCAGCGCCAGGCGCACGCGCGGCACGTCCAGGCCACGGCTGGCCGCCACGCCATCGCCGATCCCGATCAGCGTCAAGGCGCGCTGGAACAGTGCGGCCAGGCCGCCCAGCAACAGCACACCGGCGCTCAGCCACAGCGCCTGCGCGGGCGTGGAGCGGTAGGTGGAGCCGGCCAGCCAGCCCAGCAGCGCGAAGGAGTCCCCCGAGCCCTTGGCCAGCACGAACTGCAGCGCGGCATTGAGCAGCGCACCGAGGGAGATGCCCAGCAGCGCCATCAACGCCGGGGAGTAGCGATGCCGTCGGCCGAGCAGCATCAGCACGATCAGCACCGCCAGGCTGCCGAGGAAGGCCGCCAGCGGGGCCACGGCGCCGAGCACACCGCCGCCGAACAGCATCAGCGCCACCATCACTGCCAGGGTGGCGCCGGCCGACAGCCCGAGGATGTCCGGGCTGGCCAGCGGGTTGCGCAGCAGGCGCTGCAGCAGCAGGCCGGATATCGCCAGGCCCGCCCCCGCCGACGCGGCGGTCAGCACACGCGGCCAGCGCAGCGACCAGACCAGCGCCGACGGCCACTGCAGACGCCAGCCGTCCAGGCCACGGGCCAGCCCCAGTGCCAGCGTCAGCGCCAGCAGGGCGAACGCCGCCACCCACAGCGCGCTGCGCCAGCCGAAGCGCTCGGCCCCGGCCGGCAACTGCAGGCCGTGCGGGTCTTCGGCCGCCAGGTGCCGACGGGCCATCCACAGCAACACCGGCGCCCCGATCAGCGCAGCAGCCGCACCGCTGGGCACCAGCTGGCCGCCGATATAATTGGCCAGCAGCGCCAGTACGTCGGTGGCGAGCAGCAACAAGGCGCCGAGCAAGGTGCTGTAGAGCAGTTCGTCGCGTGCACTGCGGGCACCGAGCAGGCGCGCCAGGTTGGGCGTGAGCAGGCCGATGAAGCCGATCAGGCCGACCGCCGTGATCGACACCGAGCACAGCCACAGCGCCGCCAGGAACAGCGCCAGCATCACCGGCCACAGCGCCAGACCGCGCGCCTGGGCGGCGTCGCCACCCAGCTGCAGCAGGCTCAGCGGACGCGGCGCCAGGACCAGCACGGGCAGCGCCAGCAGCAACTTGGGCCACAGCCATTGCACCCAGTGCCAGTCGATCTGCGCCAAGTCACCCGCACCCCAGACGAACAGGCCCTGGGTGTACTGGTTGTTGATCAGCACCAGCCCCGCTGCCAGCGCCCCCAGCAGCAGGTTCATCGCCATGCCGCCGAGCACCAGCGGCAGGCCGCCGATACCGCTGCGACCGGCGATCAGCAGCACCAGGCCGACGGCCACCAGGGCACCGCCGAGGGCCGCCCACTGCCCCTGCTCGGCGGCGAAGGCGGGCAGCAGCAGCGTGGCCAGGACCAGCCCCAGCCAGGCGCCGGACGAGGCGCCAATGGTCATCGGCGACACCAGGCGATTCTGCGTGATCTGCTGCAACAGGCTGCCGGACAGGCCCAGCGCGGCGCCCGTCAGCAACGCCATGCTCAGCCTGGGCAACGCCGACAGCTGCAGCTGGAGGAACGCGAAGCTCTGCGCCGGCGCGCCCAGCAGCGCCCACAGCTCCAGCGGAGCGACCTCGGCCGCCAGCCACAGGTGCACCAGCATCAGCGGCAGCAGCGCGAGCAGTGTCAGAACGTGGCGTGCCGGCGCCGAAACTGCCGCCACGTTCAGGCCACCACGGCAATCTTGCGGGCGCCGCCGGGCTGCTCGATCAGTTCGATGTCGATGTCGTAGAGCTGGCTGAGCAGCGGCCCGTCGAGCAGCTCGTCCGGGCTGCCATCGAAGAAGATGCGCCCCTGTTTCAGCGCGATCACCCGGTCGGCATGCCGTGCGGTGAGGTTGATGTCATGCAGGATGGCGACGATGCCACGACCGCTGTCGCGGTTGAGCTGGCGCAGCAGGCCCATCAGCTCGTACTGGTGGGCCAGGTCCAGCGCCGAGGTCGGCTCGTCGAGCAGCAGCAGCGGCGAATGCTGGGCCAGCAGCATGGCGATCCAGGCCCGCTGCCGCTCGCCACCGGACAGGCCGTCGGCCAGCTGCTCGGCGTAGTGGGCGACATCGGTCTGCGCCAGTGCCTGATCGACCGCCGCATGGTCCTCGGCGCGCCAGCGGCCGAGCAGGCCACGCCAGGGGAAGCGTCCCAGGCGCACCAGCTCGCGTACGGTCAGCCCGGCGACGTCCGGCAGGTGTTGCGGCAGGAACGCCACGCGCCGGGCGAAGTCACGGGCGGAGAAACGCGACAGGGGCTGATCGTCGAGCTGCAGGCTGCCACGCGTCGGCTCCAGCTGACGCGCCAGCAGGTTCATCAGGGTGGATTTGCCCGAGCCGTTGTGGCCGAGGATCACGGTAAAGCGATCACCCTCGAGGTGCAGCTCGTCCAGGGCCAGGGTCACCCGCTCGCCACGGCGGACTTCGATATCACGCAGCTTCAGCACGACGAAGTCCCCGCCAGGCTGCGCACGGTCACATCGAACAGGGGGTGAAGGTCGGGCATCGCGACGAATCCGGGCGACATGAGATAAAGAGGGGCGAATTTAATCATCGATACGCATATGCATCAAATTATCATTCGCCACTGAAGTCTCACGCCGTGCCGGGCTTGCGCACCAGCAAGGGGAACAGCGCAGCCGTCAGCACCAGGCCGGCCGCCCCCACCCAGAACGGCACGACCTGGCCGTAATGACTGACCAGCAGGCCGGCACCGTAGGCCGAGCCCATGTTGCCCAGGCACTGGAAGATGTTGATCTTGCTGAAGTCCACCGCGTAGTGCTCCGGCGAGCTCAGCTCGAACAGCAGCGCATCGAGGCGCACCGTGACCTGATACAGCGCCCAGCCGAACAGCACCCGCCCGAGCAGGATCAGCCACTGGTCGGCGAAGCCCTGGATGAAGGTGGCGACGGCGCCCAGCAGCAGGCCGGCGAGGATGCCGTCACGGGTGTTGCCCTGCCGGGTAGCACGACGTCCCCACCACAGTGCCAGCACGGCCACCGCTCCCGGCAGCGAATAGACGAAGCCAGCGGCCATCTCGCTGTTCCAGTGCGCCACCTGCTGCCAGTACACGGCGAAGAACGGGCGAGTGATGTAACCCACGCAGTAGAACAGCAGCATCACCACGCACAGCCGGTAGATGGCGGGCAGGCTGCGCGCCGTGTTACGCACCGGCGCCTCGTCGCTCGCAGGCTGCTCGCCGGGCGCGGGCAGATAGCCGCGCACCAGGTGCATGCAGATGGCCATCTGGATGAAATCGCCGGCCGCCATCACCAGGAACACGTCGCCGATGTTCATGACCTGCAGGACCAGGCCACCCAGCGCGGCACCGAGAATGGCACCGAAGTGCACCACCACCGACAGCGTGCCGATGGTCTGCGTGTGATTGTCCTGCTGCTGCAGGCTCATCACGTAGGGGTACATCAGCAGGTAGCTGCCCTTGAACAGCACCATCACCAGCGACACCACCCAGAACAGCGGCAGCGAGTCGATGAAGTAGCAGGCAGCGGTGAGGCTGCCGGCCATGAACTGCGCGCTGATCAGGATCCGCACCGGGTGCACGCGCTTGGCCAGGCGCGCCCAGAGCGGAAACACCGCCATCACCACCAGGCTGACCACGGCCAGGTAGAGGCCGACGTACTGTTCCGGCGGATTGCCGAAGCGCTCGGCGAAATACTGTGGGTAGAACGGGATGATCAGGTTATCGGTGATCACCGCCAGGGCGGTCATCATGATCAGGCAGGTACGCAGAGGCATCGGCAGCAATCGGGCAAGGCGGCAGGACCGCGCATGATGCCACTTCCAGGCAGGCGAACGCCAATACAGACGAGAATCAGAAAGGCTAACGCCAGGCATGCCGTGCAGCCGTCTGAGCCTGGTTAGTGATAAGCTCGCGCACCATGAAAACGCCAAACTCCCGCCCCGTAGTGCTCTGCATGTCCGGCCACGACCCCAGCGGTGGTGCCGGCCTGCAGGCCGATATCGAAGCCCTGCTCGCCCAGGGTTGCCACGCCGCCCCGACGGTAACCGCGCTGACCGTGCAGGACACGGTCAATGTCAGCGACTTCCGCGTGCTCGACCGCGACTGGGTGCTGGCCCAGGCCCGCGCCGTGATCGCCGACCTGCCGGTCGCGGCAGTCAAGCTGGGCATGCTCGGTTCGGTGGAGATGGTCGATACCGTGCTCGAGGTGATGAGCCAGCTGCCCGGCGTACCGCTGGTCTGCGACCCGGTGCTGCGTGCCGGCGGCGGCGGTTCGCTGGGCAGGGACGACGTCGGCTACGCCATGCGCGAGCGGCTGTTCGCCGTGTCCACCATCGCCACACCGAACCTGCCGGAAGCCCGTATCCTGGCCGAACTGCCAGACGGCAGCGCCGACGCGTGCGCCGACAAGCTGCTGCCCTTCATCGAACACCTGCTGATCACCGGCGGCCACGGCGACGAAGCCGAGGTGCACAACCGCCTGTACAGCCGCGATGGCAGCCGCCACACCTTCACCTGCGCCCGCCTGCCCGGCAGCTACCACGGTTCCGGCTGCACCCTGGCCAGCACGCTCGCGGGCCGCCTGGCCCTGGGCGAGGAACTGGTCAGCGCCGTGCGCAGCGCCCTCGACTACACCTGGCGCACCCTGCGCGACGCCGAACAACCGGGTCACGGCCAGTACGTGCCGCGCCGCCTGCCCCTGGACTTCGGCGCATGACCTTGCGCGGCCTTTACGCCATCACCGACACCCCGTTGCTGGCCGGCGGCAGGCTGCTGCCCTACGCCGAGGCGGCCTTGCGCGGTGGCGCGCGCCTGCTGCAGTACCGCGACAAGTCCGGCGACGACGCCCGCCGTTTCGATGAGGCCCAGGCGCTGGCCGAGCTGTGCCGGCACCACGACGCCATGCTGATCATCAACGACGACCTGGAGCTGGCCGCACGCCTGGGCGTGGGCCTGCACCTGGGACAGGGCGACGGTTCGCTGGCCGCGGCCCGTGCCCGCCTGGGCGGCGACTGCGTGCTCGGCGGCACCTGCCATGCCCAGCTGGAGCTGGCCGAGCGCGCCGTAGCCGAGGGCGCCAGCTACATCGCCTTCGGACGTTTCTTCAACTCCAACACCAAACCCGGTGCCCCTGCCGCCACCGTGGAGCTGCTGGATCAGGCCAGTGCGCGCTTCGACCGGCCCATCGTCGCCATCGGTGGCGTGAGCCTGGACACCGCCCCCGGCCTGATCGCCCGTGGCGCCAGCATGGTCGCCGTGATCCACGCCCTGTTCGCTGCGGACTCCGCCTCCGAGGTGGAAGACCGCGCCCGCGCCTTCGCGGCGCTGTTCGATTGACCCTTTTGCAGAGAGAACCCGTCATGTCCCGCTCCGAGATCCTCTTCGCCAACGCCCAGAAGCACATCCCCGGCGGCGTCAATTCGCCGGTACGCGCCTTCCGCAGCGTCGGCGGCACCCCGCTGTTCTTCAAGCATGCCGAAGGCGCGTACGTGGTCGATGAAGACGACAAGCGCTACGTCGACTACGTCGGCTCCTGGGGCCCGATGATCCTCGGCCACAGCCATCCCGAGGTGCTCGACTCGGTCCGTCGCCAGCTCGACCACGGCCTCTCCTACGGCGCACCGACCGCGCTCGAGACCGAGATGGCCGAGCTGGTCTGCGGCCTGGTGCCGTCGATGGAGATGGTGCGCATGGTCAGCTCCGGCACCGAGGCGACCATGAGCGCCATCCGCCTGGCCCGTGGCTACACCGGCCGCGACAGCATCATCAAGTTCGAGGGCTGCTACCACGGTCACTCCGACAGCCTGCTGGTCAAGGCCGGCTCCGGCGCCCTGACCCAGGGCGTGCCGAACTCCGCCGGCGTACCGGCGGCCTTCGCCAAGCACACCCTAACCCTGCCCTTCAACGACATCGACGCCGTGGCCGAGTGCCTGGCCCAGGTCGGCAACGAAGTGGCGTGCATCATCGTCGAGCCGGTGGCTGGCAACATGAACTGCGTACCGCCGGCGCCGGGCTTCCTCCAGGGCCTGCGCGAGCAGTGCGACAAGCACGGCGTGGTGCTGATCTTCGACGAAGTGATGACCGGCTTCCGCGTCGCCCTCGGCGGCGCCCAGGCGCACTACGGCGTCGACCCCGACCTGACCACCTTCGGCAAGATCATCGGCGGCGGCATGCCGGTCGGCTGCTTCGGCGGCAAGCGCGCGATCATGGAATGCATCGCCCCGCTCGGCCCGGTCTACCAGGCCGGCACACTGTCGGGTAACCCGCTGGCCATGGCCGCCGGCCTGACCACCCTCAAGCTGATCAGCCGCCCGGGCTTCCACGCCGAGCTGAGCGACTACACCTCGCGCATGCTCGCCGGCCTGCAGGAGCGCGCCGATGCCGCCGGCATTCCGTTCGTCACCACGCAGGCAGGCGCCATGTTCGGCCTGTACTTCAGCGGCGCCGACGACATCGTCACCTTCGCCGACGTGATGGCCAGCGACAGCGCGCGCTTCAACCGCTTCTTCCACCTCATGCTCGAGGGTGGCGTGTACCTGGCGCCAAGCGCCTTCGAAGCCGGCTTCACCTCGATCGCCCATGGCGACAAGGAACTGGAGATCACCTTCGCTGCGGCCGAACGCGCCTTCGCCGAACTGAAAAAAGCCTGATGCAGTACAGCACCGCCTGCAGCGATGCCCTGCTGGCCATCGCCTGCGCCACGTGCGCCTGGCTCATCGGCCGGGCACGCGGGCGTCATGGCGAAGGCGATCAGCCGGCACTGTTCTGTGCACTGCTGGGCTTCCTGTTGCCGGCGGCGGCCGCCAGCGTCGGCGTGGTGCGCTACGGCTTCGACCCGAGCTGGCAAGGCGCACACCTGTGGCTGAGCCAGGCCAGTGCCTTCCTCGGTCTGCCACTGCTGGGCGCTGCGGCACTGGCGCTGGGCCGTGGCTGGGCCTGGAGCCGACCGAACTGGGGGCGCATCCTGCTTGGACTGTGCGCCTTCTTCGAGCTGTTCCGCCAGCTCGGCTACCTCGAGGACTACCGCCTGGCGCTGAATCTGCTCACCCTGGTGCTGATTCTCTATGCGGGCGCCATGCAATGGCCGCAGCGCCGCGCACTGCTCGCCGCCGTCGGTGTCGTGGGCCTGTTCCTGCTCGCCGGCATCGGAGTGGGCAGCACGGGCAAGATCGGCCCGCTGCTGCGCGTGGACCTGTTCCACGTGCTGCTCGCACTGGCCTATCCGCTGCTGGCCTGGTTGCTGCTGAGCCTGCCGGGAAGTGCGACGAAACAGGCTTTGTAACAAGCGGGCGGTTTATTCCATAATGCGCCGGTCGGCACGCATCGCGTCGACCGGGCATGTCTCCCGCCCTGAACTGCCGAGGTCCCGTTATCCAGATGAACCGCACCGGCCGCACCCTGTCACTGGGCTGCCTGTTGCTTTTCCTCCCGCTGTTTGCATCCGCAGGCGGCAACTCCCTGCTGATTCCCGCAACCGGCAGTTGCGCCCTGAACGCCACCCCCGACGATATGCCCGATGCCCTGGCGAACTGCCAGGAGATGGCGCGTGGCGGCGATATGCAGGCAGCCTTCGAGCTCGGCGAGTACTACTACGATGGCAAGCGCACCCCGCGTGACCTCAAGCAGGCGCTGACCTGGTTCGAGCGGGCGTCGCTGCAGGGCCACGCCGAAGCGCAACTGCGCCTGGGCACCATGTTCTTCCGTGGCGAAGGCGTACCGGCCAACAACGTGCAGGCCTATATCGTCCTGAAGATGGCGTCGGTCAATGGCTCGGACGAAGCCATGGACAGCGCCGACCTGGTATCGGCGCAGATGCGTCGCGACGAGCTGGAAATCGCCAGCCAGGTGCTGGGGCAGATCTTCCGTAGCTACCTGCTGGAACTGCAGACCGCCGAAGGTCGCTCGCCCTTCTCGCCACTGCCCTGAAAAAGCAGCCGCAAGCGGCAAGTCCCAGGTAACAGCCACGCCAACACCGAACCCACTTGCAACTTATGGCTTGCTGCCTTCTTGCCGTTACTTGTCCGGCATCGGCATGGGGAACGGCATCACGTTGCCGCCACCCTTGGCTTCGCTGATCTTCGCCGTACCCAGGCGCTCCACCTCGTCGATGCGGATGATCGCGTGCATCGGCACGAAGCTGCGCACCACGCCCTCGAACTGCGCCTTGAGCTTCTCCTCGCTGGGGTCGACCACCAGTTGGCTACGCTCGCCGAAGACGAACTCCTCCACCTCCAGAAAGCCCCACAGATCGCTCTGAAAGATCTGCTTGGCATACATCTCGTACACCTGGCCCTGGTTGAGGAAAATCACCTTGTAGATGGGGTCACGCTTGCTCATGGAGACTCGAAGTCAGGAAAAACGGGGCGCGCAGGATAGCACAAGGCCGAAAGCTGCAAGCTAGCGTAGCCCGGATGCAATCCGTGAATGCAGTGCCCCAGGACATCCGCCGCGGATTGCATCCGGGCTACCTGAGCCTCGGGAGTCATTCGCCGCTTGTAGCCTGTTGCCTGCCTCTCCCCTATAATGCGCGGTCATTTTTTAACCAACCAGACAGTGCCATGACCAAGAAGCTCTATATCGAAACCCACGGTTGCCAGATGAACGAGTACGACAGCTCGCGCATGGTCGACCTGCTGGGCGAGCATCAGGCCCTGGAGGTTACGGAAAAGCCCGAAGAAGCCGACGTGATCCTGCTCAATACCTGCTCGATCCGTGAGAAGGCCCAGGACAAGGTGTTCTCCCAACTCGGCCGCTGGCGCGAACTGAAGCAAGCCAACCCGGACCTGGTGATCGGTGTCGGCGGCTGCGTGGCCAGCCAGGAAGGCGCCGCCATTCGCGACCGCGCGCCCTATGTCGACGTGGTGTTCGGCCCGCAGACCCTGCACCGTCTGCCGGAAATGATCGACGCCGCGCGCGTGACCAAGACTGCCCAGGTGGACATCAGCTTCCCCGAGATCGAGAAGTTCGACCGCCTGCCCGAGCCGCGCGTCGACGGCCCCAGCGCGTTCGTCTCGGTGATGGAAGGCTGCAGCAAGTACTGCACCTTCTGCGTGGTGCCCTACACCCGTGGCGAGGAAGTCAGCCGGCCACTGGCCGACGTGCTGCTGGAGATCACCCAGCTCACCGACAAGGGCGTCAAGGAAGTCACCCTGCTCGGGCAGAACGTCAACGGCTACCGCGGCGAGACGCCGGATGGTCGCATCGCCGACTTCGCCGAACTGCTGCATGCCGTGGCCGCCCTCGACGGCATCGAGCGCATCCGCTATACCACCAGTCACCCGCTGGAGTTCTCCGACGCGATCATCCAGGCCCACGCCGAGATTCCGCAGCTGGTCAAATACCTGCACCTGCCGGTGCAGTCCGGCTCCGACCGCATCCTCGCGGCGATGAAGCGCAACCACACCGCGCTGGAGTACAAGTCGCGCATCCGCAAGCTGCGCGCAGCGGTGCCGGACATCCTGATCAGCTCGGACTTCATCGTCGGCTTCCCCGGCGAGACCGAGAAGGATTTCGAGCAGACCATGAAGCTGATCGATGACGTCGGCTTCGACTTCTCCTTCTCCTTCATCTACAGCTCGCGCCCCGGCACGCCGGCCGCCGACCTGCTCGACGACACCCCGGACGAGGTGAAGAAACAGCGCCTGGCCCTGCTCCAGCACCGCATCAGCCAGAACGGTTTCGAGAACAGCCGGCGCATGGTCGGCACGGTGCAGCGCATCCTGGTCAGCGATTACTCGAAGAAGGACCCGGGCATGCTCCAGGGCCGCACCGAGCAGAATCGTATCGTCAATTTCCGTTGCGACAATCCGCGCCTGATCGGCCAGTTCGTCGACGTGCACATCGACGATGCCCTGCCGCACTCGCTGCGTGGCACCCTGCTGGACGCCGAGACCCTCCACTAACGTCGCGCTCGCCCACACTTTGCGTTGTGGGCAGCCAGCGTTATGCTGCCTTCAACTACCCAGCCAAGTGACGATCACAACATCACCTTGAACGCCTCCCTAGAACCCCATCGCTTCACCCTCGAACCCTTCGAGGCCCGCCGTTTCGCCAATCTCTGCGGCCAGTTCGACGAGCACCTGCGCCTGATCGAGGAACGCCTCGGCCTGGAAATCCGCAACCGTGGCAACCAGTTCGAAATGCTCGGCAGCGCCGACAAGACCCTGGCCGCCGAAACCCTGCTGCGCAAGCTGTACCGCGAAACCAAGGCCACCGAGCTGTCGCCGGACCTGGTGCACCTGTACCTGCAGGAGTCCGGGGTCGAGGAGCTGGTCAACCCGAGCAACACCCCACAGGTGACCCTGCGCACGCGCAAGGGCGTGATCAAGCCGCGTGGCGCCAACCAGCAGCGCTACGTCAAGGCGATCCTCGACAACGACATCAACTTCGGCATCGGCCCCGCCGGTACCGGCAAGACCTACCTGGCCGTGGCCTGCGCGGTGGACGCGCTGGAGCGCGAGCAGGTGCGGCGCATCCTGCTGGTGCGCCCGGCGGTGGAAGCCGGCGAGAAGCTCGGCTTCCTGCCCGGCGATCTGGCGCAGAAGATCGACCCCTACCTGCGCCCGCTGTACGACGCCCTGTACGAGATGCTCGGCTTCGACCACGTGGCCAAGCTGATCGAAAAGCAGGTGATCGAGATCGCCCCGCTGGCCTACATGCGCGGGCGCACGCTCAACAATAGCTTCATCATTCTCGACGAAAGTCAGAACACCACCGTCGAGCAGATGAAGATGTTCCTCACCCGTATCGGTTTCGGCTCCACTGCCGTGATCACCGGCGACATCACCCAGGTCGATCTGCCACGCGGCACCAGGAGCGGCCTGGCGCACGTGATCGAAGTGCTGCGCGACGTCCCCGGCATCAGCTTCACCCACTTCCTGCCCAAGGACGTGGTCCGCCACCCGCTGGTGCAGCGCATCGTCGAGGCCTACGAGCGCCACGATGCCCGCCAGCAGAGCAAGGCCGAGGGCAAGGATGCTTGAGCTGGATCTGCAGCTGGCCACAGACGGCCAGCATCCTGACGCGGCCCTGCTGCGACAGTGGTGCGAACTGGCGCTGCGCCAGCGCACGGCCGATTCCGAGCTGACCATCCGCCTGGTCGACGAGGCCGAGGGCCGCGAACTCAACCACACCTGGCGACACAAGGACTACGCCACCAACGTATTGTCCTTCCCCGCCGACGTGCCGGAAGGCA
This sequence comes from Pseudomonas sp. BMW13, assembly GCF_013357275.1. Lineage (NCBI taxonomy): Bacteria > Pseudomonadati > Pseudomonadota > Gammaproteobacteria > Pseudomonadales > Pseudomonadaceae > Pseudomonas > Pseudomonas sp. BMW13. The sequence continues at coordinate 124,299 of NZ_SUKD01000002.1, read as the reverse complement.
TTCTCGACATCCCGCTGCTGGGCGACCTGGTGATCTGCGTACCGGTGGTCGAGCGCGAAGCGGCCGAACAGGGCAAGACGCCGGAGGCACACTGGGCCCACCTGGTGATCCACGGCTGCCTGCACCTGCTGGGCTATGACCACATCGAGGAAGATGAAGCCCTCGAGATGGAAGATCTGGAACGACAATTGCTCGCCGAACTGGGTCATGCCGACCCGTATGCGGACGACGAATCTCCTATTGATAAGGATCCCGAGTAAAACGCCATGAGCGAAGACCGATCGAGCAACGAGCAGAAGTCCTGGTTCAACAAGCTGACCCAGGCTTTTGCTCATGAGCCGAGAAACCGCCAGGAACTGCTGGAAGTCCTGCGCGATGCCCACCAGAACAAATTGCTCGACAGCGAGGCGCTGACCATCGTCGAAGGCGCCATTCAGGTCGCCGACCTGCAGGTACGCGACATCATGGTGCCGCGCTCGCAGATGATCAGCATCAAGGCCAGCCAGACTCCCCGCGAATTCCTCCCTGCCATCATCGACGCCGCGCACTCGCGCTACCCGGTGATCGGCGAAAGCCTCGACGACGTCATCGGCATCCTGCTGGCCAAGGACCTGCTGCCGCTGATCCTGCAGGGCGAGCAGCCCAGCTTCAACATCAAGGACCTGCTGCGCCCGGCCACCTTCGTGCCCGAGTCCAAGCGCCTCAACGTGCTGCTGCGCGAGTTCCGCGCCAACCACAACCACATGGCCGTGGTGATCGACGAATACGGCGGCGTCGCCGGCCTGGTGACCATCGAGGACGTACTGGAACAGATCGTTGGCGACATCGAGGACGAGCATGACGTCGAAGAGGACGGCTACATCAAGCCACTGCCGTCCGGCGACTACCTGATCAAGGCCCTGACGCCCATCGACAGCTTCAACGAAACCTTCGACAGCGAGTTCTCCGACGACGAGTACGACACCGTCGGCGGCCTGGTGATGAACGCCTTCGGCCACCTGCCCAAGCGCAACGAAGTGACCGAGATCGGCGAGTTCCGCTTCCGCGTGCTCAACGCCGACAGCCGGCGCATCCACCTGCTGCGCCTAACCCCGGTCAGTCGCTGACCCCTCGCCCTCTCCGCCGGGAGAGGGCGAACGCTTTCCCCCGCCTCGATTCCGCTCTACCCTTGCGCCACCCCGCATCCAAGGATCTGCTCATGTTGCAATGGATCACCCGTCCGGGCTGGCCCGGCCACCTGCTCGCCTGTGGCGCCGGCGCCCTGACCACCCTGGCTCTGGCGCCCTTCGATCTCTGGCCGCTGGCCGTGCTGTCCATCGCCCTGTTCTACCTGGGGCTGCGCCAGCTGAGCCCGAAGCAGGCGGCGCTGCGCGGCTGGGCCTACGGCTTCGGTCTGTTCGCCTCCGGCACCAGCTGGGTGTACGTCAGCATCCATGACTACGGCGCCGCCTCGCCTGCCCTGGCCGGCATCCTCACCCTGGGTTTCGTCGCCGGCCTGGGCCTGTTCTTCGCCCTGACCGCCGCACTCTGGGCACGTTGGCTACGGCGCAGCGAGGCACCACTGGCCGATGCCCTGGCATTCGCCGCACTGTGGGTCCTTCAGGAAGTGTTTCGCGGCTGGTTCCTCACCGGCTTCCCCTGGCTCTACGCAGGCTACAGCCAGCTCGACGGCCCGCTGAACGGCCTGGTCCCGGTCGGCGGCGTGTGGCTGGCGTCCTTCCTGATCGCGCTCTCCGCCGCCCTGATCGTCAACCTCGAGCGACTGCGCCCGCACAAGCCACGCTACATCGCCGCCCTGGCGCTGCTCATCGCGCCCTGGGTGGCCGGTCTGTCACTGCAGGGGCACAGCTGGACCTACCCCTCCGGCAACAGCCTCAGCGTGGCGGCCGTGCAGGGCAACGTCGAGCAGAACATGAAGTGGGACCCCGCCCAGCTCAATGCACAGCTGGCGCTGTATCGCGACCTCAGCTTCAGCGCGGAGCAGGTGGACCTGCTGGTCTGGCCGGAAACCGCCATCCCGGTCCTCAAGGACCTGGCCCAGGGCTACATCGGCGTGATGGATCGCTTCGCCCGTGATCGTCAGAGCGCGCTGATCACCGGCGTGCCGGTGCGCCAGTCCAACGAACGCGGCGAACAGCGCTACTACAACGCGATCACCAGCCTGGGCGACGCCCAGGGCACCTACCTGAAACAGAAACTGGTGCCGTTCGGCGAATACGTGCCGCTGCAGGATCTGCTGCGCGGGCTGATCGCATTCTTCGACCTGCCCATGTCCGACTTCGCCCGCGGGCCGGCCGAGCAGCCGCCGCTGCTGGCCAAGGGGTACAGCATCGCACCGTTCATCTGCTACGAAGTGGTCTACCCGGAATTCGCGGCGGCACTGGCGGCGGACAGCGACATCCTGCTGACGGTGAGCAACGATGCCTGGTTCGGCACCTCCATCGGCCCGCTGCAGCACCTGCAGATGGCACAGATGCGGGCGCTGGAGGCCGGGCGCTGGATGATCCGCGCCACCAACAACGGCATGACCGTGGTGATCGACCCGCAGGGCCGCATCCAGTTCAGCCTGCCGCAGTTCGAGCGCGGCGTGCTGTACGGCGAGGTCCTGCCGATGCGCGGGCTGACCCCGTACCTGCAATGGCGCATCTGGCCGCTGGCCATTCTCTGCGCCCTGCTGCTCGGCTGGGCGCTGCTGGCCAGCCGCATGGCCAAAACGCTGTAGAGACACTTCGCAGGGGCCCGCTTGCGGGCGATCAGTGCGGCCGAGGTGCTCGCAAGATCGCTGACAAGCCGGCGCCGGCAAGATCGCGCATCACTCAGTCACGACCATGGGCCAGCGGATAGGCGAACAGACCGATGGTCTCGTTGAGCAGCTGACTGCTCTGCGAGATCACGCGTGACTCGGGCAACCAGCCGCCCATTGGCCGGGCGTAACCCGCGCTGAGATAGCCCATGGGCGCAGTGATCACCTCGAAGCCGGCCTGCTCGAAACACCAGCGCGCCCGTGGCATGTGCCAGGCCTGGGTCACCAGCACGACCCGGCGGACGCCCTGCGGCTGCAGCAGCTGCGCACTGAACAGCGCATTCTCCCAGGTGGTACGGCTTTCCTCCTCCAGCCAGCGGATGGTCAGGCCGTAATCGCGCGCCATCGAATCGGCCATCAACGCCGCCTCGCTGGGCGGCTGGCCATAGTGCAGACCACCGCTCGCGGCCAGCGGCAAGCCGGAGGCCCGGGCAAGGCGCGCGGCATAACGCAGACGCTCCAGCGCCATCAATCCCGGCTGGTCGGTACCGCCCCAGCCGGGATCGTTCTGCTCGCGCCCGGCGCCCAGGATGACGATGGCATCGGCGCGCTGCGCCAAGCCTGACCACTGCGCCTCGGCCAGCACGGGTTCACGCTCGAGCAGGCTGGCGCCCCACTGCATGACGGCGGGCAGGCTCATCAGCCAGAGCCCGCCAAAGCCGAACAGGAAGCACAGCGTCGCCAGGCGCGGGAACCTGCGGCGCAGCCACCAGGCGAGCAGGATCGCCAGCAGCAGCACGCCTGGCGGCATCAGCAATTGTTTGAGGATGTAGCGAATCGGCATCAGGCACCTCCGGGGCGCCCAAGCCTAGCAGGTCACTGAGATGCCGAGTGAGACGCACAGCGCTTGCGCGGTCGCGCTCAGGCATCTGCTAGCGGGGGTTGCCGCTACGAAACAGCTTCGAGCCACAGGCCTGACATGCCTGCGCATCCTGCCCCCGATGCCAGCTCACCGGCGCACCGCAGAGCGCGCAGCACAGTGCCTGACGGCGTTTCGCCATGGGCTTGAGCCTGCCCAGCGGCCTGCCGCCTGCGGACTTGGCGCTGCGCATGGGTTGCCGCTGGATCAGGGCCAGTTCCTCGGCCGCCGCATGCCAGCCACGCAGCCAGTGCAGGTCGCGGTTGAGGTAGGCACGGATCAATTCCAGTTCGGCCGGACTGAGGCCATCGAGTTCCAGCTCGCGCATCGGCTCGGCATGCAGACGACTGGCCGTGTCGGCCTCCTCCAGCGCCAGGGCGAGACGCTGCAGCAACCGTTCATAGAGACCGGCGCCCCGCTCCGTTTGCCGTGCATCAGCCATCGAACACCTCGCGAGCCCCACCGATTGCGGGCCTTTAACAAAGCTTAGCGAAGGCCATGCAAGCGGCGCGGTGCCGCGACAAACGGCGAGCACGGGACAATCTGGGTTTCCCTCGATAGACGGCGCTCATGTATGCTACGACGTTTTCCGAAAGTCCCTTTCCTTCAGCGCCAGAGCCATGCACGAACAGTACTCGCCCCGTGAAATAGAAGCCGCCGCGCAGTCCCACTGGGACGCGCAGAATTCCTTCGTCGTCAGCGAACAGCCCGGCAAGGACACCTTCTACTGCCTGTCGATGTTCCCTTACCCCAGCGGCAAGCTACACATGGGCCACGTGCGCAACTACACCATCGGTGACGTGATCGCCCGCTACCAGCGCATGCAGGGCAAGAACGTGCTGCAGCCGATGGGCTGGGACGCCTTCGGCATGCCGGCGGAAAACGCCGCGATGAAGAACCAGGTGGCGCCGGCCAAATGGACCTACGAGAACATCGCCTACATGAAGTCCCAGCTCAAGTCGCTGGGCCTGGCCATCGACTGGACGCGTGAAGTCACCACCTGCAAGCCGGACTACTACCGCTGGGAGCAGTGGCTGTTCACCCGCCTGTTCGAGAAGGGCGTGATCTACCGCAAGAACGGCACCGTCAACTGGGACCCGGTCGACCAGACCGTGCTGGCCAACGAGCAGGTCATCGACGGCCGTGGCTGGCGTTCGGGCGCGCTGATCGAGAAGCGTGAAATCCCGATGTACTACTTCAAGATCACCGCTTACGCCGAAGAGCTGCTAAGCAGCCTGGATGAGCTCGATGGCTGGCCCGAACAGGTCAAGACCATGCAGCGCAACTGGATCGGCAAGAGCTTCGGTGCCGACATCGCCTTCGACTACGACGTCGACAGCATCGGCAGCGCTGGCCAGCTGAAAGTCTACTCGACCCGCCCCGACACCCTGATGGGCGCCACCTACGTGGCCGTGGCCGCCGAGCACCCGCTGGCGCAGCGCGCCGCCGAGAACAGTGCCGAGCTGCAGGCCTTCATCGCCGAGTGCAAGGCCGGCTCCGTGGCCGAGGCCGACATGGCCACCATGGAGAAGAAGGGCCTGGCCACCGGCCAGTTCGTCATCCACCCGCTGACCGGCGACAAGCTGCCGGTGTTCGTCGCCAACTACGTGCTGTGGGGCTATGGCGAAGGCGCGGTCATGGCCGTGCCGGCCCATGACGAGCGCGACTTCGAATTCGCCAACAAGTACGACCTGCCGATCCGTCAGGTGTACGCCGGCGAAGGCAAGGACTACGACGCCAGCACCTGGCAGGACTGGTACGGCGACAAGGCCGGCCTGACCACCATCAACTCCGGCAAGTACGACGGCAAGGATTTCAGCGCCGCCTTCGACGCCATCGTCGGCGATCTGGAAGCCAGCGAGCACGGTGCACGCAAGACCCAGTTCCGCCTGCGCGACTGGGGCATCAGCCGCCAGCGCTACTGGGGCTGCCCGATCCCGATCATCCACTGCGACGCCTGCGGTGACGTACCGGTGCCGGAAGACCAGCTGCCGGTCGTGCTGCCCGAAGACGTGGTACCGGACGGCGCCGGCTCGCCCCTGGCGAAGATGCCCGAGTTCTACAGCTGCACCTGCCCGAAATGCGGTGCGCCGGCCAAGCGCGAAACCGACACCATGGACACCTTCGTGGAAAGTTCCTGGTACTTCGCCCGCTACGCCAGCCCGAACTACGAGGGCGGCATGGTCGACCCGGCCGCGGCCAATCACTGGCTGCCGGTGGATCAGTACATCGGCGGTATCGAACACGCCATCCTCCACCTGCTGTACGCGCGCTTCTTCCACAAGCTGATGCGCGACGAAGGCCTGGTCAGCTCCAACGAGCCGTTCAAGAACCTGCTGACCCAGGGCATGGTGGTCGCCGAGACCTACTACCGCACCCTGGAGAACGGCGGCAAGGACTGGTTCAACCCGGCCGATGTCGAGGTCGAGCGTGACGCCAAGGCCAAGGTCATCGGCGCCAAGCTGAAGAGCGACGGCCTGCCGGTGGAAATCGGCGGCACCGAGAAGATGTCCAAGTCGAAGAACAACGGTGTCGACCCGCAGGACATGATCGACCAGTACGGCGCCGACACCTGCCGTCTGTTCATGATGTTCGCCTCGCCGCCCGACCAGAGCTGCGAGTGGTCGGACGCCGGTGTCGAGGGTGCCAACCGCTTCCTGCGCCGCGTCTGGCGCCTGGCCCAGGCCCACGTCAGTGCCGGCTTGCCGGGCCAGCTGGATATCAGCGCCCTGAGCGACGAGCAGAAGGCCGTGCGCCGCGCCATTCACCTGGCGGTCAAGCAGGCCAGCAACGATATCGGCCAGCACCACAAGTTCAACACCGCCGTCGCCCAGGTGATGACCCTGATGAACGTGCTGGAAAAGGCCGCCACCGCGACCGAGCAGGATCGTGCCCTGGTGCAGGAAGGCCTGCAGGTCGTCACCCTGCTGCTGGCGCCGATCACCCCGCACATCAGCCACGAGCTGTGGCAGCGTCTCGGTCACGGCGACGCGGTGATCGATGCCCAGTGGCCGCAGGTCGACGAGGCTGCCCTGGTGCAGGACAGCCTGACTCTGGTGGTGCAGGTCAACGGCAAGCTGCGCGGGCAGATCGAGGTACCGGCCAGCGCCAGCCGCGACGAGGTCGAGGCAGCCGCACGTGCCAACGAGAACGTGCTGCGCTTCACCGAAGGCCTGAGCATCCGCAAGGTCATCGTGGTACCGGGCAAGCTGGTCAACATCGTCGCCAACTGATTAAGCTCGGCGCCAGACTTCGGCTGGCGCCCTGATCCGCCAAGGGGATATGAGAATGATGAAACGGAATCTGCTGATCATCGGCCTGGCCGGCCTGCTCAGCGCATGTGGCTTCCAGCTGCGCGGCACTGGCGACGTTCAGTTCGCCCTCAAGGAACTCGACGTCAGCGCTCGCAACGCCTATGGCCAGACCGTGCAGGAACTGCGCGAGCTTCTGGAGAACAATGACGTCAACGTCCATCCGGGCGCACCCTACAAGCTGATTCTCGTCAACGAGTCCGAGAATCGTCGCACGGCCAGCTTCAGTGGCGGCGCCCGCAGCGCCGAGTACGAGCTGACCATGAAACTGGACTATGAGATCCGTGGCGCACGCAACCTGCTGCTCAGCAACGATCAGGTCGAAGTGCAGAACTACTACATGCAGGATGACAACAACCTGACCGGTTCGGACCAGGAAGCCCTGCAACTGCGCAACGAGCTGCGCCGCGAGCTGCTCCAGCAGCTCAGCCTGCGCCTGCAACAGATCACTCCGGCGCAGCTGGACCAGCTGCAGCAGGCCGCCGAAGCCCGCGCCCAAGCAGAAGCCGAGGCGCTGGAAGCCGCGCGCAATGCCCGCGAAAGCCAGGTCGCGCCGCAGCAATCGCCCATCGAACTGCCGGCCCAGTAACGGCCCCGGGGCTGCGCCTGCAGCCCCCCCTGCCCTTCTGCCTCGATGACCTCAGCGCGATGAAGCTTGCCCCCGCCCAACTCGGCAAACACCTGCAGGGTTCACTCGCCCCTGTCTACGTGATCAGTGGCGACGAGCCGCTGCTCTGCCAGGAGGCTGCTGACGCCATCCGCCAGGCTTGCCGTCAGCAGGGTTTTGGCGAACGCCAGGTGTTCAACGCCGAAGCCAACTTCGACTGGGGCAACCTGCTGCAGGCTGGCGCCAGCCTGTCCCTGTTCGCGGAGAAGCGCCTGCTGGAGCTGCGCCTGCCCTCGGGCAAGCCCGGCGACAAGGGCGCCTCAGCCCTGCTCGAATACCTCGCCCGCCCACCGGAAGATACCGTGCTGCTGCTGAGCCTGCCCAAGCTCGATGGCAGCACGCAGAAAAGCAAATGGGCCAAGGCGCTGATCGACGGCCAGGCCTGCCAGTTCATCCAGATCTGGCCGGTGGATGCCAACCAGCTACCGCAGTGGGTGCGCCAGCGTCTGGCTCAGGCCGGGCTGAGCGCCAGTGCCGACGCGGTGGAAATGATCGCCGCGCGGGTGGAAGGCAACCTGCTGGCGGCTGCACAGGAAGTCGAGAAGCTCAAACTGCTTGCCGAAGGCAACCAGGTGGACGCCGAAACCGTCCAGGCCGCTGTCGCCGACAGCGCGCGCTTCGACGTCTTCGGCCTGATCGATTGCGCACTCGCCGGTGACGCCGCGCATGCCCTGCGCGTGCTCGAAGGGCTGCGCGGCGAAGGCGTCGAGCCCCCGGTGATTCTCTGGGCGCTGGCACGCGAGATACGCCTGCTCGCCAGCATCGCCCACCAGCACAGCCAGGGCATTCCCCTGGACAAGGCCTTCTCCAGCGCCCGCCCACCGGTCTGGGACAAGCGCCGCCCGCTGGTTTCCAAGGCCCTGCAGCGCCACAGCAGCAAGCGCTGGGGCCTGCTGCTGCAACAGGCCCAGCAGATCGACGCGCAGATCAAGGGCCAGGCGCCCGGCGATCCCTGGAGCAACCTGGCGCTGCTGAGCCTGCAACTGGCTGGCCAGCGCCTGAGCCTGTAACCCGGGATACCGCCCTCCTCATCTGGACATTCTCTGTACAGCGGCGCATAGTCCGCGCCGTCTGCATCGGCGCAGACGAGTCAGGAGAAATACAGCATGAGCAAGAAGAACGGCAAACGGCCGAACAAGGCCAAATCCATCGTCGCCCAGCCCCTGTTCCGCTCCCGTCAGGAGCGACCGCTGAAGGGCAAAGGCAGTTACCGCCGCGAAGCCTCCCAGAATTGGGAGGCTTCTTGCTTTATGGGGTTGTTCAGCTCATGGATAGCCCAGCCTGCGGCCCGAGCATGCTAAGGTAACGGCCTGCCTATATGCCCTGAGATAGACATGCCACACCAGTTTCCACGTCGCGCCCTGGCCCTGCTTCCTCTCCTGCTACTGGCCGCCTGCGCCCAGGCTCCAGCCGAAAATCTCCCGACCGCCCTCACCCCGAGCACCGCTCAGACCCGCAGCGAAAGCCTGGTTCCGAGCTTCGCCGACTGGCGCCAGGCACTGCGTAGCGAAGCACTGGCCGCCGGCATCGATGCGGCCTTGTTCGACCGGGTGTTCGCGGACATCACCCCCGACCCGGCGGTACTCAAGGCCGACAGCAGCCAGCCGGAGTTCACCCGCCCGGTGTGGGAGTATCTCGATGGCGCCGTGTCCTCGAGCCGCATCGGTCGCGGCCGCGTCCTGCTGGCGCAACACAACCTGGTCCTGCAGCGCATCGAGCAACAGTACGGTGTCGACGCGCGGATACTGGTGGCCATCTGGGGCCTGGAAAGCAACTTCGGCAACAATATCGGCAGCCACAGCGTGATCCGCTCCCTGGCGACACTGGCCTATGACGGGCGACGCCAGGGCTTCTGGCGCGTCCAGTTGCTGGCCGCCCTGCAGATCCTGCAGAACGGCGACATCTCCGGCGAGCGCATGATCGGCTCCTGGGCCGGCGCCATGGGCCAGACCCAGTTCATGCCGACGACCTACAACCAGCACGCCGTGGACTTCGACAAGGACGGCAAGCGCGACCTGTGGAACTCCTCGACCGACGCCTTGGCCTCGGCCGCACATTACCTGCAGGCTTCCGGCTGGCAGCGCGGGCAGCCCTGGGGGTTCGAGGTCAACCTGCCGGCCGGCTTCGACTATGCCCTGGCCGATCCGGAGCAGCGCCGCACCCTCACCGAATGGGCCGAGCTGGGCGTACGCCCGCTGTCGGCCACCGGTGCCGCCGCCAACGCGCGCGCCAGCCTGCAACTGCCGGCCGGCCACAGCGGCCCGGCGTTCCTCCTGCTGGATAACTTCCGCAGCATTCTCAAGTACAACAACTCCACCTCCTATGCCCTGGCCATCGGCCTGCTCGCGGACAACCTGCTGCGCCCCAGCGACGTCCAGGGACAGTGGCCCCGAGGCGAACGCCAGCTCGGCCGCAGCGAACGCATCGAGCTGCAGGAACTGCTGGCCAAGGCCGGTTTCGATCCGGGGCCGGCGGACGGCATCATCGGCGCCAACACGCGCAAGGCGATTCGTGCCCTGCAACTGCAGCTGAAATGGCCGGCCGACGGCTATCCCAACACCCAGCTGCTGCAACAGCTGCGCGCACGCTGAGCGCAGCGCCAGCCGTGGCGCGACAGGGCACTTTGTCGACAGACGGCCCCGGCGTCTGCATACAGCTTCTGTGATAGACTGGCGGGCGGCCAAAAGCCACCCGCCCCACGGAGCCTCTACCGGAGCCCAGATTTCCGATGTCCGATACCTCCTCGCCCAAATCCGTCGCCAGCGGCGAAAAATTCCGCACTGCCCAAGGCATCACCGCGATCAAGGATGGTCAGAAGCGCCGTGCCTCGGCCGAACCCCAGGTCTTCGAGCCCAAGCCCAAGTGGCTGCGGGTCAAGGCACCGGGCGGCAGCCGCTTCGAGGCGGTCAAGCGCAACGTCGGCGAACATCGCCTGAGCACCGTGTGCCAGGAATCGCACTGCCCGAACATGGGCGAGTGCTGGTCCAACGGCACCGCCACCATCATGCTGATGGGCTCGGTGTGCACCCGCGCCTGCCGCTTCTGTGCGGTGGATACCGGCAACCCCAACGGCTGGCTGGATCTGGAAGAACCCCAGAACACGGCCAAGTCGGTCGAGCTCATGGCACTGCGCTACATCGTCCTGACCTCGGTGGACCGTGACGACCTCGACGATGGCGGCGCCGGTCACTACGCGGCCTGCGTGCGGGCAATCAAGGCCAATACCCCGCAGGTCGTGGTCGAAGCCCTGACGCCGGACTTCGATGGCGATCACCAGGCCATCGAACGCGTCGTGGATTCCGGCCTGGAAGTGTTCGCGCAGAACGTCGAGACGGTCGAACGCCTGACGCACGTGGTGCGTGACCCGCGCGCCGGCTACGAGAAGACCCTCAAGGTCCTCGAGCACGCCAAGAAGCACCGCCCGGACGTACTGACCAAGACCAGCCTGATGCTCGGCCTGGGCGAGACCGACGAGGAAGTGCTGGAAACCATGGACGACCTGCGCGCCATCGGCGTGGACATCCTCACCCTCGGCCAGTACCTGCAGCCGACCCGCAACCACCTCAAGGTGCAGCGCTGGGTCAGCCCGGAGGAGTTCAATCGCTTGCGCGACATCGGCCTGGAGAAGGGCTTCATGGAAGTCGCCGCCGGCCCGCTGGTGCGCTCCAGCTACCGCGCTGACCGGGTGTTCGAGAAGAACAACCTGGGCCTGGCCGCTCCCGTTCCGGTACCGGGCCAGCAAGTCGACAGCAGCCTGATTCCGGCGCTCAATCTGAACTGAGCGATCCGCACGAAAGAAAAAAGGGACGCCGCGGCGTCCCTTTTTCATGCCTGACCGAACACTACGCGGCAGCGTAGCCCAGGCGCTTGCGCAGCACCTGTTCCAGTCGCTGCGCGACCTCGTCGAATGCCGGCGGGGTAGCCAGCAGATCGCGCATCTGCACCATCTTCAATCCGGCATAACCACAGGGGTTGATGCGCAGGAACGGCGTCATGTCCATGTCGACGTTCAGCGCCAGGCCGTGGAATGAACAACCACGACTGACCCGCAGGCCCAGTGAGGCGATCTTGTCACCGGCGACGTAGACACCCGGGGCATCGGCCTTGGGCGCGGCCTCGATGGCGTAGCTGGCCAGCAGCTCGACCAGGCTCTGCTCCATCGCCGTGACCAGCTCGCGCACGCCCAGATCGAGACGGCGCAGGTCGAGCATCAGGTAGGCGACCAGTTGCCCCGGACCATGGTAGGTCACCTGCCCGCCGCGCTCGACCTGCACCACCGGGATATCCCCCGGTGCCAGCAGATGCTCGGCCTTGCCGGCCTGGCCCTGGGTGAACACCTTGGGATGTTGCAACAGCCAGATTTCATCCGCCGTGTGCTCATCGCGCTCACGGGTCAACTGGCGCATGGCCTCCAGCGTCGGCTGATACTCGACCAGCCCCAGGTGACGCACAACGAGTTCAGGCATGGAGGTCAGAGCACCATGTGCACACGGCCGGTCGCACGCAGGTCGACATGAATCGCCTGCAACTGCGCGACACTGGTCGCGGTGATCAGCACCTGCACGGAGAGGAAATTGCCGTTGCGGCTGTCGCGCATCACCAGGGTGGACGCATCCAGGTCCGGGGCATGGCGCTGGATGACCTCGATCACCAGATCGGCGAAATCATCGCCTGCGGTGCCGATCACCTTGATCGGGTAGCGCTCGCAGGGGAATTCGATTTTTGGCGGTTGAACGTCGGTATCGGTCATGGCATCAGCGGGCTCGCGGCCCGTCCAGAAAAGGGCCGCCCATGGGGGCGGCCGGAGCTATCAGTTGAACAGGCCGAAGAAGAACAGGCGGATGCTGTCCCACAGGCGACCGAACAGGCCAGCCTCCTCGACCGACTGCAGAGCCACCAGATCGGCGCTGTGCACGACCTCGTCACCCAGCTTGACCTCCACCTTGCCGATCACGTCACCCTGCTGGATCGGGGCGATCAGCTGCGGGTTGAGGGTCATGCTGGCTTGCAGTTTCTCCAGCTGGCCCTTGGGCATGGTCAGCGCCAGGTCCTGGGCAAGACCGGCCTTGACCTGGCTGGCCTGGCCTTTCCAGACGGTGGCCTGGGCCAACTCGGCGCCCTTCTGGTAGAAGGTGCGGCTCTCGAAGAAGCGGAAACCGTAGGTCAGCAGCTTCTGGGTTTCGGCGGCACGCGCCTGCTCGCTGGTGGTGCCGAACACGGAGGTGATCATGCGCGCACCGTCACGCACGGCGGAGGACACCAGGCAGTAGCCGGCCTCGTTGGTGTGGCCGGTCTTCAGGCCGTCGACGGTCTTGTCGCGCCACAGCAGCAGGTTGCGGTTGGGCTGCTTGATGTTGTTCCAGAGGAATTCCTTCTGCGAGTAGATCGCATAGTGGTCGGCGTCCTCGTTGATGATCGCGCGGGCCAGGATCGCCATGTCGTGGGCACTGGAGTAGTGCTGCGGGTCCGGCAGGCCGGTGGCGTTCATGAAGTGGCTGTTCTTCATGCCGAGGCGCTCGGCGGTGGCGTTCATCATGTCGGCGAAGGCATCTTCGCTGCCGGCGATGTACTCGGCCAGGGCGATGCTGGCGTCGTTGCCGGACTGGATGATGATGCCGTGCAGCAGGTCGTCGACACTGGCCTGGCTGTTGACCGGCAGGAACATGGTCGAACCGCCCGAACCGGCACCGCCGGTACGCCAGGCGTGTTCGCTGATGGTGACCATGTCCTTCTCGCCGATCTTGCCGTTGCGAATTTCCAGGGTGGCGATGTAGGCGGTCATCAGTTTGGTCAGGCTGGCGGGCGGCAGGCGCTGGTCACCGTTCTCGCCCACCAGTACCTGGCCGGTGGCGGCATCCATCAGCACATAGGCGCTGGCCGCCAGTTGCGGCGGTGCAGGTACGACCTGCGGGCTGGCCCAGACCAGTGGCGAAACCAACAGGGTCATGAGGAGAAAGGCACGTTGCGCGAAGCTGGTGATGTTCATCCGTCTCTCGAAAATCGTTGCGTGGATTGTGAAACAGCCCCCGAAGGGGCCTTTCCCCGGCCGCCAATCATGACAGCACGTGGGTTAGTCCGGCCAATGCCGGTTTAGTGCCCCTGGGCCCGGAAAGAATTGCGCTTGCGCCTGCCGAGGCCCTGCGGGGTCGAATCAGTCGCCGCGTACCAGCGTCGGTTGGCCGAGGTTGGCGACCCGGACGCTGCTCTGCAGCTGCTCAGCCTCGCCCTGGTTGCTGATCGGCCCCAGGCGAACCCGGTGCAGAATCTGCTGGTCGCGCACCACTGAGCTGATGAACACCGGCACACTGGTGGTCTGGCTCAGCTTGTCCTTGAGCAGCTCCGCAGCGTCCGGATTGGCGAAGGCTCCAACCTGGAGATACAGGCCAGAGGCTCCGAGTGAATCGTTTTTTTTTGCGTCGATCTGCACAGGCACCACGGCCGCTGCGTGCTGCGCAGGAGGCGGTGCGTACTGTTCGACGACGGGAGCGGGCTTGGCCAGCGGCGGCGCGACGGCGGCCTTGGCCGGCTGGTTGTTGGCCAGCACCATCGGCACCGGACGGCCCTGCTGCGCCCACCACTCGTGCGGGTCGATCCCCTCGACCTTGACCCGCGCGGTGCCTTTCTCGGCATAACCGAGCTTCTTCGCCGCGGCAAAGGACAGGTCGATGATGCGGTCGGAGTAGAACGGTCCACGGTCGTTGACCCGCAGGATCACGCTCTTGCCATTCTCCAGGTTGGTGACGCGCACGTAGCTCGGCAGCGGCAGGGTCTTGTGCGCGGCGGTCATGCCGTACAGGTCGTAGGTCTCGCCGTTGGCGGTGGCCTGCCCATGGAACTTGGTGCCGTACCAGGAGGCCGGGCCGACGGCCTGGTAGCGGCGCGCGTCCTGGATCGGGTAGTACTGCTTGCCGAACACCGTATAGGGCGCCGCCTTGACCGGGCCGTAGTGCGGCATGGGGATCGCATCGGGAATACGCGAGACGTCGACGTCCCACCAGGGCGCGCCGTCCTTGTGCGGACGGTTGAAGTCGTCCGGCCCGGACAGGCCGGCCGATTGCCCCGGCGCGGTGCCTGGCTGCGGCGCTCGATTGGAGGAACAGCTGGCCAACAACAGGGCTGCGCTCATGCACGCAGCCAGTGGCAGCAGTTTGGACAGATTCATCAGTTACCCCGCGCTTCGACCAGCAACTCGGCCAGTTGGTTGACCGCCATGGCGTACATCACGCTGCGATTGTAGCGGGTGATGGTGTAGAAGTTGGGTAAACCGAACCAGTATTCGTCGCCTGCGGCGCCTTCCAGACGAAATGCGGTGACCGGTACGTCCTCGGCAAGCGCGTCCTGGCTGGTCCAGCCCAGCTCGCGCAGCTCGGCGACGTTCTTCACCGGATCGAGCCCCTGGGTCATGCCCTCCTCGACGCGCTCGCCCGAGACTTCGACGCGGCTGGCCACCTGGCCACCGGCCTGCCAGCCATGGCGCTTGAAGTAGCTGGCAACGCTGCCGATGGCATCGGTCGGATTGCTCCAGATGTTGATATGGCCGTCGCCATCGAAATCCACCGCGTAGGCGCGGAAGCTGCTCGGCATGAACTGCGGCAGGCCCATGGCACCGGCATAGGAACCTTTCAGCGAGATCGGATCGACCTGCTCCTCGCGGGTCAGCATGAGGAACTCGCGCAGCTCCTTGCGGAAGAACGGCGCACGCGGCGGGTAATCGAAGGCCAGGGTCGACAGCGCGTCCATCACCCGCCAGTTGCCGGTGTTGCCGCCATAGAAGGTTTCCACACCGATGATGGCGACGATGAACTGCGCCGGCACCCCGTACTCGGCCTCGGCTTTCTCCAGCGCGGCCTGGTTCTGCTTCCAGAAGGCCACGCCCTGGGCGATGCGCTTGTCGGTGATGAAGATCGGCCGGTATTCCTTCCACGGCTTGACCTTCTCGGCGGGCCGCGAGATCGCGTCGAGGATCGCCTGCTTGCGCTCGACCTCGGCGAACAGGCTCACCAGTTGCTCCCCGGCGAAGCCATAATCGCGGGTCATTTCCTCGATGAACTCGGCCACCTGGGGCGAGCCGTCGTAATCGGCCGCGAGCACCTGGGACGTCGCGCCGAGCAGACCTACCATACCGGCCCCGATGAACGTCCGAGCTGCCCAACTGCGCAGTGAATGCATTGAATCCAAACTCCCAATCAAACCTGAGCGATCCACTTTCGATGCGTGTGAATCGCCATCAATATCCCGAAGCCTGACAACAAGGTGACCAGATGGGTTCCGCCGTAGCTAATGAAGGGCAGCGGCACCCCAACCACCGGCAGCAAGCCACTGACCATGCCGATGTTGACGAATACGTAGACGAAGAAGGTCATGGTCAGCGCCCCCGCCAGCAGCTTGCCGAACAGCGTCTGCGCCTGGGCGGTGATCACCAGGCCGCGCGCGAGCAGCAGCAGATACAACAGCAGCAGGATGCAGACGCCCACCAGGCCGAACTCTTCGGCAAGCACGGCAATGATAAAGTCCGTGTGACTTTCCGGCAAAAAATCCAGGTGCGACTGGGTGCCCAGCAGCCAGCCCTTGCCCAGCACGCCACCGGAACCGATGGCGGCCTTGGACTGGATGATGTTCCAGCCCGAGCCCAGCGGGTCGCTCTCCGGATTGAGGAAGGTCAGCACGCGGCGCTTCTGGTAGTCGTGCATGAAGAAGAACCACATGCCTACCGCGATCGGCACCACCGCCGCTGCCGCGCCGATGATCCAGCGCCATTGCAGACCGGCCATGAACACCACGAAGGCACCCGAGGCCAGGATCAGCAGCGAGGTGCCGAGGTCGGGCTGCTTGGCGATCAGAACCACCGGCACGCCGATCATCGCCAGGCTGACGAGCAGATGCTTGAAGCGCGGCGGCAGGTTGTGACGCGCCAGGTACCAGGCGATGGTCATCGGCATGATGATCTTCATCAGCTCCGACGGCTGGAAGCGAATCACCCCGGGGATGTTGATCCAGCGCGTGGCCCCCATCGCGGTATGCCCCATCAGTTCCACCACCAGCAGCAGGCCGACGCCCACCACGTAGGCCAGCGGTACCCAGCGCGCCATGAAGCGCGGGTCGAACTGGGCGATGACCACCACGGCGAGCATGCCGATGCCGAACGAGGACGCCTGCTTGATCAGCAGGTCGATGTTCTTGCCGCTGGCCGAATAGAGGATGAACAGGCTGCCGGTACCGAGGATCAGCAGCAACAGCAACAGCCAGCCATCGATATGCAGGCGCTGCAGCAAGCTGGCGCGCCGGCGCAGCACGTCCTCGTCGGAAAGCGTACGGTCGAAGTTACCGATCATCGTTGACTGTGACCTCAGCACTCTGCGGCGATGCGAATTCGGCCTTGAGCTGGCCGGTCTGCGGGTCCAGCAACCAGGCATCCATGACCTGCTTGAGCACGGGGGCGGCCACGCCGGAACCCGACTCACCGTTCTCCACCATCACCGCGACGGCGATCTGCGGGTTCTCCACCGGCGCGAAGCCGATGAACAGGGCGTGGTCGCGATGGCGCTCCTGGATCTTGTTGCGGTCGTAGCGCTCGCCCTGCTTGATCGCCACCACCTGCGCCGTACCGCTCTTGCCGGCGATGCGGTAGACGGCACTGTCGCCGACCTTGCGCGCGGTCCCCCGGGCGCCGTGCAGCACCTCTTCCATGCCATGGATGCTGTAGTCCCAGAACTTGGGATCACGCAGCTGGATATCCGGCATCGGATTGGGGTCCAGCGGCTGCCGTCCATCGATGCTCTTGGCCAGGTGCGGGCGAATCCACTTGCCACGCGTGGCCATCAGCGTGGTGGCCTGGGCCAGCTGCAGCGGCGTGGTCTGCATGTAGCCCTGGCCGATGCCGAGGATCAGCGTCTCGCCGGGATACCAGGGCTGGCGGAAGCGCGCACGCTTCCAGTCGCGCGACGGCATCAGGCCAGCGGTTTCCTCGAACATGTCCAGCGCCACACGCTGACCGATACCGAAGCGGCTCATGTAGTCATGCAGACGGTCGATGCCCATCTTGTGCGCCAGGTCGTAGAAGTAGGTGTCGTTGGAGCGGGCGATGGCCAGGTTGAGATCGATCCAGCCGTCGCCATTGCGGTTCCAGTTGCGGTACTTGTGGCTGTTGTTGGGCAACTGGTAGAAGCCCGGGTCGAACACCCGCGTGGTCGGCGTGATCACGCCGGCATCCAGTCCCGACACCGCGACCATCGGCTTGATGGTCGAGCCCGGCGGATAGAGGCCGCGCAACACCCGGTTGTACAGCGGCTGGTCGATGGAGTCGCGCAACTCGCCGTAGGCCTTGAAGCTGATCCCGGTGACGAAGGGATTGGGGTCGAAGCTCGGCTGGCTGACCATCGCCAGGACCTCGCCGGTCTTCGGCTGGATCGCGACCACCGCCCCGCGACGCCCGCCGAGGGCATTCTCGGCAGCTTCCTGCAGGCGCGAGTCGAGGCTCAGGACGATGTCCTTGCCCGGCTTCGGGTCGATACGGTTGAGCACCCGCAGCACGCGGCCACGGGCATTGGTCTCGACCTCTTCGTAGCCGACCTCGCCGTGCAGCTCCTCTTCGTAGAAGCGCTCGATACCGGTCTTGCCGATATGGTGGGTACCGGCATATTCGGTCGGGTCCAGGCGCTTGAGCTCCTGCTCGTTGATCCGCCCCACGTACCCCACCGAGTGGGCGAAGTGCTCCTGCAGGGGGTAGTGGCGCACCAGCTGCGCGGCGACCTCGACCCCGGGCAGGCGGAACTGGTTGACCGCCACGCGCGCGATCTGCTCCTCGCTCAGCTCGAACAGGATCGGCACCGGCTCGAACGGCCGCCGCCCCTGGCGCACACGACGCTCGAACAGCGCGCGGTCCTCGTCGCTCAGCTCGAGCACCTCGACCACCGTATCCAGCACCTGCAGCCAGTCGCCAGCGCGCTCGCGGGTCACCGTCAGGCTGAAGCTGGGCCGGTTGTCGGCGATGATCACGCCGTTGCGGTCATAGATCAGGCCACGGGTCGGCGGAATGGGCTGAACGTGGATGCGGTTGTTTTCCGCCAGGGTGCTGTGATGCTCGTACTGCACGACCTGCAGGTAGTACATGCGCATGACCAGCACGCAGGTCAGGAGGATGATGACCGCACCACCGACGAGCACGCGGCGCTTGACCAGGCGAGCGTCCTTTTCGTGATCCTTGAGGCGAATCGGCTGCGGCATCGGTTACGGCTGACTATTTGTGGTAGGGGTGGCCGGACAGCACGGTCCAGGCCCGATAGATCTGCTCGCCGAGCAGGATACGCACCAGCGGATGCGGCAGGGTCAACGGCGACAGCGACCAGCGCTGCTCGCTGCGCGCGCAGACCTCGGGGGCGAGGCCCTCGGGGCCACCGACCATGAGGTTGACGTTGCGCGCATCGAGGCGCCAGCGATCCAGCTCCGCCGCCAGCTGTTCGGTGCTCCACGGCTTGCCATGGACCTCGAGCGTGACGATACGTTCGCCGGGCTGCACCTTGCTCAGCATGGCCTCGCCCTCCTGACGGATCAGGCGGGCGACATCGGCGTTCTTGCCACGGGTGTTGAGCTGAATCTCCACCAGCTCCAGCGGCAATTCGGCCGGCAGGCGCTTGACGTATTCCTGCCAGCCCTCCTCGACCCAGCGCGGCATGCGCGAACCGACGGCGATCAGCTTGATCCGCATTACTCGGCGCTATGCTGCGCGCGGCTCTGCTCGGCACCCTGCCACAGGCGCTCCAGATCGTAGAACTGACGCGCGGTCGGCAGCATGACGTGAACGACGATGTCGCCCAGGTCGAGCAGCGCCCACTCGCCGCCGTCCAGACCCTCGCTGCCGATCGGGCGCACGCCCTGTTCCTTGACCTTCTCCAGCACGTTCTCCACCAGCGACTTGACCTGACGGCTGGAGCTACCGCTGGCGATCACCATGAAATCGGTGATGCTGGTCTTTTCCTTGACGTCGATCACGGTGATGTCGGTCGCCTTGATCTCTTCCAGCGCCGCCACGGCGATCTTGACCAGCTCGTCGCTGGGCATGTTCTGCTTGCTCATAAATGACTCGTTTGCCTCGTGTAATGGACGCCTGCGCAGGTGCACGGCGTATCAAGCATGCGGCGCACGGTACAGATCGTGCGCCTGGATATAGGCCAGTACCGCATCCGGCAAGAGAAAACGCGCGGAACGGCCGGTTGCCAACAAGTGGCGGATCTGCGTGGCGGAAATCGCCAGCGGAGTCTGCCAGATGAAACTGATTTGCCCGCCTGCGCCCTCCAGGCTCAGCGGGTCGCTGACACTGCGCGCCGCCAGCAGATCGCGCAGCGCCTCCGGCGCCTCGCTGTCGGCATCGGGGCGCTGCAGCACCAGCAGGTGGCTGTGCAGCAGCAACTCCTCCCAGCGGTGCCAGCTGGGCAGGCTGCAGAAGGCGTCCCAGCCCAGCAGCAGAAACAGCTGATCGCTCGGCGCCAGCTCGGCCCGTACCGACTCCAGCGTGTCCACCGTGTACGACGGCTTGTCGCGCTTCAGCTCGCGATCATCGACCTTGAGCCGCGTCTCGCCGGCCACCGCCAGTTCGACCATGGCCAGGCGCTGCTCCGCCGTCGCCTGTGGCGTATCACGATGCGGCGGCCTGGCACTGGGAATCAAGCGCAGCTCGTCCAGCGCCATGAATTCGGCCACTTCCAGCGCCGCACGCAGATGCCCGATGTGCACCGGGTTGAAGGTACCGCCGAGCAGGCCGATACGTCGGGCGCCGAGTCCGTTCATTTATGTGCGAATGTGTCCGTCGCCGAAGACCACGTACTTCTCGCTGGTCAGGCCTTCCAGGCCGACCGGGCCACGGGCGTGCAGCTTGTCGGTGGAAATGCCGATCTCCGCACCGAGGCCGTACTCGAAGCCATCGGCGAAACGCGTGGAGGCGTTGATCATCACCGAGGCGGAGTCCACCTCGGTGAGGAAGCGCCGCGCATCGCTGAAGTTCTCGGTGATGATCGAGTCGGTGTGCTGCGAGCCATAGTGATTGATGTGCTCGATCGCGGCGTCCAGCGAATCGACGATGCGAATCGCCAGGATCGGCGCGTTGTACTCGGCGAACCAGTCGTCCTCGCTGGCCTCCAGCACGTCGCTGCCAAGCAGCGCACGCGTCGCGGCATCGCCACGCAGCTCCACGCCCTTGTCGCGGTAGATGGCGGCCAGCGGCGGCAGCACACGGGCAGCGATGCCCTCGTGCACCAGCAGGGTCTCCATGGCGTTGCACGGCGAGTAGCGCTGGGTCTTGGCGTTGTCGCAGACGCGGATGGCCTTGTCGAGATCGGCGGCGATGTCGACATAGACGTGGCAGACACCGTCCAGGTGCTTGATCACCGGCACCTTGGCGTCGCGGCTGATGCGCTCGATCAGGCCCTTGCCACCACGCGGCACGATCACGTCGACGAACGCCGGCATGGTGATCAGCTCACCCACCGCCGCACGGTCAGTGGTCTCCACCACCTGCACGGCTGCCGCCGGCAGCTCGGCCTCGGCCAGACCCTGCTGGATGCAGCGGGCAATCGCCTGGTTGGAGTGAATCGCCTCGGAGCCGCCGCGCAGGATGGTGGCGTTGCCGGACTTCAGGCACAGGCTGGCGGCATCGATGGTCACGTTCGGCCGCGATTCGTAGATGATGCCGATCACGCCCAGCGGCACGCGCATCTTGCCCACCTGAATGCCCGACGGCAGGTAGCGCATACCCTGGATCTCGCCGATCGGGTCCGGCAGCGTGGCGACCTGGCGCAGGCCCTCGATCATGCTGTCGATCACCTTCGGGGTGAGCGCCAGGCGATCGACCATCGCCGGCTCCAGGCCACTGGCACGGGCGGCGGCCAGGTCCAGTTCGTTGGCGGCGGTCAGTTCGGCGCGGGCGGCGTCGAGGGCATTGGCGGCAGCCTGCAGCGCGCGATTCTTCTGCGCGGTGCTGGCACGGGCAAGCACCCTGGATGCCTGGCGGGCGGCCTGGCCCAGGCGGGTCATGTAAGCGTGCACGGACTCGGTCATGGCGGCGGAGGTCTGGCAGTTGAAAAAAGGGGCTGATTATAGCCGGCTCGCGAGGCCACGCCCAGCGGCGTCTGGCAAGCGGTAGACAGCTCGTCCGCGCAGCCCCGGCGGTAACGCCCGCAAGCGCAGGGCACGGGCGCCGGCGGTGCGACGGTGACACCCGGCAGACGGCGCCGCCCGAAGGTTGGGTAAACAAATCGCCCCCCGATGTTTACCTTGCAATCGAGGTTTGCCAGCCCAGGCGAGGCGGCGCCGAGTGCCGCCCCAGAAGAACAACAAGAGCCACTGGAGTGCCCCCATGCTGCGTTATCGCACCGACTACAGCGCCACCCTGCTGGCCAGCCCGCCCGACGTCATCGAGATCGCGGGCTGGCGCCTGCACTACCAGGCCTATTCGACCCGCCAGCGCGACACGCGAGCGCCGGTGCTCCTGCTGGGTGGCGCCTTCCAGAGCTTTCGCTCCTTCGCCGCGGAGGTGGACGAGCTGCTCGGCGAACATCCCGTGATACTGCTCGACCTGCCCAGCCAGGGCGGCAACCTGCAGCTGGCCCCCGAGCTGGAGCTGGAACAGCTGGCCGACCTGATCGCCGCTTTCGCCGAACAGCTGCAACTGCCGGCCTTGATGCCCGTTGGCCTGTCCTATGGCTCGGCGCTGGCCGCGCTGTTCGCCGCCCGCCACCCTCGGCGTTGCGCCCGCCTGTTGCTGGCCGGCATCACCGCTTTCGGCCGTCCGGGTGCACGGCGGATGCTGGAGGAAGGCCTGGCCCTGCTCGAAGAGGGTCGCCTGGGCGAATTCGCCCAGGGCGCCCTGACCGGTCTGCTCAATCCTCTGCATCTGCAGGAAACCGGCGTTTCACCGGTCTTTCGCAAGGCGCTGCTGCGGCAGATCCAGCGCCTCTCGCCTCTGGAGGTCGAGCGTTATCGGCAGAACAGCCTGCGCCTGCTGGCCTTCAGCGGCTTCGACAGCCATCCGCAATGCCCGACACTGGTGCTTGCCGGCGAGCATGACCATTTCACCCAGCCCTGGGAGCACGCCCACTTCGCTGCGGCCTGCGGCATGGCCGAGTGCGCCGTGATTCACCAGGCCGACCACCTGGCCCAGTTCGAACGGCGTGAAGCCTGCGCCGCCCTGTATCGCCCCTTCCTCTGCGAACGCCCGCTGCCGGCACGCAGCCCCGGCAGCACGCGCCTGCACGCGGGCCAGCTGCTGAACCTGGAGAAGCGCTGCGAGCCGCGTCGCACGCCACGCCAGCAGCACGCCGTGATGCTGCATGCCGATGGCCCGCGCTGGGCGGTCGAGCTGAGCGAACTGGGCTTCTTCGGCGGCCGCCTGCAGGGCGACCTGCCCGCCGACCTGCCGCAGCGGGGCTGGCGACTGAGCTACGGCGACCTGCCTGAACAGCACCTGATACCGCTGCGCCACGACGAGCAGGGCCTGGCTTTCGTGTTCGCGCATAGCGATGCCGCGGCCAGCCAGGCACTGGCCGAACGCTTCCACCCCGCGCCACAGCCTGCTGCCGCCTGCGCCTGACTCGCGCAGGCGCCCTCCCTACACCTGTGCCTGGATCACCCGCACCAGCCCTGGCAAGCGTGCCGCCGGCAGGCCGAGGCTGCCGGCATCGGCACTGGGATCGAGCACCTGTACCCGGGCGAAGCCGCAGCGCTGGAAGCCCGTGACGATCTCGGCGTGATCGCGGTAATGCAGCGGGTAGCTGCCCCGGGTGAGCCGGCCGATCAGCTCGACGCCCCAGCGCAACTGGCGATAACGCGGATGCTCACGCAGGTCCGGGTAGAGCTCGGTGAGATAGGTGGCCTCGGGAAAATCGCTCAGCCCTGTCGCCAGGCGGCTCCAGAAGCCTTCGATCAGCTCCAGCGGGAAGTAGTTGACCAGCCCCTCGGTGATCACCACCACCGGCTGACTGCGATCGAGACTGGCTAGCAGTGACGCCAGGGACTGATTGCCGCGCTCGGCCAGGATGTCCACCGCACGCACCTGATGCCGGCCATCCAGCCAGCCCTCACCGTGCAGCAACAGGCGCTTGCGCGCCGCCATCGCCGGCAGGTCCGCCTCGAGGTACTGCAACTCTGGGTAACGCGAGCAGAAGCGCCGGCCACGCGGTGAAAGTCCGCAGGCGATCTCCACCACCTGACGCACGCCCCGCCGCTCTATCGCCTCGGTCAGCTGTGCATCGATCTGCAGATGGCGCTGCAACAGAAAGGCCTCGATATCCAGCCCGAAGCCGGCTCGCGCGCCCCAGGTCACCGGCCACAGCAGCTTGTGCACGAAACGCCCGAATGGCGTGACGAAGGCCGGATCGGCCAGGCGATGGCGATACCAGACGTATCCGGTGTAATGCGCCGAGGGACTGATATGGGCGCTGCTGGCGCGGACACGTTCAGGCATTTTTAAGGCTCTTGTTGTTATGCTCGCGGCCCCAGAGTAGAACGCCACGAGTCCCTGCGACAGATCATGCCCGCCGAACCCACCCTAAGTTTGCCCTGGCCTGGCGCCCGGCCACTGCCCGCTGCCTTCTTCGACCGCGACGCCCAGTTGCTGGCTCGCGAACTGCTCGGCAAGGTGATCCGTCACCGCGTCGGCGAGCAGTGGCTGAGTGCGCGCATCATCGAGACCGAGGCCTACTACCTGGTCGACAAGGGCAGCCACGCCTCGCTCGGCTACACCGAGAAGCGCAAGGCGCTGTTCGAAGGCGGCGGGCACATCTACATGTACTACGCCCGTGGCGGCGACTCGCTGAACTTCAGCGCCTGCGGCCCTGGCAATGCCGTGCTGATCAAGTCCGCACACCCCTGGTTCGACGCCATCAGCGACGCACAGACGCTCGCCACCATGCAGCGCAACAACCCCGACCGCCTCGGCCAGCCACGCCCGCCCGAACGCCTCTGCGCCGGACAGACCCTGCTGTGCAAGACGCTCGGCCTCAAGGTGCCGGAGTGGGATGCGCAGCGTTTCGATCCCCTGCGGCTGTTCGTCGAGGATGTCGGCGAACGTCCGCAGGCGATCATCCAGTGCGCACGCCTGGGCATCCCCCTGGGGCGTGACGAGCACCTGCCCTACCGCTTCGTCGATGCCGCCTTTGCCCGCCACTGCACACGCAACCCGTTGCGCCGGGGCCAGGTCGAAGGCCGCGACTATCGACTGCTGAACGCCGAGGAAGGGCAGCGATGAGCGCCTGGCTGGACAACCTGACCACCTGGCTGGGCGGCCACCCGCAGTGGCTGGGGCTGGCGATCTTCCTCATTGCCCTGCTCGAGTGCCTGGCCCTGGTCGGCATCCTCCTGCCCGGCGTGGTCCTGCTGTTCAGCGTCGCCCTGCTCGCGGGCAGCGGCGTCCTCGGCCTGTGGCAGACGCTGGCGCTGGCCTATGCCGGCGCAGTGTGCGGCGACCTGCTGTCGTACACGCTGGGCCGGCACTTCAAGCACAACATCGGGCGCCTGCCGGTCCTGCGCCGCCACCCGCAATGGGTCCTCCACGCGGAGCTGTACTTCCAGCGCTATGGCGTGGCCAGCCTGCTGGTCGGTCGCTTCATCGGCCCGCTGCGGCCGATGTTGCCGATGGTGGCCGGCATGCTCGACATGCCGCTGCTGCGCTTCGTGCTGGTCAGCCTCGTCGCCGCCGCTGGCTGGGCCGTGGCCTACCTGCTGCCGGGCTGGGCGACCGGCGCCGCGCTGCGCCTGCCGATGGCCGAGGGTTTCTGGAGCGAAGCCGCGTTGCTGCTGG
Source organism: Pseudomonas sp. BMW13 (assembly GCF_013357275.1). NCBI lineage: Bacteria > Pseudomonadati > Pseudomonadota > Gammaproteobacteria > Pseudomonadales > Pseudomonadaceae > Pseudomonas > Pseudomonas sp. BMW13. The sequence continues at coordinate 98,871 of NZ_SUKD01000002.1, read as the reverse complement.
CCGGCATCGGCGTGGTCCTGCTGGCGACGATTCACGCCAGCCTGGCGGAGAAACCACGCGCCAGCCTGCTGGGCGGCGGCCTCAGTCTGCTGTTGCTGCTGGCCATGGTCATCGGCTGGCCGCATCTGGATGCCCTGGACCAGGGCTTGATGAGCCTGGTCCAGGAACAGCGCCAGGCGCACCTGGACAAGTGGATCGGCACCCTGACACGGCTGGGGGACTTCCATACCCAGCTGGCGGCCGCCATTGTGTTGTGCGCCCTGCTGTTGCTGGCGCGGCGCTGGCGTCACCTGCTGTTCGCCGGCTCCACCCTGCTGCTGACGGCGCTGAGCAACGCGGCGCTCAAGCATGGTTTCGCCCGGGCCCGCCCCGACGTGCTGAGCGAACCCCTGACCAGTTTCAGCTTCCCCAGCGGCCACAGCTCGGCGGCCTTCGCCTTCTTCCTGGTGCTCGGCGTGCTGGCCGGGCGCAGCCAATCGGCGCGCCTGCGGCTCGCCTGGCTGGTGGTGGCCAGTCTGCCGGCCGTGGCGATCGCCTTGTCACGGGTCTACCTGGGTGTGCATTGGCCCAGCGACATCATCGCCGGCGCCCTGCTGGCCTCGACCGTCTGCGGTCTCAGCCTGGCCCTGTGTCAGCGTCAGCAGCCGCTGCCGGCACTCCCGGCGCGTCTGTGGTGGATCGTGCTGCCAGCCTGCCTGGCGGTACTCGGCGGCATGGCCACCTGGCAACTGTCGACGGCGTTGCTGCGCTACGCCTACTGAGGCTCAGGCATCGCCCTGAAGCAGCTCCAGCATGGCGTGCAGCTGCTCCAGGCGCAGGCCGGGATCGTCCAGCTGCAGCAGTTGCAGTTTCTGCCCCGGCTCCAGCGGCAGCAGGTAGGCCAGCTGGTTGGCCAGTTGCTGCTGGCCGCTGACCACGCCCGCCATCTCCAGCCCGGCGACCAGCGGATGCTCGGCCAGTGCCGCATGCAGGGCGGCGAGGTCGGCATGCTCGCCGTGCAGCGGACTGTCCGGCTGTTCCTCCAGCCAGTGCACCTCGGCGACGGTCAGTTGATCGGGCAGGACCTGCGCCCGCTCGACACGAAAGCGCCGCCCGCCCTCGACCCGAATCCCCAGCAGGCCGTTGGTGCGCTGCTGAAAGTCGCGCACCAACGCCTCGCAGCCGATGGCGGCGAAACGGCTGGCGGCCTCGCCCACCTCCTCGCCCTCGACGATACAGACCACGCCAAACCCGCTGCCCTGCTTCATGCAGCGGCTGATCATGTCCAGGTAGCGCGCCTCGAATACCTGCAGGTCGAGCACGCAGCCCGGAAACAGCACGGTGTTGAGCGGAAACAGCGGGAGATTCATGGTTTCACAGCCTGTTTTCGACGCCGCGCAGGCGACGTGTGGTCGGTCGTGGGGCAGGCTCTCACAGGAACAGGGCAATCGCCAGCGGCAACAGCACCGCCGTGATCACCCCCATCAGGCTCATGGCCAGGGCCGCGAAGGCACCGCTCTCATCGCTGTCCTGCAGCGCCCGCGCCGTCCCCACCGCATGTGCGGTGATGCCCAGCGCCATGCCCTGCGCCGCCGGATGGTGGACCCGGCACAGGCGCAGGATCGACGGCCCGACGATGGCGCCGATGACCCCGGTGATCATCACGAACACCGCTGCCAGCGCCGCGATACCGCCGATCTGGTCGGCCACCAGCATGGCGATCGGCGAGGTCACCGACTTCGGCGCCATGCTCATCAGCATCAGGTGCTCGGCACCGAACAGCCAGGCCAGCCCCGCACCGAGCACGGTGGCGACGGTTCCGGCGAGCAGCAGGGTCAGGACGATCGGCCAGAACAGCTGGCGAATCCGCCGCAGGTTGAGATACAGCGGCACCGCCAGGGCCACGGTGGCCGGGCCGAGGAGCAGGGTCAGCGCGGCCACGCTGTTCCTGTACTCGGCGAAGCTCAGGCCGCAGAGCAGGAGAATGCCGATCACCGTGAGCATGGACACCAGCACCGGCTGCAGGAACACCCAGCGGGTACGTTCGTAGGCCGCCATCGCCAGCTGGTAGGCGCCCAGGGTGATGCCGATGCCGAACAGCGGGTGATGCGTCAGCGCCTGCCAGGCGCCCTGCCAGTCCGGACTCATGCGTCCTCCCGGCGCTGCTGGCGCTCGATCAGCTTCTGCATCAGCCAGCCGGCAAACGCCACCGACAGCAACAACGACAGCAGCAGCGCGCCGACCACCGCCCAGAAATCCGCAGCGATATCGCTGGCGTAAGCCATCACGCCAACGGCCGGCGGCACCAGGATCAGCGGCAGGTACTTCAGCAGGCTGCTGGAGGCGACGCTGAGCGGCTCACCCACTTCACCACGCAGCAGGAGAAAGACGAACAGCAGCAGCATGCCGATGATCGGGCCGGGCAGCATCGGCAGCAGCAGAACGTTGAGGGCGGTGCCGAGCAGTTGACAGAGCACCAGCCAGGAGAGGCCGCGAAGCAGCATGGTTGAGGTCTCCAGAAGACGAGCGACGACCATCACCCCGACTGAACGAGGGGATTCCGGGCATCCTTTGAGGCATGTCGGCCATTATAGGCGTGATACGCCGTCACTGGCCTCCGTATTGCTTCGTCAGGCTGGCCTATGCCGCGTCATTCAGTGCGCCAAGGCAGGCTTGACCGACTGCTGCCCTCATGATGATCTAGGCCGCAACGGATTCACGCACACAAGAAAAACACCCGCGTCCTCAAGGAGGAACTATGCCGTTCGTACCCGTAGCAGAGCTCAAGGACCAGGTTGGCAAGGAACTCGGCAAATCCGAGTGGCTGACCATCGATCAAGAGCGCATTAACCAGTTCGCCGAGTGCACCGGCGATCACCAGTTCATCCACGTCGATCCGGAAAAGGCCAAGCTGACGCCCTTCGGCACCACCATCGCCCATGGCTTCCTCTCGTTGTCGCTGGTACCGATGCTGATGGAAAAGATCATGATCATGCCGCAAGGCCTGAAGATGGCGGTGAACTACGGCCTCGACAGCGTACGCTTCATCCAGCCGGTCAAGGTCGACTCCAGGGTGCGCCTGGTGGTGACGCTGACCGACGCCAACGAGAAGAACCCCGGCCAGTGGCTGCTCAAGGCACGCGCCGTACTGGAGATCGAAGGCCAGGAGAAACCTGCCTACATCGCCGAACCGCTGACCCTCTGCTTCGTCTGAGCCCCCCGGGCATACCGAGTCGTTGTCGCTTCCGGCGTTCGCCGCCGGAAGCGGCAACCTTGCGACGGCAAAGCGTGCAGTGCAGCAGCGCAAGCCTCCGGGCTTGCGGCATACTGCTCGCAACGTACCGACTTGGATGTCCACGATGAATCCCCCTGCCCTGCGCCTGCTCCCTCTCTGTCTGGCCCTGTTCCTCGCCGGTTGCGACGAAGCACGCCCGCTGCTGCCCGCCAACGCCACCCTGCCGGATGGCGGCCAGTACCGTGGTGAAATCGTCGATGGCCTGCTGCAGGGCCCCGGGCGCCTGGACTACCGCAACGGCAGCTGGTTCGTCGGCCAGTTCCAGGATGGCATGCTCGAAGGCGACGGCGAATGGCAGGGACCGGGTGGCGAGCACTACCAGGGCGAGTTCCACCAGGGCATGTTCCATGGCCAGGGCACCCTCACCTACAGCGACGGCAGTCGCTATCAGGGCCAGTTCGAGCGCAACCGCTTCAGCGGCGAAGGCGTGTTCGAACAACACGGGCAGCGCTACCAGGGGGAGTTCCGCAACGACCAGTTCCATGGCCTGGGCAAACTGGAGATGGCCGACGGCAGCAGCTTCCAGGGGCAATTCGTCGACGGCCAGCCCGAGGGCCAGGGCGTGCGCGACGATGCCTATGGCGACCAGTACAGCGGCGTGTTCAGCCAGGGGCAGCTCAACGGCCAGGGCAGCTATCGCAGCGCCGACGGCGACACCTACAGCGGTGGCTTCCACAACGGCGACTTCAACGGCAAGGGCCGCTACCAGAGCGCCAGCGGCGCAGTCTGGGCCGGCGAGTTCATCGACGGCGTGATGCAGGGCTCCGGCGAATACAACGATGGTGACGGCACCCGCTACCTCGGCGACTTCGAGGACTGGCAATACGCCGGTGAAGGCCTGCTGACCCTGGCCGACGGCAGTGTCTACCAGGGGCGCTTCGCCGCCGGGGAATACAATGGCAAGGGCACCCTGACCCAGGCCGATGGCAGCCGTCTGGTCGGCACCTGGCAGCGCGGCCGGTTGATCCGCGACGAACAGGGCAAGGCGCTGCCGGACAGCCTCGAACTGGGCCTGCTGCTGCAGGGACGTCTGCTCGACGAGACCATCGCCGCCATCCCGGCATCCACGCCGGCGCGCGAGCTGTACGCCCTGAGCCTGGCCGGTGACGGCAAGCAGAGCGTGTTCATGCGCGAGGCCGACTACGTCAGCAGCCTGATGCGCGAACGCTTCGGCGCCTTCTCCAGCACCACCCTGGTCAACCACCGCGACCACCTCGCCGACCGCCCGCTGGCCACCCGCGAGAACCTGACCCGGGTGGTGCGGACGCTGGCCGAGCGCACTGGCGAGGAAGACCTGATCTTCATCTACCTGACCAGCCACGGCTCGCGCCGTCACGAACTCAGCCTCGACCAGCCACGCCTGCAGCTGGCCGACCTGCCGGCCAGCGAGCTCGCCGCGCTGCTGGCGCCGCTCAAGCAGCGCAACAAGGTGGTGGTGATCTCCGCCTGCTACTCCGGCGGCTTCATCCCACCGCTGAAGGACGAGAAGACCCTGGTAATGACCGCGGCACGGGCCGACCGGGTGTCCTTCGGCTGCAGCGAAGAGAACGACTTCACCTATTTCGGCCGCGCCCTGTTCGCCGAGGCACTGGGCGAGACCGACAATCTCGAACGAGCGTTTGAACTGGCCAAGGAAAGAGTTGCCGAACGTGAGCAGAGCGACGGTTTCGAACCCTCCGAACCGCAGATCTGGGCGCCGCGTGGTGTACTCCAGCACTGGCGCAACCTGCGCCAGAGCCAGGCCGAACGCGCACTCAGTGCCGTGGCCAGTCCTGCAGCGAACGACTAAGCTCAGTTGTAACGAACAAGAGACAAGTGCATGTATCTGACTCCGCAGCACATCCTTATCGCCGGAGCCACCGGGCTCACGGGCGAACACCTGCTCGATCGCCTGCTCAGCGAACCGACGGTAGCCCGCGTGCTGGCGCCAACCCGTCGCCCCCTGGCAGCCCACCCACACCTGGAAAACCCGGTTGGCGAACTGCAGGGCCTGCTGCCGCAACTGTCCGGCCAGGTCGACACTGCGTTCTGCTGCCTGGGCAGCACCATCAAGCAGGCAGGCTCGCAGGACGCCTTTCGCGCCATCGACCATGACCTGATCCTGGCCTTCGCCCGCCGGGCTCGCGAGCTGGGTGCGCGGCACCTGGTGGTGATCAGCGCACTCGGCGCCAACCCGAAATCGTCGGTGTTCTACAACCGCGTCAAGGGCGAGACCGAAGAGGCGCTGAAGGCCATGAGCTGGCCGCAACTGACCATCGCCCGCCCGTCGCTGCTGCTCGGGGCGCGCCATGAATTCCGCCTTGGCGAGCGCCTCGCGGCCCCCCTGCTGCGCTGGCTGCCAGGCAAGTACCGCGGCATCGACGCCTGCGCCCTGGCCCGTGCCTTGTGGCGCCTGGCGCTGGAGGAAGAGGACGGTATCCGCGTGATAGAGTCTGCCGACCTGCGCCGTCTGGGGCGCTGATGCCGTGGATGAAACGATGAAACCGACGAGCCTGATCGAAGCCCTGCAAGACGCCGACATGCTGGAGATCGACGGCCTGTACGCCTGGCAGTTCGACCTCGACACCGAATTGCTGGCACAGATCAGCGCGGGCACGGCCGGCAGCGACAGTTCGGCCAAGCCCCTGCTGCAGGTGCACTGCATCGATGGCCGCGAACGGCGCCTGTGGAAGTTTTCCCTGGCCTCGGTCCAGGCCGCACGCCACAGCGAAGAGGACGACAGCTGGCACCTCGAGAGTGACGGCGTCAGCCATGACCTCAAGTGCTTCGCCGCCTTTCGCGGTGACAACGATGACGATGAGGACGAAGCCTAGGCCATGGGCTTCTACGACCGTCATGTGCTGCCGCAGCTGATCGACTTCGCCTGCGGCATGGGGGCGGTGATGAAAGCCCGCTCGCAGATCGTGCCACTGGCACGGGGCCGGGTGCTGGAGATCGGCATCGGCAGCGGTCTCAATCTGGCGTTCTACGATCCGCAGCGGGTCGAGGTCGTGGTCGGGGTCGACCCCTCCGCCGACATGCAGCGCCTGGCCCGCGAACGGGCCGCGCGCTGCCCTGTCGCGGTGGAGATGATCGCCCTGGAGCTGGGGCAGATCCAGGCGGCGGATGCCAGCTTCGACGACATCGTCTGTACCTTCACCCTCTGCACCATTCCCGACGCCGTCGCCGCGCTCAGGGAGATGCGCCGCGTGCTCAAGCCGGGAGGTCGCCTGCTGTTCTGCGAACACGGCCTGGCACCCGATCAGCCAGTGGTGCGCTGGCAGCGACGCCTCACGCCGGTGTGGAAACCCCTGGCCGGCGGCTGCCACCTGGACCGTGACATACCGGCGCTGATCCAGGCCGGTGGTTTTCACATCCGCCAGTTGGACAGCGGCTACCTCAAGGGTCCACGGCCCATGACCCACGTCTATCGCGGCTGGGCAGACTGAGCGCTCAGCTCTCCAGACGCGGCAGGACGATACTGAAACGGCTGCCCGTACCGACCTCGCTCTCGCAGACCAGATGCCCGGCATGCCGCTCGACCACGGCCCGCACCATGGTCAGCCCCAGGCCAAGCCCCTCGCTCGCCTCGACATCGCCCAGCCGCCGGTATGGCAGGGCCAGCTGGGACAGGTCCGCGGCCGCGATACCACGCCCCTGGTCGATGACGCTGCAGCAGATCCAGTCGCCTTCGAGCCGCAGCGCCAGCTCGACGCGCGTTCCGGACGGGCTGTACTTGATGGCATTTTCCAGCAGGTTGAACAGCGCGCGGCACAACAGCCCGTGGTCGGCGCTGACCAGCGTCTCGTCGTCGTCCAGCCGGTGCACCAGCTCGATGCCTTTGGCGCGCCCCAGCGGCCAGGCCTGCTCGAAGGCGTCCAGCGCGATCGTCCCGATCAGGGTCGGTTCGAAGCGATAGTCCTCGGACTCGGCACGCGTCAGTTGAACGAAATCCTCGGTCAGGCCCAGCGCCCGCCGGACCTGCCCCTCGATCTGTTGCAGCACGCTGTCGTCACCCGGCGCCACGCGCTTCTGCAGCTCGAGCAGGGCGAGAATCGCCGAGTGCGGCGCCCGCAGGTCATGCGACAGAAAGCGCAGCATGGTGCTGCGCTGCGCCTGCGCCTCGCGCTCGGCGCTCAGGTCGAGCAGGGCCACCAGCCAGCCCAGTGCCAGCGCTCCGCTGGCAGAGCGCATCGCTGCCACTTCCAGGCGCAGGTGCAGACCGGACGGGCTGCGGAACTCCACGCCACCCATGTCACGCAGGTCACCCGCGAGGCCCGGCGGATAGCCAAGCTCGACCAGCAACTCGTTCACCTGCCCGCCCAGACGGGCATCGCCGACGATGCGCCGGGCCCTTGCGCTGCTCAGCAGGATCAGCCCCTGCGGATCGCACACCAGTGTCGCCACGGGCAGTTGCTCCAGCCCCTCGGTCATGAAGCGGCGGGTGTCGCGAACCCGCGCCAGCGCACGCTCCAGCGCCATGATGCGTTGCTGCAGCACATCCCCCTCGGGGGCGGCCGCCACGCCCTGCTCGGGTAGCACGCGAGGCTCGGCGTCCAGGCGGGCCAGCTCCCAGCCGAAGTAGGCCAGGACCGCACTCTGCCGCCGCCAGTGCCACAGCAGGTAGGTCAGCAGCAGCCCCAGCAGACTCGCCGCGGGCGACCACCACCAGCCGCTGGACAGCAGCCCCCAGGACAGCGCCAGGCTCGCGGTGGCCATCAGCAGTGTCAGCGCCAGGGCATGACGCAAGCGCGCCAGCAGGAAGGCGATCAGCAGCAACGCCACCGGCAGGCAGGCCATCAGCGCCGTGACCCAGGCGGCGGGCTCGACGATGCTGCGCCGTTGCAGCAAGCCGTTGAGAATGCTGGCCTGGATCGCCACCCCCGGCGTCACGCCCGCACTACCGGCTACGGGAGTGACGTAGCGGTCGCCAAGACCCGGCGCACTGGCGCCGACCAGTACCACGCGACCGCGCAACAGGCTGTCCGGCACTTCCCCGCGCAGCACACTCAGATAGGGCACGACGGGGAACTGCCGCGAGAACGGAATACGGATCCTGTTCTGCCGCTGCCAGCCAGCCAGCAGTTCCCCTTCCGGGCGCCCCGGCAACTCGGCGGCGGCATCCGGCTGCAGATGGGCGAAGGCCTGCAGCGCGAGCAGGGGGCGCGTTCGCCCCGGCGGGCCCTCGTGCAGGTAGACGGAGCGCACCACGCCGTCGCCATCCGCCTCGACATTGATGTGACCGAGGCCGAGCGCACACTCGCGCAGCGATGAAAAGGGCAGGATCTCACCCGGGGCCTGGCCCTGCCGGGTCCTGCCGTCACGCAGCAGCGGCAGGAGCAGATTGCCTGAACGGCAGACGGCCCTGGCCAGCGGCTCATCCTCTTCAGGACGGGCCGATTCGGTGAAGATCACGTCGAACAACACCAGTTCGGCCCCCGCCTGCTGCAGACGCTCGATCAGGTCGGCATGCACGCCTCTGGGCCAGGGCCAGCGCCCGATGGCCGCCAGGCTGCGGTCATCGATCTCCACCAGCAGCAAGCGCGAGTCCTGCGGCACCGCGGTCCAGCCGAGCAAGCGGTCGTAGATCAGGTTGTCGAGCGTGCTCAGTCGCCCCTGCGCGAGAAAGGCGACCAGCGGCAGCAGGATCAGCGCCAGCAACGCCCATTCACGGACGATGCGCCGGAACAGCCGCCCGGACATCGAGAAGGCGCCCGAGCGCCCCGGCTCATGGGGCATTGCGACGCCAGGCCGGCAGATAGAGGATCTGGTAGACCGAGGTCATGCCTTCCAGGCCATTGTCATCGAAGGCGGACAGGCGCACGTGGTAGGTGTCGACCGGCAGCCCGCTGAAGTTGACGCTGGGCGTCTCGGAAAAACGCTCCTGGCGAATGCGCAGGAACTGTTCGTCGCTGGCCAGCTGCACGCGATAGCGGGTGGCGCCGGGCAGCGGCTGCAGCAGCAGTGTCCAGTTGCCCGAACTCATGTCGCGACCGCCCTGCCCCAGCAGACGCGGCGCCGGTAGCAGCTCGACCGGACGCAGCTCGCCCTGTGGCAGCAGGTTCAGCCCCTGACGGGCACCGACCAGCACCGCAGACTGCTCGTCATCGACGCGCCGCGCCGCGACACCCCCTTCGAGCACCTCGGACAGACTGCGCGTTTCCCCCTCCGCAATGCGCACGCGGAAGTGGGTACCACGCACGCCAAGCACCCCGACCGGGGTCAGCACCTGATAGTGCTCGTCGTCCTCCGCCTGCTTGCGCACGTAGGATTCGACCTGGCCCTGGCGCAGCATGATCTGCAGGCGTTCGTGCTCCTCTTCCCAGTGCAGTTCGACCTGGGAGCTGGACGGCAAGACGATGCGCGAACCGTCGCCACTGACCAGGCTGACGAACGTGGAGTCCTCGGTGCGAATACCTTCCTTGTCATCGACCAGCATGCCTTCGCGCAATGCCGTTTCCGCGCCGCGCGCGTCGACGATCCACGCCCGCCCTTCCAGGTACTGGACATAGACGGGCAACTGCGGAGCCAGCGGGCCGGCCAGCTCGCCGTCCTCGACAGGCTCGGCCAATGCGTCCACGCTGGCGCACGCCCCCACGACCAGCAATGCCCTGCAGAACCACGCGCCAGCGCTCAAGGCACCACGCAACCCCAGCATCCCCATTTCCCTTGTCACTCAGTCCAACTCCAGGCGATTGCGGCCATTTCTCTTGGCTCTGTACAGGGCCTGATCGGCCCGGCGCAGGGTATCCACGCCCGACTCACCAGCCGAGAACGACGCCAGACCAGCCGAACAGGTGATACGCAGGCGCCGGCCACGCACATGAAAGGGCGCCGACTCGATGCTCTTGCACAGTTCCGAGAGCACCGCGTAGCCGGCTTCCCGGCCAGTATTGGGCAACAGGATAGCGAACTCCTCGCCACCATATCGCGCCAGAAAGTCGCTGTCGCGCAAACGCGACGCCAGCAACCGGGCGATCAGGCGCAAGGCCTTGTCGCCCGCCGGATGACCGAAGTCATCGTTGATGCGTTTGAAGTGATCCACATCCAGGAATGCCAGTTGCAGGTCGCCGCCGTGGCGCCGGTGACAGGCCAGCGCTTCGCTCAGGCGCAGTTCCCAGGCCCGGCGATTCGGCAGCTTCGTCAGCACATCGGTCAGCGCCTGGCGCTGTTGCTGGTGAGCCAGCCCGTTGAGGCGCTGCAGGCGCTTGCGGTATCCATCGAGTTCGACCTGCAGGCTGACGATGCGCGCCTGCATGATCTGCTCGGTGTGCTGCTGGGCATGCAGCGCCTCCAGCAACTGGCGCAACCGGGCATGCGTCGGCCCATGCGGAGGTGATACGTCCGCACCATGGATCGATGTGATAGTTGCCATCGCCCACCTCCGTTGCGAATTCATTCACGCCCGATCAGGCGGTGACATCCGGCACCCAGGACCGCGCCCAGCAACGGCGCGAGCCAGAACAGCCAGAGTTGCTCGATGGCCCAGCCACCGACATAGACGGCCACGGCGGTACTGCGCGCCGGGTTCACCGAGGTGTTGGTCACCGGAATGCTGATCAGGTGAATCAGCGTCAGCGCGAGGCCGATGGCCAGCGGCGCAAAGCCGGTGGGCGCTCGCCCGCAGGTGACGCCCAGGATGATCAGCAGGAACATCGCGGTCATCAGCACTTCGCAGATCAGCGCCGCCAGCAGCGGGTAGTTGCCGGGAGAGTGCTCGCCATAGCCATTGGCGGCGAAGCCGGAGCCGACCAGGTCGAAGTCCGAGCTGGCGGCGGCGATCAGGTACAGCGCGCCCCCGGCCAACAGGCCGCCAGCCACCTGCGCCAGCATGTAAGGCAGCACGTCCCTCGACGGAAAACGCCCGGCGGCCCACACACCCAGCGTCACCGCCGGATTGAAGTGCGCACCGGAGACATGCCCCACCGCATAGGCCATGGTCAGCACGCTCAGGCCGAACGCCAGGGAGATACCCAGCAGGCCCACACCGAACCCCGACAGGATGGCCGTACCGCAGCCCCCCATCACCAGCCAGAACGTACCAAGCAGTTCGGCAGCGTATTTATTCATCATCATCACTCCAGCACACACGACATGAATGAGGGGCAGCGCCTCCCTGCGCCCCTCTGGCCAGCCGACGGCAGCCTCCATGGCACGCCGTCCACCGCCAGGAACCCCGACGGCCAGTCCCTGAGCCACGAGGCAAGGTCCATCCCGGACCGGTTCGCTGCGGGCTCCCTGCCCGGGCACCCAATCCGGGTGCCCAAACCGTCCCTGGACAGGGTCTTCAGAAGACCCAGCGCGGCCTCACCACCTCCAGCGGGTAGTCGTCGCCGATCAGCAGCAGATGTTCCGGCACCGCAGGACGGGACCAGACCCTCTGCTCGAGATGGCCTACCGGCTGGCGTGGCAACGCCGCTTCTGCCTCGACGAACACCCGAGTACGCGTGGGCGTGACCGACAACAGAGCCAAGCACCCCAATGCCAACACGACTCCTGTACGCATCAACGCCCCTTTGCCTCCAGACATCCGCCCTCTCCCTGGCGGCCTGATACAGGCCCCGCAGACAACACCGGGGCCCCTCCCTTTGACGCGGACTCTAGCAAGCACCCCGCGGGATTTGAGGGATCCGTCACATTTCTTCAGAATCAGCGAGAATTCATCGCCAGCCAGGCGATCAGAGCAGCGAAGTAACGGAGGACAGGCCATGCGCGTGGCGATACTGGACGATGAGACGGCTGAACTGCAGCGCCTCGAGCAGACCCTGCAGAGCATGGACGAGTCGCAGCGCGCGCCCTGGCTCACGCACTGTTTCTGTCGCGGTGAAGAGATGCTCCGGCGGCTCAAGCGCGAGCGCTACGACCTGCTCATCCTCGACTGGCAGGTGCCGGACATCAGTGGCCTGCAGATTCTCAAGTGGAGCCGTGAGCACCTGGAAGATTCGCCACCGGTGATCATGATCACCAGCCGCGACAGCGAGCAGGACGTGGTGCGAGCCCTCAACGCCGGTGCCGACGACTACATCTGCAAGCCCTTTCGCCCGCACGAGCTGCGGGCGCGCATCCTCGCGGTGATGCGCCGTCGGGGCGGAGTCCGCCCGGCAGAGGCCGAACGCAGTCAGTTCGGCGACCTGCTGTTCGACGACGCCGAGCTCTGCGTCAGCCGCGCCGGCCAGCCGGTGACGCTGACCGAGCGCGAGTACCGCATTGCGCGTTATCTGTTCAACAACCTCGGCCGCCCGCTATCACGCGAGTACTTCTACGAGCGCTTCTGGCCCCATGAAGAAGTGCATTCCTCGCGCCCGCTGGATACCCATATCTACCGTTTGCGCAACAAGCTGGGCCTGTCGCCCGAACATGGCTGGCAGTTGCTCACCATCTATGGCTATGGCTATCGGCTGGAGCGCGTCGGCGACGAGCAGGCCCACTAGCCCCGCAGCGCCAGCGCATCCACCAGCCCCGCAGCGATGGCCATGCCCACCAGCTCCGGCAGGGTCTCGGCCTGCATGCGCTTCATCACCCGCGAGCGGTACAGGTCGACGGTCTTCACGCTGATATGCAGCTGCTCGGCCACCTCACGGTTGGTGTAGCCGCGCACCAGCGGCAGCAGCACGTCACGCTCGCGCGGGGTGAGCTGCTCCAGACGCGCCTGCACCTCGGCCAGACGTGAATCGCGGCGCGGTACCGGCGCACGACGCTCCAGCGCCTGCTGCACACTGTCGAGCAGCAGCTGCTCGTTGTAGGGCTTCTCGATGAAATCCACCGCGCCGGCCTTGAACGCACGCACCACGATGGGAACATCGGCATGGCCGCTGACGAAGATCACCGGCAGCTCGATGCCGCGCGCACGCATCTCGTCCTGCACGTTCAGCCCGCCCATCCCCGGCATGCGCACATCCAGCAGCACGCAGGCATTGGCGTTCGCCTCGCAGGCTTCGAGAAAGGCGCGGCCACTGGTGAAGGGCACGCCTTTCAGGCCCACCGACTCCAGCAGCCAGAGCGTCGAGTCGAGCATGCCCTGGTCGTCATCGACCACATAAACCAGTTGTTGCATCCGCGTGCAGCTCCTCTTGTTGTTATGCATTTCATCGCTCGCGGCTAGAAGCCCCTCCCACAACGTGCAGGCTTGGTGGGAGGGGCCTTAGCCGCGACTGTTCGACAACGACTCGTCGTCCCTGCCCAGCGGCAAGCGGCACTCCAGGCACAGGCCGCCCTCCAGCGGGAATGCCTCCAGCGCCCCGCCGAAGCCCTCGACGATGCTGCGACTCATGGACAGGCCGAGACCCAGGCCCTCCGCCTTGCTGGTGTAGAACGGCGTGAACAGCTTGACCAGTTGCTCGTCACTGACTCCCGGCCCCTGGTCGAGCACACGGATCGCCAGGCTGCCGTCCTGCTCGCAGGCCTCCAGACGAATCTGCGAAGCCGCGCCGGCATGCACTTCACGATTGGCCTCGATGGCATTGCGCAGCAGGTTGAGCAGCACCTGTTCGAGCAGCACCCGGTCGGCGAACACCGGCGGCAGATTGTCCGGCAAGGCGTCGCACACCGCCACCTGCGCGGCACCGGCTTCCCAATGACAGAGGCGCACCGCCTCGCGCGCCACCTCGGCCAGATCGAGCGCCTGCATGCGCCGCTGGCCCTTGCGCAGGAAGGCACGCAGGCGCTTGATCACCTCCGAGGCGTGGTTGGCGTGCTCGGTGATGCGCGCCAGGCCCTGGGCCACCTTGTCCGTCGCCGCCGGGTCGCCACCGACGCCCTGCAGGTAGCGCTGGCTGGCGCCGGCGTAGTTGACCACCGCCGCCAGCGGCTGGTTGATCTCATGGGCGATGCCCGAGGCCAGCTCGCCCAGGGTGACCAGCCGCGCGGTGTGCGCCAGCTCGTCCTGGTGGCGACGCTGCTGGGCCTCGCGCAGTTCACGTTCGGTCATGTCCCGCGCCACCAGCGAGTAGTAGCGCTCGTCACCGGCGCCACGATGCGCCAGCAACACCAGCGACACCGGCAGCGAGCCCCCTGCCAGCGGCAGCAGGCGCGCCTCGCAGCTCCACACACCGCCGGCATCGGCGCGGGCCCAGCCCTCGCGTTCGAGCAGCGCCAGATCGGCCTCGGCCAGCAGTTGCGGCAAGGTCGGCAGCGGCTGTTCGGCGGCGATGCCCAGCGCCCGGCGTGCCGAGGGGTTGAGGTGGGTCAGGCGTCCGCCCGGTTCGATGAACAGCACCAGATCGGTATTGGCCTCGACGACCTCGGCCAGACGCCGCTTGTTCTCTTCGGCCTGAATGCGTGCGGTGATGTCGCGCGAGACACTGACCACCTCCACCACCGCGCCGGTGTAGGTCTCGCGAATGGCGCGGCTGGCGGTCTCGAACCACAGGTAATGGCCGTCCCGATGGCGAATCCGGTAGGTCATGGTGTGATAGCCATCCTGCTCCAGCGCCTCATAGGCCTGGCGCGCCTGCTGGGTCTGGTCCAGCGGATGCAGCAGGCTGTCCACGCTGCGCCCGCGCAGCTCCTCCGGCCAGTAGCCGAGCAGGGTCCAGCTGGCGGGCGAGGCATCGAGGAACACGCCTTCGGGCGTGTGACGGGAAATCAGGTCCGTGGTGTTCTCGGTGATCAGCCGGTACAGGCGACGCGCACGCGCGGCTTCCCGCTGATCACGCACCTCCTGGGTCGCCTCGCGGCAGCGCGCCAGCACCTGCCGCTCCGCCAGGTCGGGGATGAAACTCCAGATCAGGATGCGCTCGCCATCCTGCGCCTCGACCGCCTCGATGGCCCTGCGCTGCTCCAGGCAGGCACGCACCAGTGGCAGGTGGTTGACCGGCAGCAGGGCCTCGACCTGCGCCAGCGAGCGCTCGCCAAGCAGCGCCTGCAAGGCCTGGTTGAACTCCAGCGGCTGCGCTCGTTCGTCGAGCAGCAGCGCCGGCTGCGGATCGGCCGAGAGCAACGGCGCACTGCGACTCATGCCGCCGGCCAGGCCAACCAGCTGCACCAGCAACTGACGCAGCCAGGGCAACCACTCCAGCCCGGCGCCTTCCTCCACCTGCAGCAGCAACAGCCCCGCACTACCGTCCTCCAGGCTCAGCGCCAGCGCCTGGCCATGGTGGATGGCGGCGCGGCGCAAGCGCCCGGCCAGCCAGCACGGCAGCTGGCGCAATGCGTCCAGGCTCATGCTCGGCTGCGCCAGCAGCGCCTCGAACAGCACCTGGTCGCCAGCAGCCAGGGGGTCGCCTTGCCCCGGCGGCAGGCGCGGGCCGCCGCCCTCCTGCGCATAGGTCCCGCTGGCCGGCTGCCAGGCCAGGTACCAGGCCTGGCGCACCTGCGGGCAACCCAGCACGGCGCGGCGCAGAGCCGCCGCCCGTTCGTTGAGGGACGGCGCCTCGCGCTGAATGCGTAGCCAGGCCTGCAGCGGCACGGCCGCCTGATCGCTCGAAAGACTCATATAGTAGTTATTCTATAAAACCTTGGTACAACTTCCATATAAATTAGAAATGCCCTATAAATTACCGCCAGAAAGATTCGGTAATGCCTGCATCATTACCGGAATAACCAGAGCTAACAATCAGCCAAAGGTGTATCCGCCATGTCGATCTACGAGCAGGGCCTCGGCCGCGCCGCCGTCAACCATGTCGCCCTCAGCCCCCTGAGCTTCATCGAACGTACGGCGGCGGTATACCCGCACTACCCGGCCGTGGTGCATGGCTCGATTCGACGTGACTGGGCCGAGACCTACGCGCGCTGCCGGCGCCTGGCCTCGGCACTGGCCGGACGCGGAATCGGCAAGGGCGACACGGTGGCGGTGATGCTGCCGAACATCCCGGCGATGCTCGAGGCGCATTTCGGCGTGCCGATGATCGGCGCGGTGCTCAACACCCTCAACGTGCGCCTGGATGCCGAAGCCATCTCCTTCATGCTGCAGCATGGCGAAGCCAAGGTGGTGATCGCCGACCGCGAGTTCTTCGATGTGATCCACGCGGCCATCGGCATGCTCGACCATCCGCCGCTGGTGATCGACGTCGACGACCCCGAGTACGGCGAAGGCCAGGCGGTCAGCGACCTGGACTACGAAGCCTTCCTCGCCGAGGGCGACCCGGAGTTCGCCTGGCAATGGCCGACGGACGAGTGGCAGGCCATCAGCCTCAACTACACCTCCGGCACCACCGGCAACCCCAAGGGCGTGGTCTACCACCACCGCGGCGCGTTCCTCAACGCCATGGGCAACCAGATGACCTGGAACATGGGCAACCACCCGGTCTACCTGTGGACCCTGCCGATGTTCCACTGCAACGGCTGGTGCTACCCCTGGACCATCACCGCGCTGGCGGGCGTGCATGTGTTCCTGCGCCGCGTCGACCCGGCGAAGATCCTCACCCTGATCCGCGACGAGCAGGTCAGCCACCTGTGCGGCGCGCCCATCGTGCTCAACGCGCTGGTGAACATGCCCGCGGAGGCCAAGGCGGCCATCGATCATCCGGTCAAGGCCATGGTCGCCGGCGCCGCGCCACCGGCCAAGGTGATCGGCGCGGTGGAAGAGATGGGCATCTCCGTGACCCACGTCTATGGCCTGACCGAGGTCTACGGCCCGGTGACCCTGTGCGCCTGGCACGCCGAGTGGGACGACCTGCCGCTGGAGGAGCGCGCCACCATCAAGGCGCGTCAGGGCGTGCGCTACCCGACCCTGGAAGGCGTCATGGTCGCCGACCCGAAAACCCTCGAGCCGGTCCCGCGTGACGGCCAGACCATCGGCGAGATCTTCATGCGCGGCAACACCGTGATGAAGGGCTACCTGAAGAACCCCAGCGCCACCAGCGAAGCCTTCGAGGGCGGCTGGTTCCACACCGGCGACCTGGGCGTGTGCCACGCCGATGGCTACGTGGAAATCCGCGACCGCCTCAAGGACATCATCATCTCCGGCGGCGAGAACATCTCCACCATCGAGGTCGAGGGCGTGCTCTATCGCCACCCTGCCGTGCTGGAGGCCGCCGTGGTCGCCCGCCCGGACGAGAAATGGGGCGAGACGCCCTGTGCCTTCATCACCCTCAAGACCGGCCAGCAGGCCAGCGACAGCGACATCATGGCCTTCTGCCGCGAGCACCTGGCCGGCTTCAAGGTGCCGAAGACCGTGGTCTTCACGGCACTGCCGAAGACCAGCACCGGGAAGATCCAGAAGTTCGTCCTGCGCGACATGGCCAAGGCGCTCTGACCCTATGTGGGAGGGGCTTCAGCCGCGAGCGCCTCCCACAGACCGCAGCCTACCGTTTTCACAACAACAAGAACTGGCCCTGGCGGCCGACGGAGAACCCTCATGCAAATCTTCAAGCGCCGTGACGGCGACGAGCAACCGCACTGGCCTGTCGGCCCGTTCAAGGTGCGCCTGCCTTTCGTCCACTACCGCTGGGAAACCGCCGAAATGCTGCAGGCGCTGATCATGTTCGTGGTCAGCCTGGCGATGATCCCGCTGCTGGAAAAGTACCTCGGCCTGCCCTACGACGTGGCGCTGGCCTACGTGGTGGTATGCGGCATCGGCTTCATGCTGCCGGCACTGCTCGGCGTGCCCTTCGTGCCCGGCTGGATCACCCCCGGCATCCCCGTGGTGCTGCTGTTTCTCGGCAACTACGAACCTGGCCCGGAGGCCATCCGGGCGCTGTTCGCCCTGCAGTTCCTGGTGTTCGTGATCTTCCTCTTCCTCGGCGTCACGCGCCTGGGCAGCACACTGGTGCGGCTGATCCCCAACTCGATGAAGGGCGGCATCATCATCGGCGCCGGCATCGCCGCCCTGATGGGCGAGATCAGTGCCGGCGGACGCCTGGCCAATACGCCGATCTCGCTGGTGCTCGGCAGCCTGATCTGCCTGTACCTGATGTTCTCGGTGTCGTTCAAGGGCCTGACCGAGCGCCTGCCGCTGGCGCGCAAGGTGGTCAACTACGGCATGGTGCCCGGGATGCTGATCGCCATTTTCATCGGCATCGCCGTGGGCGAGTACAAGATGCCGGACGTCAGGTGGGGCATCACCGCGCCGGCCTTCGGCGAAATGTGGAACTACCTGCCGTTCAGCGTCGGCTTCCCCGGCCTGGACGTGTTCATGCTGGCCGTTCCCACCGCAGTGATCGCCTACGTGATCGCCTTCGGCGACATCATCGTCGGCCAGTCGCTGATGCAACGCGCCGATGAACTGCGCACCGATGAAGTGATCGAAAACAACGTCGACCGCGTGCACCTGGTGACCGCCATCCGCAACGCCCTGCACGCCTTCTTCGCGCCCTACCCTGGCCTCGCCGGGCCGTTGTGGACGGCCGTGGCGGCGACCATGGCCGAGCGCTACAAGTACGGACGCAAGGCGATGGACTCGATCTACAGCGGCGCCGGCACCTTCTGGATCACCGGCTTCGCCGCGCTGTTCATGCTGCCGCTGGTCAGCTTCTTCCAGCCGGTGCTGCCGATCGCCCTGTCGCTGACGCTGATCCTCACCGGCTACATCTGCCTGATGGTCGGTTTCGAGCAGCTGAACAACAACACCGAACGCGGTATCGCCGGCACCATGGGTGTGGTGCTCGCCGTCTACGGCGCGGGCTGGGGCCTGGCCGCAGGCGCTGCGCTGTACATTCTGGTCGAGCGCACCCATCTGCTTAAATTCACCAGCGTCAAGGATAAGCCGAGCGAGACGGCCGAAGCCGACTGACGCTTTTTCGTTCCACACGCGCCGCGCTCGTCGCGGCGCCCCTGCTGTCGAGGTTGCACCATGCCCGAATTCAACGCCCCGCTGCGCGACATGCGCTTCGTCCTTCATGACGTGTTCCAGGCGCCGAGCCTGTGGGCGCGCCTGCCGGCCCTGGCGGAAACCGTCGACGCCGACACCGCCGACGCCATCCTCGAAGAGGCGGCCAAGGTCACCGGCACCCTGATCGCCCCGCTCAACCGCAGCGGCGACGAGGAAGGCGCGCAGTGGCAAGCGGGCGAGGTACGCACCCCGGCAGGCTTTCGCGAAGCCTATGCCACCTACACCGAGGGCGGCTGGGTCGGCCTCTCCGGCAACCCCGAGTACGGCGGCATGGGCATGCCCAAGATGCTCGCCGTGGCCTTCGAGGAAATGCTCTACGCCGCCGGCTCCAGCTTCGCCCTGTACTCGGCGCTGAGCTCCGGCGCCTGCCTGGCCATCGACGCCCACGCCAGCGAGGAACTGAAGAGCACCTACCTGCCGCCGATGTACGAAGGCCGCTGGGCCGGCTCCATGTGCCTGACCGAGGCCCATGCCGGTACCGACCTGGGCATCATCCGCACCCGCGCCGAACCCCAGGCCGATGGCAGCTACAAGGTCACCGGCAGCAAGATCTTCATCACCGGCGGCGAGCAGGACCTGACCGAGAACATCATCCATCTGGTGCTGGCCAAGCTGCCGGACGCGCCCGCGGGCCCGAAAGGCATCTCGCTGCTGCTGGTGCCCAAGGTGCTGGTCAACGCCGACGGCAGCCTGGGCGCGCGCAATGCGGTGAGCTGCGGCTCCATCGAGCACAAGATGGGTATCAAGGCCTCGGCCACCTGCGTGATGAACTTCGACGGCGCCACCGGCTACCTGATCGGCGAGGTCAACAAGGGCCTGGCGGCGATGTTCACCATGATGAACTACGAACGCCTGTCCATCGGTATCCAGGGCATCGGCTGCGCCGAGGCCTCCTACCAGTCGGCGGTCGGCTATGCCCGCGAGCGCATCCAGAGCCGCGCCGCCACCGGCCCGGTCAATCAGGACAAGGTCGCTGATCCGATCATCGTGCATGCCGACGTGCGCCGCATGCTGCTGACCATGAAGGCGCTCAACGAAGGCGGCCGCGCCTTTGCCTGTTACGTCGGCCAGCAGCTGGACCTGGCCAAGTACGCCGAGGATGCCGGCGAGCGGCAGAACGCCGAAGCCCTGGTCGCGCTGCTCACACCGGTGGCCAAGGCCTTCTTCACCGACACCGGCCTGGAAAGCTGCGTGCATGGCCAGCAGGTGTTCGGCGGCCACGGTTACATCCGCGAGTGGGGCCAGGAACAGCTGGTGCGCGACGTGCGCATCGCGCAGATCTACGAAGGCACCAACGGCATCCAGGCCCTCGATCTGCTCGGGCGCAAGGTGGTGGCCAACGGCGGCGCCGCACTGCGCCTGTTCGCCAGTGAAGTGCGTGCTTTCGCCCACGCCAACGCGTCGTCCCATGGCGAGCGCCTGGTCGAAGCACTGGAGCGCCTGGAGGCGGTCAGTGGCTGGGTGCTGGAGCAGGCCAAGGCCGACCCCAACTCGGTGGGCGCCGCCTCGGTGGAGTATCTGCACCTGTTCGGCTACGTCGCCTACGCCTACATGTGGGCGCGCATGGCCGCCGTGGCGCAGCGCAAGCAGGCCGAGGACGAAGCCTTCTGCAGCGCCAAGCTGGCCACTGCCGAGTTCTTCTTCAGCCGCCTGCTGCCGCGCACCCTGAGTCTGGAAGCGAGCATTCGCGCCGGCAGCCAGCCGCTGTACGGCCTGGCCGCCGAGCAATTCTGAAGGTTGAGCGTGTTGCGCGGCCTTGCGCCGCGCTTTTTTATTCAGCAGCGGAGGCAGCACAGGCCTCCGCCGAGGACCCCTTATGCGTGAAGTCGTGATAGTCGCCGCCTGCCGTACCGCCATCGGCAGTTTCCAGGGGGCGCTTAGCCGCATCCCGGCCCCGGAGCTGGGTGCGATGGTGATCCGCGAGCTGCTGGCCCGCAGCGGCGTGGACGAGGCCCAGGTGGACGAGGTCATCCTGGGCCAGGTGCTCACTGCCGGCAGCGGGCAGAACCCCGCGCGGCAGAGCGCCCTGCTCGCCGGTCTGCCACACACGGTGCCGGCCATGACCCTGAACAAGGTCTGCGGCTCCGGCCTCAAGGCGGTGATCCTCGGTGCCCAGGCCATTCGCGGTGGCGACGCCGAGATCATCGTCGCTGGCGGCCAGGAGAACATGAGCCTGGCCCCCTACGTCATGCCCGGCGCCCGCACGGGCCTGCGCATGGGGCATGCGCAACTGCTCGACACGATGATCCAGGATGGCCTGTGGGACGCGTTCAACGACTATCACATGGGCATCACCGCCGAGAATCTGGCCGAGCAGTACGGCATCAGCCGCGCCGAACAGGACGCCTTCGCCCTGCGCTCGCAGCAACGCGCGCAGGCGGCCATCCAGGCCGGGCGCTTCAGCGCCGAGATCGTCCCGGTCGCCGTACCCCGCCGTGGTGCCGAAGCACTGATCGTCGAGCGTGACGAGCAGCCACGCGCCGACGCCAGCCTGGAGGGGCTGGGTAAATTGCGGGCGGCCTTCAAGAGCGACGGCACGGTGACCGCCGGCAATGCCTCGACCCTCAACGACGGCGCCGCTGCGGTACTGCTGATGAGTGCCGAGAAGGCCGCCGAACTGCGCCTGCCGGTGCTGGCGCGCATCGCCGCCCACGCCAGCGCCGGGGTCGACCCGGCCGTGATGGGCATCGGCCCGGTGTTCGCCAGCTGCAAGGCGCTGGAGCGCGCCGGCTGGAGCCTGGAACAGCTCGACCTGATCGAGGCCAACGAAGCCTTCGCCGCCCAGGCCATCGCCGTGGGCCGCGAACTGCACTGGGACAGCGCCAAGGTCAACGTCAACGGCGGCGCCATCGCCCTCGGCCACCCCATCGGCGCCTCGGGTTGCCGTATCCTGGTCAGCCTGGTCCACGAGATGCAGCGCCGCGAGGCACGCCGTGGCCTGGCCACCCTGTGCATCGGCGGCGGCCAGGGCGTGGCCCTGGCTCTCGAACGCTAGAACAAAGGAGGCGGTGGCGGTAAAAAGCGCCATCCACCCTGCGCCTGCATCGCTCGCAGGGTGGCTCAGGCTGCACCGCCCCACCCTGCAATCCCGGACAAGAACAAGAGAATCCCATGCGAACCCTGACGACCCTGACCGGCAACAGCCAGAAACTCGACGGTGGAGCCATGTTCGGCAACGCCCCCAAGGCCCTCTGGCAACGCTGGATGCCCGCCGACGAACTGAATCGCATCGACCTCGGCTGCCGCGCCCTGCTGGTGCAGGAAGAGGAGCGCAACATCCTGGTGGAAACCGGCATCGGCGCCTTCTTCAGCCCGGTGCTGAAACAGCGCTTCGGCGTGCAGGAAGATCGCCACGTGCTGCTCGACAGCCTGGCCGCGCTGGGCCTGAGCGACGCCGACATCGATATCGTGGTGCTCACCCACCTGCACTTCGACCACGCCGGCGGCCTCCTCGCCGCCTGGCAGGACGACCAGCCGCCGCGCCTGCTGTTCCCTCATGCACAGTTCGTCACCGGCCGCCAGCAATGGCAGCGTGCGCGCCAGCCCCATGCGCGTGATCGTGCGTCGTACATCCCGGAGCTGCTGGACCTGCTCGAAGCCAGTGGCCGCCTGCAACTGATCGACGCAGGCGCGACCCACTGCGACCTGCTCGGCGCCGACTGGCGCCTGCACTGGAGCGATGGCCACACCCCGGGCCAGCTGCTGCCGGAGGTGGCCATGCCGGGTGGGCCGGTGGTGTTCCCCGGCGACCTGATTCCCGGCGCGCCCTGGGTTCACCTGCCGATCACCATGGGCTACGACCGCTTTCCCGAAGGCCTGATCGAAGAGAAGGAAGCCCTGCTCGCCGACCTGTTCGGCCGTGGCGGCCGGCTGGTGTTCACCCATGACCCGGACACCGCCATGGGCCGGGTAAGCCGCGATGAAAAAGGCCGTTATGGTCTCGATGAGGCGGTAAAAACGGCGCATCTGCTGGCAAATTGACGCCACCGGGCCTTGACGTAGCGGTCATGCAGCGCGAGCATGGCCGCTTGTTTTTCAGCCGTGGTCGCAACCACACCGGCGCCCCAGGGAGGGGTTCGCGCCTGGTCAGCGGAAGACTGGCCGTGGTGCCGTGTCCACCTCGACAGCCCTGGGGAACCGCTTCATGAGCCTGGCCTCTGTACGCGCCTTCTTCGCCGCCAAGGCGCCCGACATTTCGATCATCGAGCTGCAGTCCAGTACCGCCACCGTGGCGCTGGCCGCCGAAGCCCATGGTGTATCGCCGGGACAGATCGCCAAGACCCTGGCCTTCCGCATCGCCGAACGCGACCTGCTGATCGTCGCCAGTGGCGATGCGCGTATCGACAACCGCAAGATGAAGGAGTGCTTCGGCGCCAAGGCCAAGATGCTCGACGCACAGACCGTGATCGAGCTGACCAGCCATCCGGTCGGCGGCGTCTGCCCGTTCGGCCTGGCCACGCCACTGAGCGTCTATTGCGACCGCTCGCTGCTGGCCTTCGATGAAGTGCTGCCGGCGGCCGGCGCTACCCACAGCGCGGTGCGCATCGCACCGCGGCGCATGGCCGAGCTGGTCGATGCCGAATGGGTCGATGTCTGCCAGGCGGTGGAAACCGAAGCCTGCTGAACGAAGCTAGAGGCCGCCGCTGACACCCAGGCTCACGCCCAGCGCAGCGGCCAGGGAGAACGGCAGCAGCAGGGTGTCGAGCAGCGCACTGCCCGGCAGATCCAGCCCCGGATAGCGTGGCGCCTCGGTGCCGAAGCGTTCCAGCGGGCAACAGCCTCCGTTCAGCGCATACCAGTCCAACCGCGTCCCCGCGTACACCACCGGCGCGTCGGCCTTGGCCGCATCCAGCGTACGCAGCGTGGCGCAGCCTTGCATGGCCAGGATCAGCAGCGCCAGGGCGGCGAGGCGCACGTCAGTCGTCCGAGACCATGTGATGTTCGCCCCAGCGCGGCAGCATGTCCTGGGGAATGCCCAGGCAGTTGAGGATGCGCGCGACGACGAAGTCCACCAGGTCATCCAGCGTCTGCGGCTGGTGATAGAAGCCCGGCGAGGCCGGCAGGATGGTCACCCCCAGGTTCGACAGCTTGAGCATGTTCTCCAGGTGGATGCTCGAATAGGGCGCCTCGCGCGGCACCAGGACCAACTGGCGGCGCTCCTTCAGCGCCACGTCGGCGGCGCGTTCGATCAGGTTGTTGCAGGCACCGCTGGCAATCGCCGACAGGGTCCCGGTGCTGCACGGCACCACCACCATGGCGGTCGGCGCCCCCGAACCGGATGCCGCCGGCGCCATCCAGTCCTCCTTGCCGTAGACCCGCACCTGCCCCGGCGCAGCACCGGTGTACTCGGTGAGGAACTGCGCCATGGCCTGCGGCTTGCTCGGCAGCGCGACGTCGGTTTCGGTCGCCATCACCAGTTGCGCAGCCTTGGAGATCAGGAAGTGCACTTCACGATCTTCCTGCACCAGGCAGTCAAGCAGGCGCAGGCCGTACTGCGCGCCCGAAGCGCCGGTCATGGCCAGAGTAATGCGTTCAGGACCGCTCATGGATGCTCCACTGGGCGGGTGTGCCCCGCCGGTTCATCTGGGTGGCGGGCTGCCCCGCCCTGTCACCGGGTTATGCGTCTCAGGCCAGGGCCTGCGCCAGCTTGCCGTGCAGGCCGCCAAAACCGCCATTGCTCATGATCACCACCTGGGTGCCCGGTCGCGCCAGCGCCTTCACCCCATCGATGATCGCCTCCAGCGAATCGCACACACGGGTCGGGTTGCTCGCCCCGGCGACGGTGGCGGCCAGGTCCCAGCCGAGGTTCGCCGGCGCATACCAGAACACCGCGTCGGCCTGCACCGCCGATTCGGCCAGGCCATCACGGTGCGCGCCGAGCTTCATGGAATTGGAACGAGGCTCGATCACCGCGATCACCTGCGTGTCGTCACCCACGCGCTTGCGCAGACCATCCAGGGTGGTGGCGATGGCCGTCGGGTGATGGGCGAAATCGTCGAACACGGTGATGCCGTTCACCTCGGCGACCTTTTCCATGCGCCGCTTGGCGTTGACGAAGCGGCCCAGCGCCTCGATGCCGAGGGCCGGCACCACGCCGACATGGCGCGCCGCAGCCAGGACGGCCAGGGCATTGGCGACATTGTGCTGGCCGGTCAGGTTCCACTCCACGGTGCCTTCGACCTTGCCCTCGAAGCTCACCTCGAAGCGCGAACCATCGGCAGCGAGCAGCCGCGCCTGCCACTGGCCGCCGTCGCCGGTGGTCTGCACGGGCGTCCAGCAGCCCATCTCGATCACCCGCGCCAGCGCCGTTTCACTGGCCGGATGAATCACCAGCCCCTCACCCGGCACGGTACGCACCAGATGATGGAACTGCCGCTCGATGGCCGCCAGATCCGGGAAGATATCCGCGTGGTCGAACTCCAGGTTGTTGAGGATCGCCGTGCGCGGACGGTAATGCACGAACTTGCTGCGCTTGTCGAAGAAGGCACTGTCGTACTCGTCGGCCTCGACCACGAAGAACGGCGTCCCGCCCAGGCGCGCGGAGATGCCGAAGTTCTGCGGCACGCCACCGATCAGGAAGCCCGGGCTCATGCCGGCATGCTCCAGTACCCAGGCCAGCATGCTCGAACTGCTGGTCTTGCCGTGGGTGCCCGCCACCGCCAGCACCCAGCGCCCCTGCAGCACGTGGTCAGCCAGCCACTGCGGGCCGGAGACGTAAGGCAGGCCCTGGTTCAGCACGTACTCGACGGCGGGGTTGCCCCGGCTCATGGCGTTGCCCACCACCACCAGATCGGGTGCCGGCTGCAGGTGCGCCGGATCATAACCCTGCAGCAACTCGATGCCCTGGGCTTCGAGCTGGGTGCTCATGGGCGGATAGACATTGGCGTCGGAGCCGGTGACGCGGTGGCCAAGTTCCTTGGCCAGGACGGCCAGCGACCCCATGAAGGTGCCGCAGATGCCGAGAACGTGGATATGCATGGATGACCTCAAGAACGGGCCGCTTCAGCCCGGAAAGCTTGCCGCAGGTTAGCACAGCGCCCAGGCCAACCCCATGCCCGACGCAGCAGCCGTTTGACCCGCGCGCGCGGAAAAGATCACGGCACCTCGCAGAATTCTGCGCACGGCACGCAGGACAAACGGCGCTTGCCAACCGGCAAGTCTTGGCAGTAGGCTCAACTGGTCTGACCGGTAATACCACAATAATGAATAGCGCTCGCCACCCATGCCGCCAGAGGCACCGCGAGCGCGCCGAACGGAGACCCCCGCCATGCTACTCAAGCTCTGCTCCCGCTCGATATTTCTGCAAGTCATCATCGGCCTGATTCTCGGCATCCTCGCCGGCGTTGCGCTGCCGGAGCTGTCGGCGCAACTCAAGCCACTCGGCGATGGCTTCATCAAACTGATCAAGATGCTCATCGCGCTGATCGTCTTCTGCGTCGTGGTCAACGGCATTTCCGGTGCGGGCGACCTGAAGAAGGTCGGCCGTATCGGCCTGAAATCGGTGATCTACTTCGAGGTACTGACCACGGTCGCCCTGGTCATCGGCCTGAGCGTCGCCTACGGCCTGGGTCTTGGCTCGGGCGCCAACATCGACCTGGCCAGCCTGTCCGGCAACGAGGCAGCGGCCCTCAGCTCGGGAACCCACCTGCACGGCCCGGTGGAGTTCATCCTCGGCCTGATTCCCACCTCGGTATTCAGTGCCTTCGCCGAAAACAACATCCTCCAGGTGCTGCTGTTCGCCGTGCTGTTCGGCAGCGCCCTGAACCTGGTGGGCGAGCAGGCGGCCGGGGTGTCGAAACTGATCGGCGAGGTCAGCCACGTGATCTTCCGCATCATGGGCATGATCGTGCGCCTGGCCCCCATCGGGGTGTTCGGCGCGGTGGCCTTCACCACCAGCCGCTACGGCCTGGAGTCCCTGAGCCACCTGGGCGCCCTGGTCGCCGTCTTCTACCTCACCTGCATCCTCTTCGTGGTGCTGGTGCTCGGTAGCGTCCTGCGTGTCTGCGGCCTGCCGCTGCTGCCGTTTCTGCGTTACTTCCGTGAAGAACTGGTGATCGTCTTCGGCACCGCCTCCTCCGATGCCGTGCTGCCTCAGGTGATGCGCAAGCTGGAACGCATGGGCATTCGCAGCTCCACCGTCGGCCTGGTGATCCCCACGGGCTACTCCTTCAACCTGGACGGTTTCTCGATCTATCTCACGCTGGCCGTGGTGTTCATCGCCCATGCCACGGGTACCGCGCTCTCGGCAGGTGATCTGCTGACCATTCTGCTGGTGTCGCTGGTCACCTCCAAGGGCGCCCATGGCATTCCCGGCTCGGCCCTGGTGATCCTCGCAGCCACCCTGACGGCCGTTCCCGCCATCCCCGCAGCCGGGCTGGTGCTGGTACTCTCGGTCGACTGGTTCATGGGCATCGGCCGGGCGTTGACCAACCTCACCGGCAACTGCGTCGCGACCGTCGCCATCGCCCGCTGGGAGAGCGACATGGACCTCACTCGGGCCCAGCACTGCATCGCCGAGCATGCACAAGCGCGCAACGCCGAGCCCTCCGGCAGCCCACAGACGCCACTGGCTCGCCCCGGCAAGACAGACGCCTGAGAGATGACGGCGGCCCACAGAAGATTTCAACCATAGGGGAAGGCTCAATGTTCGCCTCATCCAAACGAGTCGATTCGATCGTGCAGAAGCTCCTTGAGCCCATAGAGCGCGGACAATGGGCCGTGGGCCAGATGCTGCCAGGACAACGAGAGCTGGCCGAGCAACTCCAGATCAGCCGCCCCAGCCTGCGTGAAGCCATCACCGTGCTGGAAACGCTGGGCGTCCTGCGCTCCCTGCCGGGCAAGGGCGTGCAGGTGCTGGACAGCTCGCCGCAGCGACGCGACGGCGCGGCCCGGCAAGCGATTCCGCGCTCGGCCACCCTGGAGAACGTGCTGCAGCTGCGCTATGCCTTGGAGCCATTCATCGCCGGTCTGGTGGCGCAGTCGATCGACGACAGCGCGCTGAGCCAGCTGCGCCTGCTCGTTCTGGACATGCGCGAAGCGGTGGAGGAACGCAATCCGCAGGCGCTGGGCACGGCCTACTCGGCCTTCCATCGCAAGCTGGTGGCAATCACCTCCAATCCGATCTTCCTCAGCGTGTCCCAGCAGACCGCTGGCGCACTGGAGCAAAGCGACGGCCCGACCCTGCGCGAGCCTGAACACGCCGAGCAGGTTCTCGAAGAGCACGAAACCATCCTGCGCGCCATTCGCCGCCGTGACAGCGAACTGGCCAGCCGCGCCATGCGCCAGCACATCCTCAACGAAGGCAGCCGTCTCGACCTGCAGCTGCAACTGCCAGAAACCTGAACGCGGCTCGTGCCCTCGGAGATCCTCAGCGATGCGAGTCATCACCCCCGGCCCAACGCCCGCGCAGCAGCAGCCTCCACAAGGCATGAGCAGACCGCCGGAACAGACGCTCTACGAGGCACTGCAGGGCGCCATACTGCAACGCCGCCTGGCACCGGCGGCAGCGCTGGACAAGGCGACGCTCGGCCAATTGTTCGGCCTGAGCAGCAACGCCGTGCAGCGAGCGCTGCAACGTCTGGCGCAGGATGGCGCCGTGGAACTGCCAGCCAACCAACCTGCACGGGTGACGCGCCCCTGCGCAAAACGCGCCGGCAAGTTGCTGCAGGCCCGCCTGTCACTCGAGATGCAGATCCTCAGGTTGCTCCCTGCCCGCCTGGAACAGGCTGAACTCGAAAGCCTCTGCGGGCAGGTACAACGCCAGCGTGACTGCCTGCAACGACGCGACCACGCGGGCCTGATCGAAGCCGTGAACGGCGTGCACCTTCAGCTGGCAACGCTGGCGGACAACCCCTGGCTCCGGGATTTTCTCGCCAGGCTCCTGCGCCAGACCGCCCTGCATGTCGCGCTCAGCCGCACCCAGCCCTACGACGCAAGTGCCTGCGATGAGCAGCAGCGACTGATCGAGCGGCTGGCCGAAGGTGACAACGCCGGTGCTGAAACCCTGATGGAGCATCACCTGCGCAACCTGTTCGCCCGCCTGCGTTTCATCCCGCCGCCCACTACCGACCTGCACGCCGCCTTTGCCGGCAGGTTGGCAAGCAGGACCACGGCACGAATCCGACGCTAGGTGCGCAGCCGAACAGAATCAAACGCTTGCTTGGATTGCGCTTTCAACTGGCTTTGAGGCAGCATCGTTCGGGCGACTGGCACAACAGCTGCATCGTCACGCCTGCCCCATCACAGACAGAAGCCGAGGCCCACCATGCGCATCGTCCAAGCCACCCTGGAGCACCTGGACCTGTTGAACCCGCTGTTCGTCAAATACCGCGAGTTCTATAACGAACTACCGTACCCGGAGTCCTCGCGCAAGTTTCTCGAAAAACGCCTGCGCCGCAAGGAGTCGGTGATCTACCTCGCCCTGGCCGATGACGAAGACAAGCTGCTCGGCTTCTGCCAGCTGTACCCCAGCTACTCCTCGCTGTCGCTCAAACGCGTGTGGATCCTCAACGACATCTATGTCGCCGAAGACGCTCGCCGCCAGCTGGTAGCCGACCGCCTGCTGCATACCGCCAAGCAGATGGCCAAGGACACCCACGCGGTGCGCATGCGCGTGGCCACCAGCCGTGACAATGAAGTCGCGCAGAAGGTCTACGAGTCCATCGGCTTCGTCGAAGACGAGCAGTTCAAGAACTACGTGCTGCCGATCAACAGCGACTGAGCCTCACCCGCCCAGGCTCAGCAGCAGGCCCAGCAACAGCGGCAGCACGAGCGCAGCCAGGGTCAGCAGCCGCGCAGGCTGCAGCGAAGGCCGCTGCAAGGCCCGGCTGCGGCGCTGCTGCAACGGCTGTTGCAAGGCCAGTTGAAACTCCGACAGCGCCTCGAAGCGCGCCTGCGGCTGCGGGGCCAGTGCCCGCGCCAGCACGCCATCCCAGCCCTGGGGGGCGCGCACGGCGAAGTTGGCCAGGGGCACGTAGCAATGTCCGGGACCGACATCCGCTCGCGCTGCCTCGGGCCATTGCCCACACAACAGCCAGTACGCCAGCGCCGCCAGCGCGAACTGGTCGGCGCGGCCATCCAGGGCACGCCCGCTGCGCAGTTCCGGCGCCAGCGGCAGCGCATGCTCGGGCAACGGCTGACGCGCCACAGTGGGCAGAATCGCTGCGGCGCCGGGCAGCAACAGCACCCGGCCGTCATCGCCCAGCAGGATCTGCCTCGGGTTGAGCCACAGCCCCTGCATGCCCCGGCGCTGCAACGAGCGCACGGCGCCGATCAGTTGCGCCAGCACGCTCAGCAGCGTTTGCGCATCGGGCGCCCCCTGAGCGGCCACCCAGTCGACCAGATTGCGCATGCCACGGGGCGGCGCGGCCAACACCAGGTAGGCCCGCGTGCGGGCACGCAGCGACGACAGCACCTGCGGCAACGCCTGGTGCGTGCTGCGCCGCAACGCCCACTCACGCTGCCAGAACGCCTCGTCGGCGGCCTCTTCGGCAAACCACAGCAGCGCGTCTCTTCCCGCCTCGTCACGGGCGAGGAACATCCGCCCGGCAGGCCCATAGGCGCAGTCGCGGCGCAGCGTCCAACCGTCGATCCGCTGACCGCACGCCACCTCGGCCAATGCCGGGCAGCTCGCCACGGGTGCCAGCGCCGGCCACTCGTCGCCCGCGCCGGCACGCAGCAGCACCGCCGCGCCGGGGGCCTGCAGCAGGGGCTGGAGCAGCTCGCCCGGGGACGCGTCGAGCTGACCGCACAATGCCTGCAGGTCGCTGACGTCGAGCAACGGCTGCGGCGCCAGCAACACCCGCTCGTCACGCTGCAGCAGCAGACTGTGCTGCACCAGGGCCAGCTCCGCCTGCCCGCCGAGGGCCTGACCGTCACGCCCGACCAGGGTGCTCGGCGCGCCGCAGCGAACCCGCGTCAGGCCGACGCTGCCCGCCTGCAGAAACTGCAGTTCCTCGCCCTGGATCAACAGCATGCCGGCATGCAGCTCGGCCACGCCCTGCCCGCTCTGGCGCCGGCGGAACAGCTGCAGGTTCAACGCCGCCAGCACCTGGCGCGCGGCCTGGGTCTCGCTCCAGCTTTGCGGGGTGCAGCGGAAATCGGCGAACAAGGCATCGAGGTGGCGCTCCAGGTACTGCACCACATCGGGGCAGTGGCGCGCCCAAAGGAGCATCACCAGCAGCAGCGGCGGGCGCTGCTGCCGGCCCGCCAGCCACATGGCCCGCGTGCGCGCAGCCTGCTGCGGCAAGTCCAGTCCCGCGCCGGACGCCAGACTGACGCCGGGATGTTCGAGCAGTTGCAACGCCATGCCCCGCCCTCCTGTAGCAGCGATGTCACTGCCAGCGTTGCAGCCTTTGTGCCGACTTGTGGCAAAGGCCGCCCGCACTTATGGTGAACGGGTCTTTTCCATGAGCCTGTCTGCATGTGGTCCTTCAAGGCCTGGCGCCGCCGCCGCACCCTCGAACACAACCCCGTCGATCCCGCCCAGTGGGCCGAGGTGCGCAGGCACCTGCCCATTCTCGACGGCCTCGATGAAGAGGAAGAGCAACTGCTGCGCGAACGCGCCGTACTGTTCCTGCACGACAAGCACCTGACCACGCTGTCCGGCCTCGCGCTCGGTCCGGTCGAGCGCCTGCTGCTGGCCGTGCAGGCGCAGCTGCCGTTGCTGCACCTGGGCGAACTGGAGTGGTACCGCGGCTTTCACGAAATCGTGCTGTACCCGGATGATTTCCTCAGCCCGCAGCGCCATCGCGACGCCAGCGGCATCGAGCACGAGTGGGATGACGCCCGCAGCGGCGAGGCCTGGCAACAGGGTCCGGTGATCCTGGCCTGGCCCGGCGTTGTGGCCAGCGGCGGCTGGGAGGGCTACAACCTGGTCATCCACGAGCTGGCGCACAAGCTGGACATGCTCGATGGCACCGCCAACGGCCTGCCGCCCCTGCACCGGGACATGCGCGTGCTCGATTGGGCCAATGCCATGCAGACGGCCTATGAACGGATGAATGCCGAACTGGATGCCGACCCCGAGGCCCACACGGCCATCGACCCCTATGCCGCCGAAGACCCGGCGGAGTTCTTCGCCGTGACCAGCGAATACTTCTTCACCGCCCCGGACCTGCTGGCAGCGGCCTTTCCCGAGGTCTACCGGCAGCTGTCACTGTTCTACCGCCAGGACACCCTGGCCAGGCTGCAGCGCCTGCAGGCGGAACACCCCGACTACAGGGAGGTCGAAAACGCGACCAATGGCTGAGTAGGCCAACGTAGTAACGCCATGCGAATACGCCTATAATGCGCCCCACTTTTTTGGCCCTCCCTGGGAGTTCCCCCATGAGCTACAGCAAGATCCCGGCTGGCAAAGACCTGCCGAACGACATCTACGTCGCCATCGAGATCCCGGCCAATCACGCGCCGATCAAATACGAAATCGACCACGACACCGATTGCCTGATGGTCGACCGTTTCATGGCCACCCCGATGTTCTACCCGGCCAACTACGGTTTCATCCCGCACACCCTGGCTGACGACGGCGACCCCCTCGACGTGCTGGTCGTGACCCCCTACCCGGTCGCTCCGGGTTCGGTGATCCGCGCGCGTCCGGTCGGCGTACTGCACATGAGCGACGAAGCCGGCGGCGACGCCAAGCTGGTTGCCGTACCGCACGACAAACTGACCGTTCTGTACAAGGACGTTCAGGAATACACCGACCTGCCCGCGCTGCTGATCGAACAGATCAAGCACTTCTTCGAGAACTACAAGGATCTCGAGAAGGGCAAGTGGGTCAAGGTAGAAGGCTGGGGCGGCGCTGAAGAAGCCCGCGGCCTGATCAACAAGGCAGTCGCGGCTTATCAAAAATAAGCCCTGACCACCTCCGAAAAGCCGGCCACAAGCCGGCTTTTTTATTGCCTTTCGCTTCAGGCCGACGGTACAAATTCGCTACTTTCAGGCAAAACGGCCATGCGCCGGTATGCTGTAATCGATCACCACACCTGACCCGCCAGGCCCAAGGGACATGATGAACCTGACCGTACGCAATCGAATCATTGGCAGCTTCCTGCTGATCATCGCCATTCTGGCCCTGCTGGCAGGCGCCTCGTATCTGCGCCTGGCGCAGATCGAGAAAGGCACGCAGAGCATGCTCGATGACTCCGTTCCGGGTGCCTACTACATCAACAAGACGCAGAACGAGTGGGCGCGGCACATGCTGGAAACCCGCCGCACCCTGGTCGACCTGGTAACGCGCTCGGACTCGATGGTAATGACCGCCCACCAGGAGGAGTTCGCCAGAATCGAAAGCAGCCTGGTGGAACTGCTCAAGCAGTACCAGCAGACGGTGCGCATGGCCAGCGACCGCGCCCTCATCGAACGCTTCGAGCAGCAGGCCCAGCAGTACCTGCGCCAGCATGCGCAGCTGCGGGAAATGCTGCAGCAGGCCACGCCACAGGAGGCCAGCCAGTTCAGCATCCAGAATGTCTTCCCGGCCTGGGACCAGGCGCAGCAGGTGCTCGACGAGCTGGTCGAGAACAATCGCGTGCAGTCGGACCACGCC
This sequence comes from Pseudomonas sp. BMW13, assembly GCF_013357275.1. Classification (NCBI taxonomy): domain Bacteria; kingdom Pseudomonadati; phylum Pseudomonadota; class Gammaproteobacteria; order Pseudomonadales; family Pseudomonadaceae; genus Pseudomonas; species Pseudomonas sp. BMW13. The sequence goes on along the minus strand of NZ_SUKD01000002.1, from coordinate 65,304 downwards.
GCGCGCTCGATCCGCGATGAAGTGCTCGGCCTGAAGATCGACCTGCTGCTGGCCGTGCTGCTGGCGATCATCGCCTCGGCAGTCTGTGGCTGGCTGCTGGTGCGCGCCATCACCCGCCCGGTCGACCTGATCGTCAACGGCCTGAAGGCGCTGGAAAGCGGCGACCTGTCGATGAAGCTGGAGCTGCATCGACGCGACGAGTTCAACGCCATCGAGCTGGGTTTCAACAGCATGGTGGGCGAGCTGAAGACCCTGGTCGGCAGCGCCCAGCGCTCGGCGGTGCAGATGACCACCTCGGTCACCGAGATCGCCGCCACCTCGCGTCAGCAGCAGGCAACCGCCACCGAGACCGCCGCCACCACCACCGAGATCGGCGCCACCTCACGCGAGATCGCCGCCACCTCACGCGACCTGGTGCGGACCATGGGCGAGGTGTCCGACAACGCGGAGCAGACCTCGATCCTCGCCGGCACCGGCCAGCTGGGCCTGGCCCGCATGGAGGAAATCATGCACCAGGTGATGGGCGCGGCCGACGTGGTCAACGGCAAGCTGTCGATCCTCAACGAGAAGGCCGGCAACATCACCCAGGTGGTCACCACCATCGTCAAGGTGGCCGACCAGACCAACCTGCTCTCGCTGAATGCCGCCATCGAAGCGGAGAAGGCCGGCGAGTACGGCAAGGGCTTCGCCGTGGTGGCCATCGAGGTGCGCCGCCTGGCGGACCAGACGGCAGTGGCCACCTACGATATCGAGCAGATGGTGCGCGAGATCCAGTCCGCCGTCTCGGCCGGGGTCATGGGCATGGACAAGTTCTCCGAGGAAGTGCGCCGTGGCATCGGCGAGATGACCCAGATGGGTGATCAGCTCAGCCAGATCATCCAGCAGGTCCAGGCCCTGGCACCGCGCATCCAGATGGTCAACGAAGGCATGCAGGCGCAGTCCACCGGGGCCGAGCAGATCAACCAGGCGCTGGTGCAGCTCAGCGAGGCCAGCAGCCAGACCGTCGACTCGCTGCGCCAGGCCGGTGCCGCCATCGACGAGCTCAACCAGGTGGCCAACAACCTGCGTGTTGGCGTCAGTCGCTTCAAGGTCTGAACATGCCGGTTTCCAGCAAGGCCCAGGCCGGCGAACTGCACCTGCAGTTCCAGCTCGGCGACGACCGCTATGCCCTCCCGGCGCAGGAGGTGGTCGAAGTGCTGCCGCTGCGGCGCCTGAAGCAGGTGCCCGAGGCGCCGGCCTGGGTAGCCGGGGTGTTCGAGCATCGCGGCCGGGTCACCCCGGTGATCGACCTCAGTCGCCGGGTGCTGGGCCGCCCCGCCCTGCCCCGCAGCAGCACACGCGTGGTGCTGGTGCGCTTCGATCCGCAGCTGGGTGAGCGCTCCCCGGTGCTCGGGCTGATACTGGAGCAGGCCACCGATACCCTGCGCCTGCCGGCCGAGGCCTTCAAGGCCAGCGGCCTGGAAGCCAGCCAGCCCGGTTACCTGGGCCCGCTGCAACGCGACGCCCGCGGCATGATCCAGCGCATCGAAGTCGGCGGCCTGCTCGACGACGAGATGCGCGCCCTGCTGTTCCAGCAGCCGGCACAGGGCTGAGGCCATGATCGAGCATATCGAACGCCTGCTGAAGAGCCGCATCGGCCTGGACGCCGAATCGGTGGGGCGCAGCGTGATCGAACGTGCCGTGCGCCAGCGCATGAATCAGCTCGGCCAGGACGACCTGGAAGGCTACTGGACCACGCTCGGCGGCTCGCCGCGCGAGCAGCAGGCCCTGGTCGAGGCGGTGGTGGTGCCGGAGACCTGGTTCTTCCGCTATCCGGAGTCGTTCAACGCACTCGCCAGCCTGGCCCTGGAGCGCCACGCGCAACTGCACGGCGCACGTCCGCTGCGCCTGATCAGCCTGCCCTGTTCCAGCGGCGAAGAGCCCTGCTCGATCGCCATGACGCTGCTCGACAGCGGCCTCATGCCCCAGCAATTCCAGATCGACGCCCTGGACGTCAGTGACAAGGTGCTGGAGCAGGCCCGCGCCGGCCTCTACGGGCGCAATTCATTCCGCGGCGACGCCCTGGACTTTCGCCAGCGCTACTTCCGCGAGCAGCCGGGTGGCGGTTTCCTCCTCGATGAGCGGGTGCGCAACTGCATCAGGCTGCGCACCGGCAACCTGCTCGACAGCAACCTGTTCGCGGGCGAGCCGGCCTATGACTTCATCTTCTGCCGCAACCTGCTGATCTATTTCGACCGTCCCACCCAGGTGCGCGTGCTGGAGCTGCTCAAGCGCCAGCTGCAGGGCGACGGCATGCTGTTCATCGGCCCTGCCGAAGCCAGCCTGGCCAGCCAGAACGGCCTGCAGGCGCTGGGGCGGCAACAGACCTTCGCCTTCCGCCTGGCCCCGGCCAAACCCGCCAGGAGCGTGCCCGGCCGGGGCACCGTCAGCCGCGCGCGCCCGCTCCCGACGCCGCCGATCCGCCCGCAGCCGCCGGCCAGGCCCCGCGCCACGCCCAAGGCCGTGGTCACCGCCGCGCCCCAGGTCGCTGCCGTAGACATCTGGGCCGAGGTCGCCAGCCTGGCCAATGCCGGGCGCACCGACGAAGCGCGCCTGCGCAGCGAGCAGCACCTGCAACAGAGCGGCCCCAGCGCCACCGCCTATTACTGGCTGGGCCTGCTGAGCGACTCGGCAGGCCGCAGCGACCAGGCATGCGCCTACTACCGCAAGGCGATCTATCTCGAACCGCAGCACCGCGAAGCCCTGACGCACCTGGCCGCGCACCTGGAATCCCAGGGTGATCTGGCCGGCGCACAGCGCCTGTACCGACGCGCCCAGAACCCCGAGGTAGGCGAACGTGACTGACCACGACCTGCTCCAGAGCCAACCCGCCGTCGACGACTGCTGGAACCGTATCGGCGTGTTTGGCGACAAGCGCTGCGAGCGCCTGGAGCGCCACATCCACTGCCGCAACTGCGAGGTCTACGGGGCCGCCGCCATCGCCCTGCTCGACCGCTACGGCAGCAGCCTGGAGCGCGACGCTGACGACTATGGCCAGGGCGAGGCGCAGGAACCCGTTGGCGAGCAACGCTCACTGCTGATCTTCCGCCTCGGCGAACAATGGCTGGCCATCGCCACCCGCTGCCTGGCCGAGGTGATGCCGGTGTCGCCGATCCACAGCCTGCCGCACCGCAAGAGCGCCGGCCTGCTGGGCGTGACCAACGTGCGCGGCACGCTGGTTGCCTGCCTGTCGCTGAGCGAGCTGCTCGATCTCGAAACGGACGACAGCCGACAGAACGGCCAGCGCGTCATCCCGCGCATGCTGATCCTGGAAAGCGGCAGCGGCCCGCTGGTCGTGCCGGTCGACGAAGTCAGCGGCATCCAGAAGATCCCGCTGGCACGCATCAGCAATGCCAAGCAGGATGACAAGCGAACCATCAGCCGCTTCACTGCCGGCGTCCTGCAATGGCGGGGACAGAGCATCACCCTGCTGAACGACGAGCAGTTGCTGCAGAACATGATCGGGAGCCTCGCGTGACACCGGACCAGATGAGGGATGCATCGCTGCTCGACCTGTTCCGGCTGGAGGCCGAGGCGCAGAAGCAGGTACTCGATACCGGCCTGCTGATTCTCGAACGCGACCCGAGCAACGCCGGCCAGCTGGAAGCCTGCATGCGTGCCGCGCACTCGCTCAAGGGCGCCGCGCGCATCGTCGGCCTGGATCATGGCGTGCAGGTCGCGCATGCGATGGAGGACCTGCTGGTCGCCGCCCAGGAAGGCCTGCTGCGTTTGCTACCGGAGCATATCGACGCCCTGCTGCAGGGGTCCGACCTGCTCCTGCGTATCGGCCAGGCGCAGCAGGATGCCGACCTGGAGGCGCGCGTCGAGACCGTCACCAGCCGCTTGCAGGTGCTGCTTGGCAACGCCGTGCCGACGCTGCGCCTGCCGGCCACCAGCCCCGAGGCGCAGGAAACGCCTGCCGAGGCGAGCGACGCCGCCGAGCCCGCCAGCGCACCGGCCAGCGCCACGCTCGAACCCGCCGTCCCGGAGGAGCGCACCAGCCGCGTGCTGCGGGTCTCGGCCGAGCGCTTCGACCACCTCATCGACCTCTCCGGCAAGTCGCTGGTGGAGTTCCAGCGCACCAAGCCGCTGAGCGAGTCGCTGCACCGCCTCAAGCGCCAACAGGAGTCGGCCCGGCGCACCCTGGAAACCCTGCGCGAGCACCTGCTGGGCAGTGACCTGGACGCCACCGCCCAGGCGCTGTTCAACGAGAGCCGCAACCTGCTGATCGAGTGCCAGCAACAGTTGCAGGGCCACCAGGAACTGTTCGACGACTTCGTCTGGCACGGCGGCCAGCGTACCCAGCAGCTGTACGACCTGGCGCTGGCGTCGCGCATGCGCCCCTTCTCCGACGTGCTGACCGGACAGACGCGCATGCTGCGTGACCTGGGCCGCACGCTGGGCAAACAGATCCGCCTGGAGATCGAGGGCGAGAACACCCAGGTCGACCGCGACGTGCTGGAGCGCCTGGAGGCGCCACTGACCCACTTGCTGCGCAACGCCGTCGACCATGGCATCGAGCCGCCTGCCTTGCGCTCGCGCAAAGGCAAGCCGGCAGAGGGCGTGGTGCAGCTGCGCGCACGTCACCATGCCGGCATGCTGGTACTGGAGGTCAGCGATGACGGCGCCGGCATCGACCTGCAGCGCGTCGCCGAGGCCGTGGTCAAGCGGCGCTTCGCCTCCGCCGAGCAGGTCGAGCAGATGACCGAGGAAGAGTTGCTGGCCTTCCTCTTCCTGCCTGGGTTCAGCATGAGCCAGCAGGTCACCGAAGTGTCCGGTCGCGGTGTCGGCCTCGACGTGGTGCAGCACGAGATTCGCCGCATGCGTGGCAACGTGCGCCTGCTGCAGCAGCCGGACCAGGGCTGCCTGTTCCACCTCGAGCTGCCACTGACGCTGTCGGTGGTGCGCGCCCTGGTGGTGACCATCGGCGGCGAGGCCTACGCCTTCCCGCTGGCCCAGATCGAACGCATGCTGCGCCTGCCGCGCAGCGCCATCGTCCAGCTCGAGGGCCGCCAGCACTTCTGGCTGGAGGACGAGCACGTCGGCCTGATCTCGGCGGCGCAGCTGCTGCAGCGCCAGGAGAAACAGGACGATGACGACAGCATTCCCATCGTCCTGATTCGCGATCGCGAGCAGTACCACGGCCTGGCGGTGGAAGCCTTCCTCGGTGAATTCACCCTGGTGCTGATGCCGCTGGATGCGCGCCTGGGCAAGGTGCGTGACGTGGCCGCCGGTGCGCTGCTGCACGACGGCACGCCGGTGCTGATCCTCGATGTCGATGACCTGCTCAACTCCGTGGGCAAGCTGCTCGGCACCGGCCACCTGGACCGCGTCGACCATGCCAGCAACGCCCGCCAGACGGTGAGCAAGCGCGTGCTGGTGGTGGACGATTCGCTGACCGTGCGCGAACTGGAGCGCAAGCTGCTGCTCAGTCGCGGCTACCAGGTCTCGGTGGCGGTCGACGGCATGGACGGCTGGAACGCGTTGCGCGCCGAGCACTTCGACCTGCTGATCACCGATATCGACATGCCACGTATGGACGGCATCGAGCTGGTCACCCAGGTCCGCCAGGACCCCCGCCTGCGCACCCTGCCGGTGATGGTGGTGTCCTACAAGGACCGCGAAGAGGATCGCCGCCGCGGCCTGGAAGCCGGCGCCGATTACTACCTGGCCAAGGCGAGCTTCCACGACGAAGCCCTGCTGGACGCCGTGCAGACCCTGATCGGCGGAGCCCGCGAATGAGGATTGCCATCGCCAACGACATGCCGCTGGCCGTCGAGGCCCTGCGCCGCGCCCTGGCTGCGGAACCGGAGTACGAGCTGATCTGGGTCGCCAGTGACGGCGAAGAAGCCGTGCGCCGCTGCCACGACGACCTGCCGGACCTGCTGCTGATGGACATGCTGATGCCGGGCATGGACGGCGTGGAGGCGACCCGGCGAATCATGCAGGACACGCCCTGCGCCATTCTCATCGTCACCTCCGATGTCGAGCGCAACATGGCGCGGGTGTTCGACGCCATGGGCGTCGGCGCGCTCGATGTGGTCGCCGCCCCGTCACTCGGCCCGCAACTGGTGCTCGACGCCGCCAGCGTCCGGCGCAAGATCCACAACATCGCCTGGATGATCGGGCACAAGGCCTCGCGCACGGTCAAGCCGAGCGTCGTGCGCAAGAGCGACAACCGTGGCAAGCGCCTGGTCGCCATCGGCGCCTCGGCGGGTGGGCCGGCGTCGCTGGTGGAGCTGCTGCAACAGATTCCCGCCGACTTCCCCGCCAGCATCGTGCTGGTCCAGCACGTAGACGAGGTGTTCGCCGCGGGCATGGCCCAGTGGCTCGCCAGCGAGGCGCACATGCCGGTCCGCCTGGCCCGGGAGGGCGAGGTCCTGCAACCGGGCGCCGTGCTGCTGGCCGGCACCAACAATCACCTGTACCTGGCCCCGGAAGGGCACCTGGTCTATCGACCGGAGCCGGTCGATCAGGTCTATCGGCCCTCTATCGATGTATTCTTCGAGAGCGTGGCCAACCACTGGCGCGGCGAGGCCATCGGCGTGCTGCTGACCGGCATGGGCCGTGACGGCGCCAGAGGCCTGAAGCAGATGCGCGAACGCGGCTTTCACACCATCGCCCAGGACCAGGCCAGCAGCGCCGTCTATGGCATGCCCAAGGCCGCCGTGGCACTCGACGCAGCAACGGAAGTGCTGCCCCTGAAACGGATCGCGGCACGCCTGGTCGAGTGCCTGGGCTGAGAATGCCAATTGGCGGCCAGAGTCGCCGCCCCCTTAACGAACACACCGGCGGAGACGCATTTATGCAAGGGCCTCAAGACAATCCGATTCACCATCATGGCCTGCCCGACTATTCGATGATGGTGCTGCTGGTCGATGACCAGGCCATGATCGGCGAGGCCGTGCGGCGTGCGTTGAGCGAAGAGAGCGATATCGACTTCCACTTCTGCTCCGACCCGCAGCAGGCCCTGAGCGTGGCTCAGCAGATCAGGCCGACGGTGATCCTGCAGGACCTGATCATGCCTGGCGTCGACGGCCTCGAACTGCTCTCCCAGTACCGCACCGCTGCGGGCCTGCGCGACGTGCCGATCATCGTCCTGTCGACCAAGGAAGACCCCAAGGTCAAGAGCGCCGCCTTCGCCGCCGGCGCCAACGATTACCTGGTCAAGTTGCCGGACGTCATCGAACTGCTGGCGCGCATTCGCTATCACTCGCGCTCCTACCTGACCCTGCTGCAACGCGACGAAGCCTACCGCGCCCTGCGCGAGAGCCAGCAGCAGCTGCTCGACACCAACCTGGTGCTGCAACGCCTGATCAAGTCCGATGGCCTCACCGCCCTGGCCAACCGCCGCTACTTCGACGAGTACCTGGAGATCGAGTGGAGCCGCGCGCAGCGCGACCAGAGCGAGCTGTCGCTGCTGATGATCGACGTCGACTACTTCAAGGCCTACAACGACCAGCACGGTCACGTGGCCGGCGACGAAGTGCTGCGCCAGGTCGGCGAGACCCTGCGCAGCAGTTGCACTCGCGCCAGCGACCTGGCCGCGCGCTACGGTGGTGAGGAATTCGCCGTGATCATGCCGGGCACCGCCATGGGTGGCGCCCGTCTGCAGGCGGAGAAGATCCGCCGTGCCGTCGAGGCCCTGGGCATCCCCCACGACCTGCCCAAGGCCGGCTCGTCGATCAGCGTCAGCATCGGCGTCGCCACCATCCGCCCCTCGGCGGAGCGCGCCCCGCTGAGCCTGGTGATCAAGGCGGACGAAGGCCTGTACCTGGCCAAGCACAGCGGTCGCAACCAGGTGGCGCAGGCGAGCGACACGACTGAGCGCTGAGGCCTCAGCGGCGGCGGGTCTGCCAGGCTGCCGCCAGGCCGCTCAGGCAGATGATCAGAATGCCGATCAGGGTGGTGCTGTCGGGCGTGTGACCGAACACCAGCATGCCCAGCAGGCCGGCAAAGATGATCTGCGCGTAGCCGAAAGGGGCCAGCAATGCAGGCGCCGCATGCCGGAAGGCATGGGTCAGCAGCAGGTGCGCCCCCATGCCGAAACCGCCCAGCGCCAGCATCATCAGCCCGTGGGTAAGACTAGGAACGTGCCAGAAGAACGGCACCAGCGCACTCATCACCAGGGTGTTGACCAGCCCGGCGAGAAAGTTGCTGGTGGTGGCGCTGTCCACTTCGCTCAGGCGCCGTGTCAGCAGCTGATAGAGGCTGAAACAGAAGGCAGCGCTGAACGGCAGCAGGACGGCGGGAGTGAACAGGTTGCCCCCCGGATGGACGATGACCAGCACGCCGACGAAGCCGACGCTGACCGCCAGCCACTGGCCCAGGCTGACGCGCTCACCGAGCAGCGGCACCGACAGCGCGGTGACCAGCAACGGCGCCAGGAAGATCACCGACGTCGCTTCCGCCAGGGGGATGAACATCAGCCCCGAGGTGAACAGCAGGCTGACGCCCAGCAGGCACAGCGCCCTGAGCACCTGCAGGCCGGGGCGCTTGGTGCGCAGCACGCGCAGCCCCGACTGCGGCAGGAAGATGCCCGCCATCAGCAGCGTATGCACCAGGTAGCGCGCCCAGACGATCAGAATGATCGGGTAGAACCCCGACAGGTACTTGGACATGGCGTCGTGGCTGGCGAACATGAACGTCGCCACGACCATGAGCGCGACCCCCTTGAAGGGGTGATTGGCGCCGGATAGCGGAAGGGAGGTCATTGGATACTCGACGCGCGGCGCGCCGCAAATGATTAGCAAGGCAACTAACTATAGGCCTGATGAAGGTCCCCGGCCAGCACCGTCGAGCACCTGTCCGCCCCGGCGCCACTTTGCGAGCGGACCTTGGTCGCACTTGGCTGACCGTACGGTCAGCCCTATGCTGCACTCTTTTTGTGCGAGCCTGCCCGATGTCCCTGTTCGATCTGCTGCTGTTGGCCCTCGCCGGTTTCGCCGCCGGCGGCATGAACGCCCTGGCGGGCGGTGGTACGTTCTTCTCCTTCCCCGCACTGCTCGCCGCCGGGCTGCCACCGGTGACCGCCAACGCGACCAACGCGGTGGCGCTGTGGCCCGCCAGCCTGGCCGGCGCCTGGGCCGCGCGTGCCTCGCTGCGCCCGCTGGGCCGCTACCTGCTGCCGTTGCTGGGTGCAGGCCTGGCCGGGGGCCTGCTCGGCGGCCTGTTGCTGCTGGCCGGCGGCGACGATGTATTCCGCGTGCTGATCCCCTGGCTGCTGCTGGCCGCCACCGCACTGTTCGCCGCCAGCCCCTGGCTGGGGCGCGCACTGGCGGCGCGGCGCAAGGAGGCCGAGCATCCGCCCCACACGCCGCTGTCGCTGGGGGCGCATATCGGCGTGTCGATCTATGGCGGCTACTTCGGCGCCGGCATGGGCATCCTGCAACTGGCGGCCTTCTCCATCGAGGGGCATCCGCTGGCCCGTGCCAATGCGCTGAAGAATCTGATTTCGGCCGTGATCTACAGCGTCGCCACCCTGACCTTCGTCATCGCCGGCCGCGTCAGCTGGTACGAGCTGGTCATCCTGCTCACCGGCGCCACCCTGGGTGGCTACGCAGGCGGCGCACTGGGCGAAAAACTGCCGCCCGCGCTGCTGCGCAGCTTCGTGATTCTGGTGGGCAGCGGCATGACCCTCTATTACTTCTGGAGCACCTACTTCTCCGCGTAATGAAGCGACTTCTTTGTAGGAGCGGCTTCAGCCTCGATGGCCGGTGGGTGCCTGGACAGCATCGCGGACAAAACGGAATGCCGCCCAGCCGCTTCTGCAAGCGCCTATCGATCAGCCCCCCTGATTTGCCCGAGAGGCGCGGCTCTGCTAGTGTCGCGCCCGTTCCAGAATCAGCGAGAACCCGCGCCATGGCCCGCAAGAAAGCCGCTCCCGACTTCGAACACTCCCTTGCCGAACTGCAGACGCTGGTCGAGCGCCTGGAGAGCGGCGAGCTGTCGCTGGAGGATTCGCTGACTGCGTTCGAGCAGGGCATTGGCCTGACCCGCGAATGCCAGGCTTCGCTGGCCCAGGCCGAGCAGAAGGTGCAGATCCTCCTCGAACGCGACGGTGAATTGCAGGCCGCGCCGTTCGACACGGATGAACAGGCATGATCGCGAGCTACCAGAAGCGCTGCCAGAGCCGCGTCGACGCAGCGCTGGATGAACTGTTCCAGGCCCCGCGCGACGAACTCGAACGCCTCTACCAGGCCATGCGCTACAGCGTCATGAACGGCGGCAAGCGCGTGCGTCCACTGCTGGTCTACGCCGCCTGCGAAGCCCTGCAAGGCGATATCGAACGAGCCGATGGCGCCGCCTGTGCGGTGGAGCTGATCCACGCCTATTCGCTGGTCCACGACGACCTGCCGGCCATGGACGATGACGACCTGCGTCGCGGCCAGCCGACCACCCACAAGGCCTTCGACGAAGCCACCGCCATCCTCGCGGGCGACGGCCTGCAGAGCCTGGCCTTCGAGGTCCTCGCCGACCGCCGCCGCAACCCGCAGGACCCCGAGGTGCGCCTGCAGATGCTCAGTGCCCTGGGCGGTGCCGCCGGGCCATCCGGCATGGTCGGCGGCCAGGCCATCGACCTCGGTTCGGTCGGACAGAAACTCGACCGCGAGGCGCTGGAAACCATGCACCGACACAAGACCGGCGCCCTGATCGAAGCCAGCGTGCTGCTGGGGGCCCTGGCCAGCGGCAAGGCCGACGACCTCAGCCTCAAGGCCCTGCTGCAATATGCCCGCGCCATCGGCCTGGCCTTCCAGGTGCAGGACGACATCCTCGACGTGGAGAGCGATACCGCCACTCTGGGCAAGACCCAGGGCAAGGACGAGGCCCACGACAAGCCCACCTACCCGGCCCTGCTCGGCCTCGACGCCGCCAAGGACTATGCCCTGGAGCTGCGCGACCAGGCGCTGCACGTGCTGCGCGCCTTCGGCAACAGCGCCGAACCGCTGCGCGAGCTGGCGCGCTACATCGTCGAGCGGCGCAGCTAGGCCGCTCTCGTGAAGGCGGCTGCCGCCGCGATCGCACCATCATTGTCATCTATGACCGCATGATCGCCGCATGAGGCTTGCTTTACCCCTGCGCCCAGCCTCCTAAGATGGCTCCATAACGACAAGACGTCTGGAGCCGCCATGCCCTTCCCCGCCCTGCTCATCGCCAACCGTGGCGAGATCGCCATCCGCATTGCCCAGGCCTGTGCCGATCTCGGCATCCGCTCGGTGGCGGTGTTCGCCGAGGACGACGCGGCCGGGCTGCATACGCGCAAGGCCGACCTCGCCGTGGCACTCGAGGGACGCGGGGTGGCCGCTTACCTGGACATGGACCAGCTGATCGCCAGCGCCGTGGCGCACGGCTGCACCGCGATCCACCCCGGCTACGGTTTTCTCGCCGAGAACGCCGAGTTCGCCCGGCGCTGCCAGGCGGCAGGCCTGACCTTCATCGGCCCGACGGCGGAGACCCTGCAGCTGTTCGGCGACAAGGCGGCGGCCCGCGCACTCGCCCAGCGCTGCGACGTGGCGCTGGTGCCCGGCCTCAACCACGCCGTCACCCTGGAGCAGGCCGAGGCCTTCTTGCGCGAGCACGGCAGCGTGATGCTCAAGGCCCTGGCCGGTGGCGGCGGACGTGGCATGCGCGCAGTGGATGATCCGACGCAGCTGGCCGACGCCTTCGCCCGCTGCGCGTCGGAAGCCCTGGGCGCCTTCGGCAGCGGCGCGTTGTACGTGGAAAAACGCGTGTGCCACGCCCGGCATATCGAGGTGCAGGTGCTCGGGGATGGCAGCGGCGCGGTCAGCCACCTGTGGGAGCGCGACTGCAGCCTGCAGCGGCGCCACCAGAAGCTGGTGGAAATCGCTCCCAGCCCGGACCTGGAGACCAGCACCCGCGACGCCATCATCGCCAGCGCCCTGCGCCTGGCTGCCGAAGTGCGCTATCAGGGCATCGGCACCTTCGAGTTCCTCCTCGACCTCGACCAGCCGGGGCGCTTCTACTTCATGGAAGCCAACCCGCGCGTGCAGGTGGAGCACACCGTCACCGAACAGGTCACCGGCATCGACCTGCTGCACAGCCAACTGCACCTGGCCGCTGGCGCAAGCCTGGCCGACCTGGGCCTGCTCACACCGCCGGCGACTAACGGCTATGCCGTGCAGGTGCGCCTGAATCTGGAGTCACTGCTTACCGATGGCAGCGCACGCCCGGCTGCCGGCGTGCTCAGCGCCTACCAGCCGCCGTCCGGTCCCGGCCTGCGCATCGATGGCTGCGGCTATGCCGGCTATGCCGTGAGCCCGGCCTACGACTCGCTGGTGGCCAAGCTGATCGCCAGCGCCAGCGACTACCCAGGCGCCCTGCGCCGCGCCTATCGCGGGCTCTGCGAGTTTCGCCTGGAAGGCGTGGCGAGCAACCTGCACCTGCTGCAGAACCTGCTGCAACGCGACGAGGTACGCGCCAATCAGGTCGACACCACCTATGTCGAACGTCATCTGGAGACGCTGCTGGCGGCCCGCGAGCAGGCCCATCCGCATCGCTACTTCGCCGGCGCCCAGGCCGCCAGCGATAGGCAACCGGAGGTCGATGCCCCGCCCGGCACCCTGGCGCTGCATGCGGCCAGTGCCGGCGTACTGGTCAGCCTCTCGGTACGCGCCGGCGATGCCATTGCGGTGGGCCAGAACATCGCCGTGCTGGAGGCGATGAAGATGGAATTCGAGGTCAAGGCCGAGCACAGCGGCATCGTCCGCGCACTGGCCGTGACAGAGGGCAGCGCGGTGAGCGAGGGCCAGACGTTGCTGTTCGTCGAACCGGCCGAGGTCGATGGCGGCGCGCTGCACGGCGAGCAGGCCATCGACCTGGCTCACGTCCGCGCCGACCTGGCCGAAGTGCTCGAACGCCATGCCCGCCTGACCGACGCCCGCCGCCCCGAGGCCGTGGCCAAGCGCCGCAGGACCGGCCAGCGCACCGTGCGCGAGAACCTGGCGGACCTGCTCGACGCCGACAGCTTCATCGAATACGGCGCCATGGCCCTCGCCGCCCAGCGCCGCCGGCGTTCGCCCGAAGAGCTGCTGGAACTGAGCCCGGCCGACGGCCTGGTTGCCGGCATCGGCACCGTGGGCGCAGAACGCTTCGGCAGCGAGGCCGCACGCTGCATGGCCATCGCCTACGACTACACGGTGTTCGCCGGCACCCAGGGGGTGATGAATCACAAGAAGACCGACCGCATGCTGGCGCTGGCCGAACAATGGCGCCTGCCCGTGGTGCTGTTCGCCGAAGGCGGCGGCGGCCGCCCGGGCGATACCGATTTCGTCGGCGTGGCCGGGCTGGACTGCCACACCTTCGTCGCCATGGCCAAGCTCTCCGGCCTGGTGCCGACGGTAGGGGTCGTGTCCGGGCGCTGCTTCGCCGGCAACGCCGCGTTGCTCGGCTGCTGCGACGTGATCATCGCTACGCGCAATGCCAGCATCGGCATGGCCGGCCCGGCGATGATCGAAGGCGGCGGCCTGGGCAGCTTCAAACCCGAGCAGGTCGGCCCGAGCAGCGTGCAGGGGCCCAACGGGGTGATCGACGTGCTGGTGGAAGACGAAGCCGAGGCGGTCGCCGTGGCCAGGCAGTACCTGGGCTACTTCCAGGGAGCGCTGAGCGACTGGCACGCCAGCGATAACCGCGAACTGCGCCACGTGATCCCGGAAAACCGCCTGCGCGTGTACGACATGCGCCAGGTCATCGAACGGCTCGCCGACCAGCACAGCGTGCTGGAACTGCGCCGCCAGTTCGCTCCGGGGCTGATCACCGCGCTGATCCGCATCGAGGGCAAGCCCTTCGGCCTGATCGCCAACAACCCCGCGCACCTGGGCGGCGCCATCGATGCCGTGGCCGGCGACAAGGCCGCGCGCTTCCTGCAGCTGTGCGAGGCGCATGACCTGCCCGTGGTATCGCTGTGCGACACCCCCGGTTTCATGGTCGGCCCGGAAGCGGAGAAGCAGGCCACGGTGCGCCATGTCTCGCGCCTGTTCGTCACCGCCGCCAGCCTTACGGTGCCCTTCTTCACCCTGGTCCTGCGCAAGGGCTACGGCCTTGGCGCCCAGGCCATGGCGGCCGGCAGCTTCCACTCGCCGCTGTTCACCGCCGCCTGGCCCAGTGCCGAGTTCGGCGCCATGGGTCTGGAGGGTGCCGTGCGCCTGGGTTTCGCCAAGGAGCTGGCCGCCCAGCCGGACGAGGCCGCCCGCCAGGCCCTGTTCGACAAGCTGGTGGCCAAGGCCTACGACAACGGCAAGGCCCTGAACATGGCCAGCTACCTGGAGATCGATGCCGTGATCGATCCGGCCGACAGCCGCGCCTGGCTGCTGCGTGGTCTCAATGCGGCGCCGCGCTCACCCCGGCGTGAGGGCAAGAAGCGTCCCTTCATCGACACCTGGTAAACACCCATGCACATCGAACATCGTCTGCTCGCCGTGAACGGCATCGAACTCAGCCTGTACAGCGCCGGTCCCGAGCACGGTCGGCCGCTGTGGCTGCTGCACGGTTTTCCCGAATGCTGGTACGCCTGGTACCCGCAGATCGAGGCGCTGGCCAGTGCCGGCTACCGCGTGTTCGCCCCGGAGATGCGCGGCTATGGCGCCAGCAGCGCGCCGAGCGATCCTGCAGCCTACGACCTGCTCAGCCTGTGCGGCGACATCCAGGCGGCCATGGACCTGCTCGGCCAGCGCGAGGTCGCGGTGGTCGGTCATGACTGGGGCGCGCCGGTGGCCTGGCATCTGGCCCTGCTCGAGCCGCAACGGGTCAGGGCCCTGGGCGCACTGTCGGTGCCCTTCGGCGGCCGGCCGAAACGCCCGGCCATCGAGATGATGCGCGAGGCCTACGCCGGACGCTTCCACTACATCCTCTACTTCCAGCAGCCGGGGCTGGCCGAGGCCGAACTGGACGCGGACATCGGCCGCAGCCTGCGCCTGCTGCTCGGCGGCCTGGGCGATGCCCTGCTGGCAACGGACAAACCGGCCGATGCGCGGCTGTTCGACGGCATGCCGGCCGACATCCCGCTGCCGCCCTGGTGCAGCGAGGCGACGTTCGCCCACTACCTGCGCACCTTCGAACGCCACGGCTTTCGCGGCGCGCTGAACTGGTACCGCAACTTCGAGCGCAACTGGCAACGCACCGAGCATCTGGCCGCACTTCAGGTGATGCAGCCAACGCTGTTCCTGCTCGGCGAACACGACCCGGTCGGCCGTTTCGAGGCACCGACGCTCAAGCGCATGGGCGACAAGGTGCCGCACCTGGAGCGCCACGACCTGCCGGGCGCCGGCCACTGGCTGCAGGCCGAGTGCGGCGAGCGGGTGAGCGAACTGCTGCTGGCGTTTCTCACGCGGCACTACCGCTGACGGCGATCTGGTCAGCGGATTGGGCTGTTTTCCTGGCATCAGGTAAACTGCCGCATCTTTTACACCTATAACGATTCGCCTGATGCCGACCACTTTCCACGAGATCCCCCGCGAGCGCCCGTTGACGCCCTTGCTGGACAGCGCCAATACGCCGGACGAACTGCGTCGCCTGGCCGAAGCGGACCTGGAAACCCTCGCCGACGAGCTGCGCCAGTACCTGCTCTACAGCGTCGGCCAGAGTGGCGGTCACTTCGGTGCCGGCCTCGGCGTGATCGAACTGACCATCGCCCTGCACTACGTCTTCGATACGCCCGACGACCGCCTGGTGTGGGACGTCGGCCATCAGGCCTATCCGCACAAGATCCTCACCGGTCGCCGTGAGCGCATGGGCACGCTGCGCCAGCGTGACGGCCTGGCCGCCTTCCCGCGTCGCAGCGAGAGCGAGTACGACACCTTCGGCGTCGGCCACTCCAGCACCAGCATCAGCGCCGCCCTCGGCATGGCCATCGCCGCCCGCCTGAAGGGCGAGAAGCGCAAGAGCGTGGCGGTGATCGGCGATGGCGCCCTGACCGCCGGCATGGCCTTCGAAGCGCTCAACCATGCCACCGACGTCGGCGCCAACATGCTGGTGATCCTCAACGACAACGACATGTCGATCTCCAAGAACGTCGGCGGCCTGTCCAACTACCTGGCCAAGATCATCTCCAGCCGCACCTACGCCAGCATGCGCGAAGGCAGCAAGAAGATGCTCTCGCGCCTGCCCGGTGCCTGGGAAATCGCGCGCAAGGTCGAGGAGCACGCCAAGGGCATGCTGGTACCCGGCACCCTGTTCGAGGAACTGGGCTGGAACTACGTCGGCCCCATCGACGGCCACGACCTGCCGACCCTGCTGGCCACCCTGCGCAACATGCGCGACCTGGACGGCCCGCAGTTCCTCCACGTGGTGACCAAGAAGGGCAAGGGCTTCGCGCCGGCCGAGGCCGACCCGATCGGCTATCACGCCATCACCAAGCTGGAGCCGGTGACGCCGCCGGCCGCAGCGCTCTCCAGCCCGAAGCGGCCGAGCGGTCCGAAGTACTCCAACGTGTTCGGCCAGTGGCTGTGCGACATGGCCGAGGCCGATGAGCGCCTGGTCGGCATTACCCCGGCGATGAAGGAAGGCTCCGACCTGGTGGCCTTCAGCGAGCGTTTCCCCGAGCGCTACTTCGATGTCGCCATCGCCGAACAGCATGCCGTGACCCTGGCGGCCGGCATGGCCTGCGAGGGTGCCAAGCCGGTGGTGGCGATCTACTCCACCTTCCTCCAGCGCGCCTATGACCAGCTGATCCATGACGTGGCCGTGCAACACCTCGACGTACTGTTCGCCATCGACCGCGCCGGCCTGGTCGGCGAAGACGGCCCGACCCATGCCGGCAGCTTCGACCTGTCGTACCTGCGCTGCATCCCCGGCATGCTGGTGATGACGCCGAGCGACGAGAACGAGATGCGCCGCATGCTCACCACCGGCCACCTGTTCGACGGCCCGGCAGCCGTGCGCTACCCGCGTGGCACCGGCCCCAACGCCCCGCTCGATGCGGGCCTCGAACCGCTGGAAATCGGCAAGGCCGTGGTCCGTCGCCAGGGCAAGCGCGTCGCCCTGCTGGCCTTCGGCGTGCAACTGGCCGAAGCCCTGCGGGTTGGCGAGACGCTGGACGCCAGCGTGGTCGACATGCGCTTCGTCAAACCGCTGGACGAGGCCCTGCTGCGCGAACTGGCGAGCAGTCATGAGCTGCTGGTGACCCTCGAGGAAAACGCCGTGATGGGCGGTGCCGGCAGCGCGGTCAGCGAATTCTTCGCCGCCGAGAACCGCCAGGTGTCGATGCTGCACCTCGGCCTGCCGGACTACTACGTCGAGCATGCCAAGCCCAGCCAGATGCTCGCCGAGTGTGGCCTGGACGATGCCGGCATCGAACGCGCGGTACGCGAACGCCTGAACCTGCTCTGAGCATGAGCCCCGCTCATCGCCGAATGAGCCGGGCTTGCTTGCCATGCCGCTGCGCGCGCACTAAGGTGCGCGCACTTCATGTTCCGCCAGGGTGCGCTGCGCAAGCGGCGTCAGCAAGCCGTTGAAAAAACGCCAACGCAGGTAGTTTTCAACGGACTGCTGAACGGGAAGTCGGTGCGCTCTCCATGAGCAATCCCGACGCTGCCCCCGCAACGGTAATCGACTGCAAGCATCACGCTTGTCCCTATCCAACCGCCACTGGGAGCCCCCGGGAAGGCGGATAGGGGTCGAGAGCCCGGAGACCGGCCAAGGCGGATCGACTGGTGTTGCGGAGGGCAGCACGGTCAAGCGCCGCCCACGCGCTGGCTGCTGTCCTCCTCGAAAGTCTGCCGACCTTGAGGAAATCATCATGAGAGCGTCTCGCCTGGCCCTGGCCATTGCCGTCGTGCCTGGCCTGTCACTGGCCAGCGAACCCTATGTGGCCGAGCCCCTGGTCATCACCTCGGGCCGCACCCCCGAACCACAAGCCCAGGCCACGGCGGCCAGCACCGTGTTCGAGCGTGACGATATCGAGCGTTTGCAGGTCAGCAGCGTTGCAGAGCTGCTGCAGCGCGTTCCCGGTCTTAGCGTCGTCCGCAGTGGCGGTACTGGCAGCCAGACGGGCGTGTTTCTGCGCGGCACCAGCACGGCACAAACGCTGGTGCTGGTCGATGGCCAACGCATCGCCGCGGCATCCAGTGGTACCAGCAGCCTGGAATTTCTCGCCCCCGAGCAGATCGAGCGTATCGAGGTCGTGCGTGGCGCCCGTTCGGCACTCTACGGCTCCGATGCCATCGGTGGGGTGATACAGATTTTCACGCGCAAGGGCGATGACCAGGGGCTCGCCCCTTACGTGCGCCTGGCAGCCGGCAGCGACAGTACCTACCAGCGCAGCCTTGGTCTTTCCGGTGGCGATGAGCGCACCCGCTTTCACCTGGGCGCTGCACTGGACGAGACGGCCGGTATCGACGCGACCCGCGACGGTTTCGGCGCCAATGGCGACGACGATGCCTACCGCAACCGCTCACTGAGCCTGAGTCTGTCGCACCGCTTCGATGACAGCCTGCAGATCGGTTTCAACCTGCTCGACCAGCGTGGCCAGGTGGAGTACGACGATGTCTTCAGCGGCTCGCTGCCGACTACCGACTACCTGCTCAGCAGTGCTTCCGGCTTCATCGACGCACAGCTCAGCGATAGCTGGAGCAGTCGCCTGGAGCTGGGCCACAGCGAAGACAAACGCGATAGCGGCAATGATCAACCGGGTGGCTCAGTCAGCCAGTTCAACACATACCGTGACGCCGCCAACTGGCTGAACACGCTGACACTCACCGAGAACCATCAGTTGCTGCTGGGCTTGGACTGGTACGAGGATCGAGCCCAGGGCACCACGGACTTCGTCGAGGATTCGCGCTGGAACCGCGCAGCCTTCATCCAGCATCGTTATAGCGGGGAAAACTTTTCCACCGAGATCGGCTTGCGCCATGACGACAACCAGCAGTTCGGCGACGAAAACACCTGGAATGCGGCACTGACTCTGCCGCTGGGCAACGCCAACGATCTGATTCTGTCGTATAGCGAAGGCTTCCGCGCGCCAACCTTCAATGACCTGTATTACCCGGACTTCTGCTTCGGCAGCATGTGTTTCCCCAGCGCTAACCCCGAGCTCACCCCGGAACGCTCCAGGAGCTACGAACTGCAATGGCGCAGCCGGTACAGCGACACAGGCTCGCTGCAGGCCTCCGTTTACCGAACCGAGATCGAAGATGCCATCGTTCTGGACGAGAACTTCATTCCGCAGAACGTCCAGACTGCCCGGATCAATGGTTTCGAAGCCACAGTGCAGCAGGAACTGTTCGGCTGGCAAGGCAACCTGGCCCTGGCCCTGATCGACCCGCGCGATCGCGACAGCGGTCATACCCTGCAGCGTCGCGCCAAACGCACGCTGACGCTGGATATCGACCGCCGCTTCGGTGACGTGTCGATTGGCGCTGGCTGGCGTGCGCTCAGTGGTCGTTACGACGATGCCGAGAACCAGATCAGGATGAGCGGCTACGGCCTGCTCAGCCTGCGCGCAGCCTGGCAGGCCACCCAGGAACTGGGGCTGAGCCTGAAGCTGGATAACCTGCTGGACCGGGACTACGCAGAAGCCACGTACAGCACGCCCAACGGGCGTTTCGGCTACAACAGTGCCGGACGCACCGCACTGTTCGCCGTAACCTGGACGCCGCAGATCTGATGTCGTTGCACAGCCCGCGTAGGGTGGGTTAGCGGCGCCGAACGCCAATCTGGCAAGTGCCGATGAACGGGAGCGCCGCGTAACCCACCAGCGTTGGAACGCATGGCAGCGGTGGTGGGTTAGCGCCACATAGAGCGCAACCCACGCCAGCAACATCCACAGGCGGCCAAGCCTGCCTGCGAAAGCACTGCACGTCCCGTGGCACTAGCGCGCCCCGGCCATCCGCTCGCACAACTGCTCGATCGCCCCGAGCATCTGCAGACTGGGCCGTTCCAGGCCCTTGTCCGGCACCGTCCATACCTGGCCCTGGCGCACGGCATGCAGCTGCGGCCAGGCCTGCCAGGCGCTCAGTTCGGCATTGCTGCCGCCCAGGATGATGTCCGGATCGCGCGCCAGCACGGCCTCCACACTGACCTGTGGCGCAGGCTGCGGCAGCTCGGCGAAGAGGTTCCGTGCGCCGCACACCTGCAGCGCATCGCCGATCAACTGTTCGCCACCGATGGTGTACAGCGGCTGATGCCAGATCTGATAGAACACAGCCAGCGGTCGTTCGCGCCGATAGCGCTGACGCAGCGCCGCCAGCCGCTCGCGAAACTCGGCGGCCAGCCGTTCGCCCTGCTCCGCCCGGCCCACCCGCTGGCCAATCTGCACGAAGGCATCACCCAGCAGGTCGAGGCGGGCCGGTTCGATCACCAGCAGCGGGATGTCGAAACGCTGCAACTGCGCCTGCTGTGCCGGCGGCACGCTGCCCGGGGCGATCAGGATCAGGTCGGGGGCGAGCTGCAGCAGGCGCTCGAATTCGAGCTGACCATAACGGCCGACCGTCGGCAGATGGGCCACGCCGGCGGGCTGCTGTTCCCCTTCGAGCACACCGACCAGCCGGTCGCCAGCGCCCAGGTCGAGCATGATTTCGCTGAGCGAAGGCGCCAGGCTGATCACCCGCTCGGCAGCCGGCAGTGGTAGCGCCAGCACGCACAGGGTCAGCAGCAGCGCGCGCATCAGCCCAGTTGGCGGGGAATGCGATAGAGACAGTGCAGCACGATGGACGACAGCGCCAGGAGCATCAGGGGAATCGCCTCGAGCCCGGCGAGTACCGCCAGCGCCGCGATCCAGGCGGGCAACGCGGCAGCGAGCAGCGCGCGCAGGCGCACACGATCCAGCTCCAGCCAGGCAGCCGCTTCGTCATCGCTGTCGAGGGCCTTCTCGGTGGCCACCAGGGCGCGCTTGTAGGTGGCGAACAGCGGCAGGCTGACGAACATCGCGGCCAGGCCGGCGACGAACAGCGGCATGGTCAGCACCGTAGTGCTACCGCCGCCGAACAGCAGGTTGAACACGACAAGCGGCGCCAGTGCGACGCCCAGCTGACGCCACCAGGCCAGCGCCAGGCGGCGCTTCACCTGGCCTCGGGTCACAGGCTTTCCTCGGTCTCGCCCTGGTGCTGGTTGCCCAGCATGTGGCCGAGCTTGCCGGCCTTGGTGGCGAGATAACGCTTGTTGTAGGGGTTGTGCGCGATCTGCAGCGGCACACGGTGATCCACGGCGATGCCCATGTCGCCCAGGGCTTTCACCTTGCGCGGGTTGTTGGTCATCAGCTTGAGGCTCTGGATGCCCAGGTGTTCGAGCATCGGCAGGCAGATCGCGTAGTCGCGCTGGTCGGCACCGAAGCCCAGGCGCTCGTTGGCCTCAACGGTATCGGCGCCACCGTCCTGCAGCTCATAGGCGCGAATCTTGTTCAGCAGGCCGATGCCACGGCCTTCCTGACGCAGATAGAGCAGCACGCCACGACCTTCGTTGGCGATGGCCTGCAATGCCGCCTGCAGCTGAGCCCCGCAGTCGCAGCGCAGGCTGAACAGGGCGTCACCGGTCAGGCATTCGGAATGCAGCCGCCCCAGCACCGGTGCGCCGTCGGCCACTTCGCCGAAGGTCAGGGCGACGTGCTCCTTGCCGGTCGCTTCATCGAGGAAGCCGTGCATGGTGAACACACCGAAGGGGGTGGGCAGTTGGGAGGCGGCGACAAACACGACGGACACCGGATACTCCTAGCAATGAGTACGAAACAGGGCCGGCATTGTATCAGCAGCCCCCGCTGGCAGGTCAGTCAGAATTGCCGATCATCAGTATCGAGAGAAATGATCGACTATCCCGGCGCAGGGCTCAGTGCTTCGACTCCAGCACCAGCATGCCCTGCTCCTCGCGCCAGCCAACCCGTCCGAGGAAGCTCATGCCCAGCAGGGCATCGCTGGGCGCGCTGCCCTCGAGCACCACGGCCTCGACGCCAAGCACCTCGAGATCGCCGACCTTGACCCGGTCGAGCATCACCCGCCAGCCACGGGTGACGCCGCTGGCAGTGCTGACCTGCAGGGGGCGCCCGGAAACCCGGTAGTCGATTCCCAGGCGCCTGGCATGCGCGTCATTGAGCGCGACGCTGGTGGCACCGGTATCGACCAGGAACTGCACCGTCTGGCCATTGACCGAGCCCGCCACCCAGTAGTGGCCGCCAATGCCCTTGGCGATGCTCAGGCGCTTGCGCACCGGCTCGGCGAACCCGGCGCTGTATTCACGGCTGAGCGGATACATGCGCTCGACGCCATCCACGCGCAGCAGCGCGCCCTGCTTGTCGACGTTGACCACCTGGACGCCGCCCGGGCCGGTCTGCCCGACGCGCACCATCTTGCGCTGGCCATCGACGTTGAGCACCGCCGCCCCCGGAAACAGGCCGACCACCTGCACCTGCGAAGCAGCCCAGGCAAGGCCCGAGCACGACAGCACGAGGGCGGCAAGACAGTGGCGTAGCAGCATGAGCAGTGGTCTCCCGGCTCAGTCGAATGGGTAAGGTTGATGCCAGTGCGTGAAGATCGGCCGCAGTTCGCCACTGGCGATCAGCGCGGCCATGCGCCGGTCATACAGCTCGGCCAGGGCGTGACCACGCGGCGTGTCGGCAAAGCCGAGGAACAACGGCAGGCGGGTCAGCTCGGTCAGGCGATAACGCTCCGGATGGCTGGCAGCCTTGAGCACGTACTCGGCCTCGGGACGCGCATCGATGTAGAAGTCCGCATGCCCAAGGTCGAGCATGCCGAGAATACCGCCACGCCGCTGCACTTCCCGGTAATCGTGCACATTCGGCAGATATTCCTGATATTCGTAGCCACGCACCCAGACCAGCCGGTACTGGCCGAGGCTCTCCAGCGTCGGCACCGGCTTGTCCTCGAGGCTCAGCGCGACGATACGGTCGGTGTCGTAATGGTGCTTGGGGTAGAACACCCTGTCCTCGACCTCATCGCGGTAGGAGCCGACCCAGGCATCCGCCTCGTTGCGTTGCACCAGCCCCACCGAACGGGTGTAGGGCACGCTGTGGATGGCCAGGCTCACGCCCTCCGGCTCGAAGACCTTGCGCATGATGTCCCAGCCCAGGCCCGTACCATCCGCCTCGGTGTACGCCTCCCAGACCTCGCTGGCCAGACGTATCTCGTGCGGCAGATCATCCCGAGCCTGGGCGCAGGTCATGCTGCCCAGCATCAGCAGCAGGCACAGCCATCCGTGTCTAATCCGCATCGCAGCCCCTCAGAAACCCAGCACGGCCCCATACCTGTCCCAGCCCCAGACCAGCCCCTGCATGGCCAGCCAGGCGAACACCCCGGCGATGATGTCGTCGAGCATGATGCCCACGCCACCGTGCACGTGACGATCGATCCAGCGGATCGGCCAGGGTTTGACGATGTCGAACAGGCGGAACATGAGAAAGCCTAGCAGCAACCAGAGCCAACCCTCGGGCACCAGCCAGAGGGTGATCCACATGCCGACCATTTCGTCCCAGACGATGCCCTCGTGGTCATGCACACGCAGGTCGTCGGCGACCTTGCCGCACAGCCAGAAGCCGAACAGCATGGTCACCCCGAGCATCAGCCAGTAGCCCCAGTCGGGCAGCATCTGCCACAGCGGCACGAACGGCAGCGCCACCAGCGAGCCCCAGGTGCCGGGCGCCTTGGGCAGGGTTCCGGAGCCGAAGCCGAAGGCGATGAAATGCCAGGGATTGCGCCATACCGAGGGCGGCACGTATTCGGCGGGAACCTGGTTGGGGTGATCGGTCACGCGCACTCCGTCCTGTCAGAAATGTTGGTAGCCGCCACGTGGCGACTCGATGGGCTGGCCGTTCGCATCCAGCAACTGCACGCCACTGCCCGCCAGCACGCGGCCGATGGCCCGTACCTCGGGCCAGTCTGCCTGCAGCTCGTCGAACAAGGCTGGCGGTAGGGTAAAGGCCAGGCGGTAGTCGTCGCCACCACTGAGCGCGCAGACCCGCGCCTGCTGCTCGCCGGCGAAAGCACGCAGCGGCGCCGACAATGGCAGCCGCTCCAGCTCGATCTGCAAGGCGACCTGCGACGCGCTGGCGATGTGTCCGCAATCGGCGAGCAGGCCATCGGAGATATCCAGCGCCGCCGTGGCACGCCCGCGCAGCGCCTGGCCGAGGGCCAGCTGCGGCTGCGGTGACCAGTAGCGGGCCAGCAACGCTGCGCCACTGTCGCCCCCCGCCTCGCGCTGCCCGAGCACCAGCGGCAAGGCACCGGCGGCATCGCCCAGCTCACCGCCCACGCAGAGCAGGTCGCCGATCTGTGCGCCACTGCGCAGCAGCGCCTGCCCGGCCGGCACACGACCGAACACGGTCAGTGTCAGGCTCAGCGGGCCGCGCGTGGTGTCGCCACCGACCAGCGCCAGCGCGCAGTCCTGCGCCATGACCTGCAAGCCACGGGCGAAGTCGGCCAGCCAGGCATCGCTGGCATCCGGCAGGGTGATGGCGAGGGTGAACGCCAGTGGCGTAGCGCCCATGGCGGCCAGGTCACTGGCAGACACGGCCAGCGCGCGCTGGCCGAGCAGGAAGGCATCGCAGGCCTCGGGGAAGTGCACCCCGGCAACCAGCGTGTCGGTGGAGATCGCCAGCTGTTCGCCGGCAGGCACGCTCAGCAGCGCGCAGTCATCACCGATGCCGCGCACCACGCCATCACCCTGTCGGGCACACAGGGCGCTGGCGAAGTAGCGGCGGATCAGCTCGAACTCACCCACAGTGCATTCCCCATGGGCGCGCCCGAGCCACTGCCAGCGTCATGATCAGCGCTTGTTGGCGTTGACTTCGGCGGCACGCAGCTTGGGTGCGAGCTTGTCGAGGATGCCGTTGACGAACTTGTGCCCGTCGGTGGCACCGAACACCTTGGCCAGCTCGATCCCCTCGTTGATCACCACCTTGTAGGGGACGTCAACGCGGTTCTTCAGCTCGTAGGTGGACAGCCGCAGGATGGCCAGTTCGACCGGATCGATGTCTTCCAGCGGGCGGTCGAGCAGCGGCGTGAAGGCCTCGTCCAGTTCGGTCTTCTGCCGCGGCACGCCGTGCAGGATCTCGTGGAAGTAGGCGCCATCGACCTTGCTGAAGTCGTTGTCGACGCGAAACTGCGCTTCGATCTCGTTCAGCGGCTGCCCGGCGATATGCCAGGAGTACAGGGCCTGCATGGCCAGGGTACGAGCCTCGCGACGCGCGAGGATCTTGCCGCTCGGACCCTTCTTGGCCGGCTGGCCGTTAGCGGAATTGCTCACTTGGCCTCCAACTGCGCCAGCAGGCTGACCATTTCCAGGGCAGACAGCGCAGCTTCGGCACCCTTGTTACCCGCTTTGGTGCCGGAACGTTCGATGGCTTGTTCGATGGAGTCGACGGTCAGCACGCCAAAGGCGACCGGCACGCCGTATTCCATGGAAACCTGGGCCAGACCCTTGGTGCACTCGCCGGCAACGTATTCGAAGTGCGGAGTACCGCCACGGATCACCGCGCCAAGGGCGATGATGGCCGCGTACTCGCCACGCTGGGCGACCTTCTGGGTGACCAGCGGGATCTCGAAGGCACCCGGTGCGCGGATGATGGTGATGTCGCTCTCGCTCACGCCGTGGCGGACCAGGGCATCGATGGCGCCGCTAACCAGGCTCTCGACGACGAAGCTGTTGAAACGGCCTACCACCAGGGCGTATTTGCCCTTGGGGGCGATGAAGGTACCTTCGATGGTCTTCAGGGTCATGACAGGTCTCACATGGGTTAAAGAGCCGGAGCGTCGCGCGCTCCGAAAACGAATTCGTTGATCAGCGTAGCCCGGATGCCATCCGGAGCCAGTGTGCCGATGTCCCCGGATTGCATCCGGGCTACCAGTCTTAGCTCCCCTTTCCATTCATGGGAGAGGGGCTGTGGGAGAGGGCATGCGGTGCAGCCCTCTCCCGCCCTGCGGGCACCCTCCCCCAGAGGGAGAGGGTCATCGGATGCGCCTCTGTCGAGCCGCTTCTTATTTAGCCGGCAGGTATTCTACAACCTCGAGATCGAAGCCGGATATCGCGTTGAACTTCATCGGCGAGCTCATCAGGCGCATCTTGCGCACGCCGAGGTCACGCAGGATCTGCGAACCGGCACCGACGGTGCTGTAGGTCGCCGGATTGGCAGGCTGCTGGCGGCTGATCAGCGCCAGCAGTTCCGGCCCGGTCATCGGGTTGCCCAGCAGCAGCACCACACCGCTACCAGCCTTGGCGACCTCGGCCATGGCCGCACGCATGCTCCAGCGCCCCGGCTGATTGACCATGAACAGGTCACGCAGCGGGTCCATGTTGTGCACCCGCACCAGGGTCGGTTCCTCGGCACAGATGGTGCCCAGGGTCAGCGCCATGTGCGCCGTGTTCTCCACGCCATCGCGGTAGGTCACCAGGTTGAACTGGCCCAGCTCGGTGTCCAGCGGTTGCTCGCTGATGCGCTCGACGGTGCGCTCGTGGATCAGGCGATAGTGGATCAGGTCGGCGATGGTGCCGATCTTGAGACCGTGCTCCTCGGCGAACTTCTCCAGCTCCGGACGACGCGCCATGGTGCCGTCTTCGTTCATGATCTCGCAGATCACGCCGCTCGGCTCGAACCCGCCCATGCGCGCCAGGTCGCAGGCTGCCTCGGTGTGGCCGGCACGCGCCAGTACGCCACCGGGCTGCGCCATCAGCGGGAAGATGTGACCGGGGCTGACGATGTCCTCGGCCACGGCGCTGCGGGCCACCGCGGCCTGCACGGTGCGAGCGCGGTCGGCTGCGGAGATGCCGGTGGTCACACCTTCGGCGGCCTCAATGGAGACGGTGAACTTGGTGCCGAAACCGGAACCGTTGCGCGGTGCCATCAGCGGCAGGTTGAGCAACTCGCAGCGCTCGCGGGTCATCGGCATGCAGATCAGGCCACGGGCGAAGCGGGCCATGAAGTTGATGTGCTCGGCCGTGACGCACTCGGAGGCG
This sequence comes from Pseudomonas sp. BMW13, assembly GCF_013357275.1. Classification (NCBI taxonomy): domain Bacteria; kingdom Pseudomonadati; phylum Pseudomonadota; class Gammaproteobacteria; order Pseudomonadales; family Pseudomonadaceae; genus Pseudomonas; species Pseudomonas sp. BMW13. Next base: position 38,358 of record NZ_SUKD01000002.1, on the reverse strand, counting down.
ATGATGATGTCGCCTTCGTTCTCGCGGTCCTCGTCATCCATGAGGATGACCATCTTGCCAGCGCGGATGTCTTCGATCAGTTCTTCAGCGGTATTCAGGGCCATGGTGGCGCATCTCACTTGTTCAGGTAGCCGTGTTCGGCGAGAAAGCTTTCGGTCAGGCCCGAGGCCTTGGGTTCGGCGGCCTTGTCGCCGAGCAGCAGGCGCTCCAGGTAACGCGCCAGCAGGTCCACCTCGAGGTTGACCTTACGCCCGGCCTGGTAGTCGACCATGATGGTCTCGGCCAGGGTATGCGGGACGATGGTCAGCTCGAACTCGGCGCCGTCGACCGCGTTGACGGTCAGGCTGGTGCCGTCGACGGTGATCGAGCCCTTGTGCGCGATGTACTTGGCCAGCTCGCGCGGCGCGCGCACCTTGAACTGCACGGCGCGGGCGTTATCGGCACGGGCGACGATCTCGCCGACGCCGTCGACATGACCGCTGACCAGATGCCCGCCAAGGCGGCTGGTAGGCGTCAGCGCCTTTTCCAGGTTGACGGCGCTGCCGGGCTTCAGGTCGACGAAGGCGGTACGCGCCAGGGTCTCGCGGCTGACGTCGGCCCAGAAGCCGTCGCCAGGGAGTTCCACGGCGGTCAGGCAGACGCCGTTGACGGCGATGCTGTCGCCGAGCTTGACGTCGCCGAGGTCGAGCTTGCCGGTGGCCACGTAGACGCGCACGTCGCCGCCCTTGGGCGTCATGGCGCGGATGCTGCCGATGGCTTCGATTATGCCGGTGAACATGCGCCCTCCGGTTTCACGTTGAAGATGGTGCTGAACAGCATGGACGAACTCCTGTTTTGGTCAAAAACAGGGCAATGCCGATCGATAGGGATTTCGCGGACACGCACGAGGCGCCCGTGGAGGGAATCCCGCTCTCTCTTTATCCGGACTATACCGTCGGCCCCGGAATCGCACCGGGTCTGCTGGACCTCGCACGGCAGGTGCCGTGGCGAGCGCTCGCGGGCTAGGTTCTGCGAACCATTACCGCCGGTGGGGAATTGCGCCCCGCCCTGAGAACGTTGCGGCCAAGCGAATGGCCGCGTGGCGTTTTACCATAACGAAGCCGCTGCCGGCTACAGAGCGCCCGCTCGTGGACGCCCACGTGTTGCCCAGGCAGCCCCCGCACAGGCGCCGAGCGCGCATTCCAGCCAGGCGTGGAACGGGCTCGCCGCCTAAGGCTGGCGCTCGGGAACGGCCGTGACCTGCCAGTCGTCGCCGACCGCGCGGATATCCAGGATCTTCAACTGCGGCGCCTCGGCCATGCGGTTGAGCGGCAGTTCGAGCAGCGGGCGCGCGCTGGAGCCCAGCAACTTGGGGGCCATGAAGATGCGGTACTCATCCACCAGCCCGGCCCGCGCGAAGGCGCCGGCGAGACGCGGCCCGGCCTCGACTAGGACCTCGTTGACACCGCGCGCCGCCAGTTCCAGCAACAGCTTGCGCAGGTCGACATGGCCATTGCTGCCGGGCACGGCCAGCAGCTCATGCCCTTCGGCGAGATAACGATCGCGTGCGGTGGCGGCGGCGCAGGTCGCCACCAGCGCCGGGCCGACCTGGAAGAATGCCTTGCTCAGTGGCACCCGCAGACGCCCATCGACCAGCACGCGCAGCGGCGGACGACGCTGCGCCAGCGCCGTCAGCTCCGCGCCCAGGCCCAGTTCGTCGGGGCGTACGGTCAGCCGCGCGTCATCGGCCAGCAGCGTATCGGCGCCGCTCAGCACCACGCTGGCCTGCGCGCGCAGGCGCTGCACCTCGGCGCGCGCCGACGGCCCGGTGATCCACTGGCTCTCGCCACTGGCCATGGCCGTGCGCCCGTCCAGACTCATCGCCAGCTTGACCCGCACGAACGGCAAGCCCTGCTCCATGCGTTTGATGAAGCCGGCATTCAGCGCCCGCGCCTCGCTCTCCAGCACACCGCAACTGACCGCGATACCCGCCTCGGCCAGACGCCGCAGACCGTTGCCTGCCACTTGCGGGTTGGGGTCCTGCATGGCCGCCACGACCCGGCCGACGCCAGCGGCGATCAGCCCGTCGGCGCAGGGCGGCGTGCGTCCATGGTGGCTGCAGGGCTCCAGGGTGACGTAGGCCGTGGCACCACGCGCCTTGTCGCCGGCCTGGCGCAACGCGTGCACCTCAGCGTGAGGCTCGCTGGCACGGGCATGCCAGCCCTCGCCGACGATCCGCCCGTCCTGCACGATGACGCAGCCGACCCGTGGGTTGGGATGAGTGGAGTAAAGCCCCTTGCGCGCCAGCTTCAGTGCCCGCGCCATGAACAGATGATCGCGCTCGCTCATCAGCTTTTCGACGGCTCACGAGCCAGGCGCTCGATTTCTTCGCGGAACTCGTTGAGGTCCTGGAAGCGTCGATAGACCGACGCGAAGCGGATGTAGGCCACCTCGTCGAGCTTGCTCAGCTCGCTCATCACCAGCTCGCCGAGCACCAGCGACTTCACTTCACGCTCGCCGGTGGCACGCAGCTGCTGCTTGATACGGGCGATGGCCTCTTCCAGCCGCTCGACGCTGACCGGACGCTTCTCCAGCGCACGCTGCATGCCGGCACGCAGCTTTTCCTCGTCGAACGGCTGCCGGCTGCCGTCCTGCTTGATCAGGCGCGGCATCACCAGTTCGGCGGTTTCGAAGGTGGTAAAGCGCTCACCGCAGGCCACGCATTCGCGACGGCGGCGAACCTGGTCGCCCTCGGCGACCAGACGGGAATCGATGACCTTGGTGTCGTTGGCATCACAGAACGGACAGTGCATGGCAGGCGCGGGCTGATGGCGGCAAAGGCGCCATGGTAGCGCATAGAAGCAGCAAGACAAATTAAGCTATAGGGGCGCCCGCACGAGATATCGAGGATGTGATGACCCGCTACCGCAACCCCTTTGTTCTGGCCCTGAGCGGCCTGCTGGTCGCTTGCGCCAGCGAGCAGCCGGCAGTGCCGGCCCCCGCCCCCGAGACGGACGCGCCTCCCGCCAGCGTCGCCACGCCAACACCCGCCCTGCGCGGGCAACTGCTGGGCGTCGCACCGGGTGCAGACGTGGAGCTGGCGCTGCTGGCCATCGACCTCAGCGGGCGGCCAACCGCCCTGCTCGGGCAGGCGCACCTGCGGGGCGACGGGCAGGCGCTGCCGTTCCACCTGCCGCTGAACGTCGTGCCGCCCAGCCAGACGCAGCGCGTGGAGCTGCGCGGCCGCGTGAGCCAGGCCGGACGCCTGGTGCAGCGCCTGCCGGCACGCGCCATCACCCACCTGCACGACCAGGACCTCGGCCCCCTGCACCTGGTACCGGCTCCATGAACGCCCCACAGGCTTTGCAACAGGCCCTCGGCGAACTGCTCGGCGACGCCCGTCTGGTCGCCGAAACGCTGCCCGGCAGCGAGATCGCCCTGTGGCTGATCGATGCCAGCAACATGGACCGAGCCTTCAACGCCGAAGAGACCCGGCGCATCCTCGAGGAACCGCCCTACTGGTGCTTCTGCTGGGCCAGCGGCCTGGTGCTGGCACGCTGGCTGGCCGAACGCCCCGAGTGGGTGCGCGGCAAGCGCGTGCTGGACTTTGGCGCCGGCTCAGGCGTCGCCGCCATCGCGGCGGCCAAGGCCGGGGCTGCGGAGGTGGTGGCCTGCGACCTCGACCCGCTGGCGCTGGCCGCCTGCCGCGCCAACGCCGCGCTCAACGGGGTGACGCTCAGCTACTCGGCGGACTTCTTCGCCGAAGCGGATCGCTTCGACCTGATCCTGGTCGCCGACGTACTCTACGACCGCGCCAACCTGCCACTGCTCGATCATTTCCTCAGTCGCGGGCGCCAGGCCCTGGTGGCCGATTCACGGGTCAAGGACTTCCAGCACCCGCTCTATCGCCGCCTGGCGCTGCTCGATGGCTGTACCTGGCCGGATCTGGCCGAGCCCGCCGAGTTCCGCGAGGTCAGCCTGTACCACGCGACCCGCCCCTTGTAACCGGGCCTCACCGCCCGCATTAATAGACCATTGCCTGCCCTTGCGAGACCGAACATGAGCGACTCCCCTTACATCTTCGACATTTCCGGCGCTGCCAGCTTCGAGCAACTGGTCATCGAGAACTCCTTCCACAAACCGGTGCTGGTGGACTTCTGGGCCGAGTGGTGCGCGCCCTGCAAGGCGCTGATGCCGATGCTGGCAAAGATCACCGAGGAATATGCCGGCGAGTTGCTGCTGGCCAAGGTCAACTGCGATATCGAGCAGGACATCGTCATGCGCTTCGGTATCCGCAGCCTGCCGACCGTGGTGCTGTTCAAGGACGGCCAGCCGGTGGACGGCTTCGCCGGCGCCCAGCCGGAAGCGGCGATTCGGGAAATGCTCAAGCCGCACGTGGCCGAGCCGGCGCCCGCCGCCGCCGACCCCATGGAGGCCGCCCAGGCGCTGTTCAGCGAGGGCCGTTTCGCCGAGGCCGAGGCCCTGCTCAAGCAGGTGCTGACCGAGGACAACGAGCATGCTGCCGCCCTGATTCTCTACGCCCGCTGCCTGGCCGAACGCGGTGAACTGGGTGAAGCCGAAGCCGTGCTCAACGCCGTGAAAGGCGACGAGCACAAGCAGGCTCTGGCTGGCGCCAAGGCCCAGCTGACCTTCCTGCGCCAGGCTTCCGACCTGCCGGAAGTCGCCACCCTGAAGAGCCGCCTGGCACAGAACGCGGAGGATGACGAAGCGGTGTACCAGCTGGCGGTGCAGCAACTGGCCCGCCAGCAGTACGAGGCCGCGCTGGACGCCCTGCTCAGGCTGTTCGTGCGCAACCGCAGCTACCAGGACGGCCTGCCGCACAAGACCCTGCTACAGGTGTTCGACCTGCTCGGCGGCGACCATCCACTGGTCACCGCCTACCGCCGCAAGCTGTACCAGGCGATCTACTGAGAGCAGCTGCAAGCGGCAAGTCTCAAGCTGCAAGCGGAATCAGGAGCCATGCGCCTTCCTACAGCTTGTAGCTTACCGCTGCTCTTGCCAGTGATAGATCGGCGCATCCGCGCCGGTCTCCATCCGGATCTGCTCGCAGTGGCGCAGGCGTACCAGCAAGCGCTTGCCCGCGGCCTCGCCCCCTGCCAGCGCCGCCAACTGTGCCAGCAACCTCGGTCCTTCGACCTGCCCGGCATCGCGCACCAGTTGCAATGCGGTCTGCCACAGGGCGTCCGCCGCTTCGACCGGGGCGGCTGACGGCCCCTCAGCGGCGACGGGCGCGACGGCGACACGCTGCGCCAGCTGCGCCCAGTCCTCGGCATCCAGCTCCAGCGTCAGGTCCACTGGCCAATCCCCGATCCGCCCACGGATACGCACCATACTCACCCTCCCATTCGAAGCCGCCATGCTCCCATGACGACGACAGGCTGGCCAGCCGAGCAATAAAGTTGTTATAACGTAACAAATTTATTACCCTCACGCCGGAGACTCCCATGCGCCACCTGTTGCTCGCCCTGCCCTTCGCTCTGCTGCCCCTGGTCGCCGCCCAGGCCCACGAGCATGACCATGACCATGACGAACACGCCCATGACAGCCTGGGCGCCCATGAACATGGTGTCGCCAGCCTGAACGTGGCACTGGACGGCAACCTGCTGGAGCTGCAGCTGGAAAGCCCGGCCATGAACCTGGTCGGTTTCGAGCATGCCGCCAAGAGCGAGGCCGACAAAGCCAAGGTCGCGGCAACCAGGCGTGAGCTGGAACAGCCCATCGGCCTGTTCGCCCTGGCCAGCGGTGACTGCAAGACCCGCGAGGTGGAGCTGGAAAGCCCGTTGTTCGGCGACGCGGACCACGAGCACGAGCACGAGCACGAGCACGAGCACGAGCACGAGCATCATGAGCATGAAGGCGAGCACAGCGATATCCAGGCCTTCTATCGCTTCGAATGCGCCAGCAGCGCCAAATTGCAGCAACTGGATCTCAGCGAACTGTTCAAGCGTTTCCCCGCGACCGAGAAGATTCAGGTACAACTGATCGGCCCGAACGGCCAGCAAGGGATGCAACTGACACCGGCACAACCGCGCCTGAGTTTCTGACGCCACGTCCCGTTGCAGGAGCGAGCCCTGTTCGCCGCGCCGTTGCCATTGGCCCGTTCGAGCGCACGGCTCGCTCCTCGCTGAGCGCATTTTCCCGACACGCAGCAGACCATGACCCAACCTCTGATCGAACTCGCCAACCTCGGCTTCGCCTGGCCCGGACAGGCGCAGTTGCTGGACATCCCCAACTTCACCCTGGCGCGCGGTGAAACCCTGTTCCTCAAAGGCCCGAGCGGCAGCGGCAAGACCACGCTGCTCGGCCTGCTCGGCGGCGTGCAGCGCGCCCAGAGCGGCCACATCCGCCTGCTGGGACAGGACCTCGCACAGCTCTCCGCCGCCGCGCGCGACCGTTTCCGCGTCGACCACACCGGCTACATCTTCCAGCAGTTCAACCTGCTGCCGTTTCTTTCGGTACGCGAAAATGTCGAGCTGCCCTGCCGCTTCTCGCGCCAGCGCGCCGAACGCGCGCAACAGCGCCACGGCAGCATCGATGCGGCCGCCACGGCACTGCTCGAACACCTGGGCCTGCGCGCCGAGCTGCTCGAGCGTCGTGCTGACGAGCTGTCGATCGGCCAGCAGCAACGCGTCGCGGCGGCCCGTGCCCTGATCGGCCAGCCGGAACTGGTCATCGCCGATGAACCCACCTCGGCCCTGGACTTCGACGCCCGCGAAGCCTTTCTCCAGCTGCTGTTCGCCGAATGCCGCGCCGCAAGCGCCAGCCTGCTGTTCGTCAGCCATGACCAGAGCCTGGCCGCGCTGTTCGACCGCAATGTCTCGCTGAGCGAGCTGAACCGCGCCGCCAAGCCCGTCGAGGTCTGAGATGCATCTGATCCGTATCGCCCTGGCCAGCCTGGCCAACCGCCGCTTCACCGCCCTGCTCACGGTGTTCGCCATCGCCCTGTCGGTCTGCCTGCTGCTGGCTGTCGAGCGCGTACGCACCGAGGCCCGCGCCAGCTTCGCCAGCACCATCAGCGGTACCGACCTGATCGTCGGCGCCCGTTCCGGCAGCGTGAACCTGCTGCTGTACTCGGTGTTCCGCATCGGCAACGCCACCAACAACATCCGCTGGGACAGCTTCGAGCACTTCGCCAATCATCGCCAGGTGAAATGGGCCATCCCCATTTCCCTCGGCGACTCACACCGCGGCTACCGGGTAATGGGCACCAGCGGTGCCTATTTCGACCACTACCGCTATGCCCGCAGCCAGTCGTTGCGGCTGGCCCAGGGCCGCGCCTTCGCCGACGATCCGTTCGAGGTGGTACTGGGCGCCGAAGTCGCACAAGCGCTGGGCTACGGCCTCGGCGAGAAGATCGTGCTGGCCCATGGCGTCGCCACCATCAGCCTGGTCAAGCACGATGACAAGCCCTTCACCGTGGTCGGCATCCTCGAGCGGACCGGCACTCCCGTCGACCGCACCCTGCACATCTCGCTGGCGGGCATGGAGGCCTTGCACGTCGACTGGCAGAACGGCATGCCGGCCCGTGGCGATGCGCGGGTGAGTGCCGATCAGGCACGCGCCATGGACCTGCAACCCAAGCAGATCACCGCCTTCATGCTCGGCCTCAACAGCAAGATCGCCACCTTCAGCCTGCAACGCGAGATCAACGAATTCCGTGGCGAGCCGATGCTGGCGATCCTGCCCGGGGTGGCGCTGCAAGAACTGTGGAGCCTGATGGGCACCGCCGAGCAGGCACTGTTCGTGGTGTCGCTGTTCGTCGTGCTGACCGGCCTGATCGGCATGCTCACGGCGATTCTCACCAGCCTCAACGAACGTCGCCGGGAGATGGCCATTCTGCGCTCGGTCGGCGCCCGCCCCTGGCATATCGCCAGCCTGCTGGTGCTGGAGGCCTTCGCCCTGGCCCTCGCCGGCGTGCTGTTCGGTCTCGCCCTGCTGTACCTGGGCATCGCCCTCGCTCAGGGCCATGTGCAGGCCAACTACGGCCTGTACCTGGCACTCAGTGCTCCAACGGGCTACGAGTGGAAATTGCTCGGGAGCATCCTCCTCGCCGCCCTGCTGATGGGCAGCGTGCCCGCCTGGCGCGCCTACCGGCAGTCACTGGCCGACGGCCTGTCGATCAGGCTCTGAGGCCAAACAGGGGGCGTCTGGCGTACACTGCGCGGGCGCCCCTGAAACGAGGTTCTTCATGTCCCGCCCCCTGCTCGCCACCCTGCTGCTGACTCTGGCACTGCCACTGGCCGCCGCCGAGGTGCGCGAACTCACCTGGTCCGAACTGATTCCGCCCAACGCCCCGCCGCAGATTGTCGACCCGGCGCCCATCCACGACCTCTCGCAGCTGGCGGATGCCCTGTCCGAGTCGGGCCCGGCCGCCACGCAGCAGGCGCCGGCAGCACCGGTGGTGAAGGAGCTGAACGGGCAGAAGGTCAAGTTGCCAGGCTACATCGTACCGCTCGACGTTACCGATGAAGGGCGGGTCGTGGAATTCCTGCTGGTGCCTTACTTCGGTGCCTGCATCCACGTACCGCCACCGCCGTCGAACCAGATCGTGCATGTCACCAGTGAGCTCGGCGTGCTGCTCGATGCGCTGTACCAGCCGTTCTGGATCGAGGGACCGATGAAGGTGGAGCACGTCACCAGCGAACTGGCCGAGGTCGGCTACCAGATGGAAGCGGACAAGATCTACGCCTACGAACTGCCCGACAGTTGATCCGGATCGGCTGTAGGAGCGGTTGTAGGAGCGGCTTCAGCCGCGAAATGAACGACGAACAGATCCCGGACATGAAAAAGCCAGACATCGCGTCTGGCTTTTTCATGTCCGTCAGCATCAGCCACGACTGGCGACGCGCTTGTCTCGCTCGAAGCGCAGCTCGCTTTCCGCCCATTGCCGCCAGGAGCGCACCTTGGACCGCTCGGCGCCGTTGCGCTCGGCACGCGCCAGCGCCTCCAGGCCGGCCTGCCAGCGCGACTGCTCCAGTTCCAGCTGCGCCACGTACAGCCAGTGCTTGCCGTTGCCGCTGCGCTCGGCCAGCGGCCGCAGCACACGCACGGCGGCGACGCGGTCACGCGCCTGCCACCAGAACAGCCCCAGGCGCTCCTGACGGGCAGCCGTGTTGGCCAGCAGGCCACTGTCGAGCATGCCCTTGAGCAGCTTCGCGCCCTGCCAGGGCTGGTCGGCAGCGCCTGCCAGCAGCACCAGGTTGTCCAGTTCCGACTCGCTGAAACGCAGGCCCTTGCTGTGCGCTGCACGCAGGGTGGCCAGGGCCTTGTCGTTGCTGCCAGCCATCTGCTGCAGGCCGGCCAGCTGGCGCCAGCCCTTGGCATCGTCCGGTTTGCGCGCCAGCAACTGGCGCTGCCAGCGCTCGGCCTGGGCATAACGCTTCAGATCGGCATTGGCGCCCACCAGGAACTGCAGCCAGATATCCGCAGCACGCGGGTTGGCCTGCACGTAGCGCTCGGCCAGCGGCAGCGCCTTGGCTGGCTGGTTCATGCCCTGATAGGCCTGCACCAGCATCTGCAGCACTTCCTCGGAGGCACTGCCCTGGCCCGGCGCCAGCAGCTCGACGACCTTGGCGTAACGCCGCTCGCCCAGGTTGAGCTTGGCCAGGTTGAGGCGTTCGACGACCAGCATCTCGTCGTCCAGCTTGCCGCTGCGTACCGCCTTGTCCAGCCAGTCGATGGCCTGCGCGTTGTTGCCCGCCGACCAGGCCACATAGGCCTTGCTGCGCCAGATCAGCGCCTCCTCGAGGCTGCCGCCAGACGCCTTGACCGCGTCCAGTGCCTTGCGGGCCGCCGCATAGTCGCCCTTCTGCTGCGCGACCTGCGCGCTGTTCAGGGCACGGAACACGGCCGGGTCGACGGTTTGCTGGGCCATGCCGGGCACGGCCGTAGCACTGAGCATCACGAGCAACAACCAACGGTACATGGTCAGCTCCTTTCCAGTCGGAAGTAGAGGGTTTTCACCGCTTCGCGATCCACCGCGAGACCGCCCTCGGTCCGAGGTGCGAAGCGCCAGCGTGCAGCAGCCCGACGCGCTTCGCGCTCGAACACGTTACGGGGGCTGGCCTCCAGCACGCGGATGTTCTCCACGCTGCCGGCACGATTGATGGTGAAAGCCAGTTTGACGAAACCTTCGATGCCACGGCGCAGGGCGTGATCCGGGTACTTGGGACGCACGTCGTTGAGCGGCATGACTTCGCTTTCCATACCGCCCATCTGTCCGCCCGACTCGCTGGCATTGCTCGGCGGGGTCGGTGCCGGCGCACCCGGAGCCAGCCCGGACAGGCTCGGCGCCGGCGCGCTGTTGACGGCGATGCCGCTGGCCAGGCTGGGCAGCTGGATGTCCAGTGCCGGCAGGTTGGCATTCGGCGTGGCCGTCTGCGGGGTCGGCGGCGTGGGCGGTTGCGGGGTCTGCGGTTGCGGTGGCTGGGGCGCCTGCTGGCGAGTGCGGCTGGCCGTCTCGCTGGCGTTGCCATCCATGCGCACGAAGTTGGCCACGCTGACCGGGTCCTGGCTGACCTTCGCGCTGGGCGGTGCAACCATGTAGAGCATCAGGGCGAACAGCCCCAGGGCCATCAGGCAGGCACCGAGAAACGACAGCGGCAGGCGCATCAGTTGACTCCGCTACCGGCAGCCAGGGCGACGTCCTGCACACCGGCCAGACGCGCCTGATCCATCACCTGGACCACCAGGCCGGTGCGTGCGTCCTGGTCGGCCTGCACCACCACCGCGCCATCCGGCTGGTCGACGCGCATGCGCTCGACGTGCGCACGCACGCTGCGGATATCCACGGGTTGCTTGTCCATCCAGATCTGCCCGTCGGCCGTGACGGCGATGAGGATGTTGCCCTTGTCCTGCGGGCTGGCGGTTTCCGCCTGCGGGCGCTGGACCTCGACCCCGGACTCACGAATGAAGGAGCTGGTGACGATGAAGAAGATCAGCATGATGAAGACCACGTCGAGCATCGGCGTAAGGTCGATGCCGGTGTCTTCGTCCTGCTGGTGGTGGCGACGCATTCTCATGTTGGGCGATCTCAGTCGTGACGCAGCTGGTCGGCCAGCCGCTCGATGGCCTGGCTGGCTTCGCGCTCGAGGCGCGCCAGGCTGAACAATCCGGGAATGGCCAGGACCATGCCGGCCATGGTCGGCAGGGTCGCCTGCCAGACGCCTGCGGCCATGCCGCGCGGGTTACCGGTGCCGTTGAGGGCAAGCACATCGAACACCGCGATCATGCCCAGCACGGTGCCGAGCAGGCCCAGCAGCGGATACAACGCCACCAGGGTCTTGCCCAGGCGCAATGGCGCCGCCAGCTGCTGGCGCGCCTGCGCCAGCCAGGCCAGGCGCACGGCGCGCTGCCAGTTGCCGTTGTCGTCCGCCAGCACCTGCTGCCAGGCCTCGCGGCGCTCGTGGACCCAGAGCGGGAAGATCCTGCGCATGTACCAGAAGCGCTCGAACACCAGGGTCCAGAACAGGATGCAGAGCACCGCCAGCGCCCACATCACCACGCCACCGGCGCTCATGAAGTCGAGCAGCGCATAGGCGCTGTCGACCGCACGCAGCCAGAAGGCGAACAGATCAGTCACGGCGCGACGCTCCCGACAGGTGCAGGGCGATCAGGCCCGCGCTCTGCTGCTCCAGAACCTGGATCAGCCCCTTGCTGCGGCTGGCCAGCAGGCTGTGCAGGAACAGCAGCGGGATCGCCACCACCAGGCCCAGCACGGTGGTCACCAGCGCCTGGGAAATACCATCGGCCATCAGGCGCGAGTCCCCGCCACCACTCTGGGTGATGGCCTGGAAGGTCACGATCATGCCAGTCACGGTACCCAGCAGCCCCAGCAGCGGGGCGACGGCGGCCAGTAGCTTGAGCAGGCCCTGGCCTTTCTCCAGCGGCGGTGTTTCCTGGAGGATCGCCTCGTCCAGTTTCAGCTCCAGGGTTTCCAGGTCGGCCAGCTGCGGCTTGGCGCCCAGCACGCCGATCACCCGCCCGAGCGGATTGTCGTCACGCGGCGCGCTGAGGTCATGCATCTGCGCCTTGACGCCACTGCCCACGCGAGCCAGATAGACCATCCGCCACAACGCCAGCAGCAGGCCCAGGCCGCCCAGCACGACGATCACCCAACCGACCAGGCCGCCCTGCTGCAGGCGATCCCACAACGTCGGCTGCTGCTGCAGCTGCGCCAGCAGGCTGCCACGGCTCGGATCGACAGGCAGGGTCGCCAGCGCCTCGGTGCTGCTCAGATAATCCTCGACCTGTCCCAGGCCCGACGGCTGGCGCGGCGGAGCGACCAGCTGCCCGGCGTCGGCGTCGTAACGCAGGAAGGCATCCTCGCCATAGGCGCCGAAGGTGCCGACACGCAGCACCTGCTGCTCCTGGCGCGAGCCATCGGCATTGACCACCGGCAGCGTCACGCGCTCGATGCGGCCACTGGCGGCCAGGTCTTCGAGCAGCAGCATCCAGTAGCTGTCGAGGTCATCGGCGGACGGCAGCGAACGGCTCTCGGCCAATGCCTTGAGACGCTTCAGGCGCTCCGGGTACTGCGCGTTGAGCAGGCTGTCCTGCCATTGACCGGCAACATCCCCGGCGCTCTGGCGAACCACGCCGAACAATTCACCCAGGTGGCCGACACGCTGTGCCAGCAGTTTCTCCTGCTCGGCCAGTTCGGCCTCCTGGCGGTCGAATTCGGCCTTCAGGCGTTCGCTCTCGGCCTTCTGCGCATTCAGCGCGGAACGAGCGCTCGCGAGCAGTTGCGCCTGCTCGCTGCGCTTGGCCAGAAATGCCTGCTCGCGCTGTTGCATGGCGCTGGCTTCGGCCGCACGCTCGCTGCGAATGCGCTGCAGCAGTTGATCGGGACTCAGGGTTTCGGCCACGGCGGCCAATGCCGGCAACAGGCTGAGCGCCAGTACGGCTACAACACGACGACTCATTGTGCGGCCTCCTCGGCCAGGGTCTTGATCGGCAGGGACAGCACGGCGGGCGCCTGCTGCTGGCGGGCGATGGCGATGGCCTGGGTCAGCGGACGTCGAGCACCGCCGTCGAGCACCTGCCAGGCCTTGGCCTGCGGGTTCCACCAGCCGCTCTCGTGCGCATCCAGGGTCTGGTAATACAGCATGCTGCGGCCAAGACGCAGGAACTCGACGCTGCGCGAGCTGCCGTCGGCCTGGCTCAGCTCGCCGCGCCAGGCTTCCAGGGTGCGGCCATAGTCACTTTCGATCTGATAGGCCTCGAGGATGCGGCGGTACTTGTCGGCCAGGCTGACGTCGGCACGCGGCAGCAGGTCCTTGAGCTGGGCCAGGCGATCCTCACGCTCCTCCGGCAGGAACGGCAGGTCGGCGGCGATGAACTCGCCCAGCACCTCGACCATCCGGACCATCTGCGGGCTCACCGCCTCCTGGGTACGTTCGATGCCGTCGAGCTGCTTCTGGTAGCTGGCCAGCTCCTGGCGCTGGGCGTCGACCAGGTCGCGCAGCTGACTGTTATAACCTTTCAAAGCTTCAGCCTGCTGCAAGGCATTGCGGTACTCATTGAGCATCTCGCGGCTGGCATCATCCAGCTGCTCGACGCGGCCCTGGGAGGCCTTGGCCTCGGCGGCCAGACGCTGGCTTTCGTCCAGCGCGGCATCCAGCGGCGCAGCAGCCAGCGAGCCGCTCGCCAACAGCAGGGCGACGGCCAGGGAACGGAGGGGGAAGCGATTCATGCGCAGGGGGTCCTCGACAGACAGGCTTGCTTCAAAAAGAGAAACATTATCATCTAGAGATGCATTCTAAGCAATGGGACAAAGCTCCGTGGCAGAGCCCACCGATCTATTGAGCCAGGTCAAAAAGCGAATTGTTGCTTGGCTTAGCATTGATTCCAGCCAAAGACACAACCGACTCGAACTGGAGCTCGCTATGTACAAGTCACTGTTCACTGCCTCACTGCTGGCCCTCGCCATCGCTGCCCCCGTCGCTCAGGCCCACCAGGCTGGCGACATCATCGTTCGGGCCGGTGCCATCACCGTCAATCCGGACGCTGACTCCTCCAGCGTCAAGGTCGACCGTGGCGGCCTCGCCGGTACCGACCTCGGCGGCAAGGCGACCATGAGCAGTGACACTCAGCTGGGTCTGAACTTCGCCTACATGCTCACCGACAACCTGGGCATCGAGCTGCTGGCGGCCACACCGTTCGAGCACGACGTGAAGATCAAGGGCACCGTCCTCGATGCCGCCAATGGCAAGCTGGGCACCCTAAAGCACCTGCCGCCGACCCTGAGCCTGGTGTACTACCCGCTTGACGCCAAGTCGGCCTTCCAGCCCTATCTCGGTGCCGGTATCAACTACACCTGGATCTTCGACGAACATGTCGGCAGCGACGCCAGCGCCAACGGCTTCGACAACTTCCGCGCCAAGAACTCCTGGGGCCTGGCCTGGCAGGTGGGCGCCGACTACATGCTGACCGACAGCCTGATGATCAACGCCCAGGTTCGCTACATCGATATCGACACCACCGCCTACGTCGATAACACCGCGCTTGGCGTACGGGCCAAGGTGGACGTGGACGTCGACCCCTTCGTCTACATGGTGGGTCTGGGTTACAAGTTCTGATAACCCCGGGCAAAAGAAAAAGCCGGCTTTCGCCGGCTTTTTCTTTTCCTCTGCTCAGAGCCCGAGCAACAGTCGCAGCCCTTCGCGCAAGGGCGTCTGCTCCGGCATGGCATAGTGCGCCTGCAGGCGCGAATTGTCGGCCCGCGAATGGCGGATATCGCCAGCCCGTGCCGGCAGGTGCGTCACCTGTGGCAGGCCGCCGTACAGCGTGCCGATCTCGGCCAGCAGCTGGTTGAGGCTGACCGCCTGGCTCCAGCCGACGTTGACCGGTTCGAGCACTGCCTGCTGGTTGAGCAGGCCCTGCATCAGCAACGCGACCAGATCGCCCACATAGAAGAAATCGCGCGTCTGCTCGCCATCGCCGAAGACACTGATCGGCAGGCCTTGCTGCGCACGCTGGGTAAAGATACTGATCACCCCGGAATACGGCGAGGACGGATCCTGGCGCGGCCCGAAGATATTGAAGAACCGAAACACCGCCGGCTCCAGGCCATGCTGGCGACGATAGAAATCGAGGTAATGCTCGCCGGCCAGCTTGTCCGAGGCATAGGGCGTCAACGGCGCCTTGGCGGTGGCCTCGTCGATCGCCACGCCCTCGCCATTGTTGCCGTAGATGGCCGCGCTGGAGGCGTAGACGACACGCCGCACGCCCTGCTGGCGCATGGCCTCGCAGACGTTCAGGGTACCGATGAAATTGCTCTGGTGCGTCGCGACAGGGTCATCCACCGAGGCCTGTACCGAGGCCACCGCTGCCAGGTGCGCGACCCCTGCACAGCCGGCGACGGCTTCGGCGACGATCTGCGCGTCGGCCACGTCGCCCTCGATGAAGCGCAGGCGCGGGTTGTCCAGCGGCAGGTTGCTGCGCTTGCCCATGGACAGGTTGTCCAGCACGCGCACGTCATGACCGGCCGCAAGCAGTGCGTCGACCAGATTCGAGCCGATGAAGCCGGCCCCGCCCGTTACGAGAAATTCAGCCATGGCGATAGTAGCGATCCAGTAGGTTGGACAGACCCGCACGCCAGGCGCGCGGCTTGATACCGAAAGTGTGAAGAATCTTCTTGCAGGCCAGTACCGCATGCTGCGGTTCATCGGCGGCATCCGGGCGAGCGGCATGGGCTTGCGCCGACACGTCCTCGACCAGGTTGCTGCGGTAGTTGCGCGCCTCCGTCAGCACCGCCTGACCCAGGCTCAGCGACGTGCTCGCCTCATGCCCGCCATAGTGGTAGGTACCCCACAGCGGTGACTCGCAATCGAGTTGTTTGAGCACGGCGAGAATCACCCGCGCGGCGTCGTCCACCGGCGTCGGGTTGCCGCGCCGATCATCGGCCAGGAACAAGGCGTCGTCACGCTCGGCACGCAGCAGGAAACGCCCCAGGCGGCCCTCGCGACTGTCATCGAGCAGCCAGCCGAAGCGCAGCAGCACATGCCGCGGGCAGATCGCCCGCACGCTCTGCTCCAGGCGCCACAGGGCCTGGCCGCGCACGCCAAGGGGGATGGGTTCTTCCTTCTCGCTGTAGGCCGTCACCCGCGAGCCGTCGAACACCCGGTAGCTGGAAGGTTGCAAGAGCACGATGGAATGGTGCTGGCACAGCTCGGCCAGACGCTCCACCGCACGCTCCTGGGTCGCCAGGCGCGACTCGGCGACCGACTCGGCCTGGAACCAGTCGAAGTAGTACGCCAGGTTGATCAGCGCGTCAGGACGCGTGTCGTCGAGCAGGTCGGTCAGGCTCGCGGCATCCCAACCGTTCTCCGGCGGCCTGGGCGCGAGGAAGCCAATGTCCTCCTCGGCACCCAGACGGATCAGCGCTTGCCCCAGGGCACTGCCGCCGCCCAGCAGCATCAGGCGCATTCGCATAGGCTAGAGCCCGCTCCGCTTAGAACGGGATATCGTCGTCGAAGCTGTCGTAGTCAGGCGCCGGCTGGGCCTGCTGCGGAGCCGGACGCTCCTGACGCGGGGCCTGCTGCGGCTCACGCTGAGGCGCCGGGCGCGACTGGCGCGGTGCGCCGCCGTCGTCACCGCTCGGACGACCGCCGAGCAGCTGCATGGTGCCCTGCATGTCGACGATGATTTCGGTGGTGTAACGCTTGATACCGTCCTTTTCCCACTCGCGGGTCTGCAGCTTGCCCTCGATGTACACCTGCGAACCCTTGCGCAGGTATTCGCCGGCGATCTCGGCGACCTTGCCGAACAGGGCAACGCGGTGCCACTCGGTCTTCTCGACCTTCTGACCGGTCTGCTTGTCGGTCCACTGCTCGCTGGTGGCCAGGCTCAGGTTGGTGACCGCATTGCCGCTGGGCAGGTAGCGTGTTTCCGGGTCCTGGCCGCAGGTGCCGACCAGAATGACTTTGTTAACCCCACGGGCCATAACGTTCTCCTAGACTCGGCACGCCACTGGTGCCGATGCGATCAGGCGCTCCAGAGACGTGCGATCCACTTGTTGGGTATCGACTTTGATATAGATGGCCGCTTCATCGGCCACCACCACGGCGTCCGCCACTCCCGGCGTCGCCTTGAGGCGTTCGACCAGTTCGACATCGGCCAGTGCCGCGGCATCGAGCGGCAGGCGCAAACTGGTCACGTACGGCGGTTCGCGCATAGTAACAGCAATGGCCAGCCAAATCGCACAGAGCACTGCACAGCCGATGAACACCCCGCCCAGGCCGACATGCTGGTACAGCCAGCCACCGAGAATGCCGCCCAGCGCCGCGCCGAGGAACTGGCTGGTGGAATAGACCCCCATCGCCGTCCCCTTGCCACCGGCCGGTGCCACCTTGCTGACCAGCGACGGCAGCGACGCCTCGAGCAGGTTGAACGCGGTGAAGAACACCACGATGCCCAGCACCAGCGCACGCAGGCTGTGGCCGAACAGGGCGAAATAGAGCTCGCAGGCCAGCAGGACGCTGACGGCGCCGAGCAGCACGCGCTTCATCTGGCGTTTCTTCTCGCCATAGATGATGAACGGCACCATGCCGAAGAAGCCGATCAGCAGCGCGGTCAGGTAGACCCACCAGTGCTCCTCCTTGACCAGCCCGCCCTCTTCCACCAGCGCCAGCGGCAGCGCGACGAAACTGGCCATGAGCACCGCATGCAGCGCCAGGATGGCGAAGTCCAGGCGCAGCAGGTCGCCATGCTTCAGGGTCGGCCATAGCGCCTGGGCGGCCACGCCGGACTCGCGATGCTGCAGCGGCCCGGCATCCCTGGGCACCACGCCGGCGACGATCAGGATGCCCAGCAGCGCCATGCCCGCCGTCGCCCAGAACAGGCCGGACAGACCGAACGCGCGGGTCAGCAGCGGGCCGACCACCATGGCCACGGCGAACGACAGACCGATGCTCATGCCGATCATGGCCATGGCCTTGGTGCGGTGCTGCTCGCGGGTCAGGTCGGACAGCAGCGCCATCACCGCCGCCGAAATGGCGCCCGCGCCCTGCAGCACGCGCCCGGCGATCACGCCCCAGATGGAATCGGCGTTGGCTGCTACCAGGCTGCCGGCGACGAAGATCAGCAGGCCCACATAGATCACCGGGCGCCGCCCGATGCGGTCGCTGATGATGCCGAACGGAATCTGCAGCACGGCCTGGGTCAGACCGTAGGCGCCAATCGCCAGCCCGATGAGTGCCGGTGTACTGCCGGCCAGATCCATGCCGTAGGTGGCCAGCACCGGCAACACCATGAACATGCCCAGCATACGAAACGCGAAGACCATCGCCAGGCCACCGGCCGCGCGGGTCTCGCTACTGCTCATGCGCTCGCTGTGCGGATCGTGCATCGAATCAATCCCGAGGAAATCAGCCGGCGATTCTAGCAGCCGCCGCCGTTTCGGCACAGGCACACACTTTGCCGCAGGCTAGGCGCAAGCCCTATACTCGACCGTTTTCCGCCCGCCCAGCGAGGCCGTTGTAAGTGGACAAAATCCTGATCCGTGGGGCCCGCACCCACAATCTGAAGAATATCGACCTGACCCTGCCGCGCGACAAGCTGATCGTGATCACCGGCCTGTCCGGCTCCGGCAAGTCCTCCCTGGCGTTCGACACGCTCTACGCCGAGGGCCAGCGCCGCTACGTCGAGTCGCTGTCGGCCTATGCCCGGCAGTTCCTGTCGATGATGGAGAAGCCTGACGTCGACACCATCGAGGGGTTGTCCCCGGCGATTTCCATCGAGCAGAAATCCACCTCGCACAACCCGCGTTCGACCGTCGGCACCATCACCGAGATCTACGACTACCTGCGCCTGCTCTATGCCCGCGTCGGCACCCCGCGCTGCCCGGACCATGACGTGCCGCTGGAGGCACAGACCGTCAGTCAGATGGTCGATCAGGTGCTGGCCCTGCCGGAAGGGCGCAAGCTGATGCTGCTGGCCCCGGTGATCCGCGAACGCAAGGGCGAGCACCTCTCGGTGTTCGAGGAGCTGCGCGCGCAGGGTTTCGTACGCGCCCGGATCAACGGCAAGCTGCATGAGCTGGACGAGTTGCCCAAGCTGGACAAGCAGAAGAAGCACTCCATCGACGTGGTGGTCGACCGCTTCAAGGTGCGCGAAGACCTGCAGCAGCGCCTGGCGGAATCCTTCGAGACCGCCCTCGGCCTGGCCGACGGCATCGCCCTGGTGGCGCCCCTCCCAGCCGAAGGCGACAAAGAGCAGGGCGAGGAAGGTGACGAGATCATCTTCTCCGCACGCTTCGCCTGCCCGCACTGCGGCCACTCGATCAGCGAGCTGGAACCCAAGCTGTTCTCCTTCAACAACCCCGCTGGCGCCTGCCCCACCTGCGACGGCCTGGGGGTGAAGCAGTTCTTCGACACCAAGCGCCTGGTCAACGGCGAGCTGACCCTCGCTGAAGGCGCCATTCGCGGCTGGGACCGCCGCAACGTCTACTACTTCCAGATGCTCGGCTCGCTCTCGAGCCACTACGGCTTCAGCCTGGAAGAGCCGTTCGACGAACTGGCGGCCGAGCACCAGAAGGTGATCCTGTTCGGCAGCGGCACGCAGAGCGTCGACTTCAAGTACCTCAACGACCGTGGCGACATCGTCAAGCGCTCGCACCCCTTCGAGGGCATCATCCCCAACCTCGAGCGCCGCTACCGCGAAACCGAGTCGGCCAGCGTGCGCGAAGAGCTGGCCAAGTTCCTCAGCACCCAGCCCTGCCCGGATTGCCGCGGCACCCGCCTGCGCCGCGAGGCACGCCACGTCTGGGTCGGCGAGAAGACCCTGCCGGCGGTCACCGGCCTGCCGGTGGGCGATGCCTGCGACTACTTCGGCGAGCTGCACCTGAGCGGACGACGCGGCGAGATCGCCGAGAAGATCCTCAAGGAGATTCGCGAGCGCCTGCAGTTCCTGGTCAATGTCGGCCTCGACTACCTGACCCTCGACCGCAGCGCCGACACCCTCTCCGGCGGCGAGGCGCAGCGCATCCGCCTGGCCAGCCAGATCGGCGCCGGCCTGGTCGGCGTCATGTACATCCTCGACGAGCCGTCCATCGGCCTGCACCAGCGCGACAACGAGCGCCTGCTGGCCACCCTCACCCACCTGCGCAACCTGGGCAACACGGTGATCGTGGTCGAACACGACGAGGACGCCATTCGCCTGGCCGACTACGTGGTGGACATCGGCCCGGGCGCCGGCGTGCACGGTGGTCGGATCGTCTCCCAGGGCACACCGGACCAGGTCATGGCCGACCCCGAGTCGCTGACCGGCAGCTATCTGTCCGGGCGCAAGAAGATCCAGTACCCGGCGACCCGCACCCCGCGCGACAAGAAGAAGTCGCTGAAACTCAAGGGTGCGCGCGGCAACAACCTGCGCAAGGTCGACCTGGAGATTCCGGTCGGCCTGCTCACCTGCGTCACCGGTGTCTCCGGCTCGGGCAAGTCGACGCTGATCAACAACACCCTGTTCCCGATCACCGCTACCGCGCTGAATGGCGCCACCAGCCTGGAAGCCGCGCCGCACGACTCGTTCGACGGCCTGCAGCACCTGGACAAGGTGGTGGACATCGACCAGAGCCCGATCGGCCGTACGCCACGCTCCAACCCGGCGACCTATACCGGCCTGTTCACGCCGATCCGCGAACTCTTCGCCGGCGTGCCGGAGTCACGCTCGCGCGGCTACGGGCCGGGGCGCTTCTCCTTCAACGTCAAGGGCGGGCGCTGCGAAGCCTGCCAGGGCGACGGCGTGATCAAGGTGGAGATGCACTTCCTGCCGGATATCTACGTGCCGTGCGACGTGTGCAAGGGCAAGCGCTACAACCGCGAAACCCTGGAAGTGAAGTACAAGGGCAAGAGCATCACCGAAGTGCTCGACATGACCATCGAGGATGCCCGCGCCTTCTTCGACGCCGTGCCGGCGATCGCCCGCAAGCTGCAGACCCTGATGGACGTCGGCCTCTCGTACATCAAGCTGGGCCAGAGCGCGACCACGTTGTCCGGCGGCGAGGCGCAGCGAGTCAAGCTGAGCCGCGAGCTGTCCAAGCGCGACACGGGCAAGACCCTGTACATCCTCGACGAGCCGACCACCGGCTTGCACTTCGCCGACATCCAGCAACTGCTGGACGTGCTGCATCGCCTGCGCGACCACGGCAACACCGTGGTGGTCATCGAACACAACCTGGACGTGATCAAGACCGCCGACTGGCTGGTCGACCTCGGTCCGGAGGGTGGCTCCAAGGGCGGCATGATCATCGCGACCGGTACGCCCGAAGAGGTGGCGGCGAACCCGGCATCGCATACCGGGCACTTCCTCAAGCCACTGCTGGAAAGAGACAGCGACAAGCGATAGGTCGCAAGCGGCAAGCCAGAGCGGAAACAAAAAGCCAGAGCATTAGCTCTGGCTTTTTCTTGTGGCTTGCAGCTTGCCGCTCACATCTGGCTTTGCAGGTACTTCTCGAGCCCCAGCTTGTCGATCAGTTGCAGCTGGATTTCCAGCCAGTAGGCATGATCTTCCTCGGTGTCCTTGAGCTGCGCCAGCAGGATGTCGCGGCTCGGGTAATCCTGATGCTGCTCGCACAGCTCGATGCCCTTGCTGAGGGCCGCACGCACTTCGTACTCCAGGGCCAGGTCCAGCTTCAGCGCCTCGGGCACCGTCTGCCCGTAGGTGAAGGCGTTCGGCGCCATGTCCGGCACGCCCTCCAGGAAGATGATGCGCTTGAGCAGGGCATCAGCGTGCTGGGTTTCCTCTTCCATCTCGTGATTGATGCGCTCGTAGAGCTTGCTGAAGCCCCAGTCCTCATACAGCCGCGAATGGATGAAGTACTGGTCGCGGGCGGCCAGCTCACCCTTGAGCAGGTGCTTGAGGTAGTCGATGACTTCGGTGTGGCCTTTCATGCCGGGCAATCCTTGTAGCGTTCGTTGGCAGAGTGCAATGCTCCGCCTCACACCTGATTCGGTCAAGCAAAAGCACAACGCCTCCACGGGGGAGGCGTTGCGGTCTACTGACGCACGGCTGTGCGTCCTTCAGGCTCAGGCCAGGTCGAAACGATCCAGGTTCATCACCTTGGTCCAGGCGGCGATGAAGTCCTTGACCAGCTTCTCCTTGCCGTCGCCACTGGCATAGACCTCGGCGTAGGCACGCAGTACCGAGTTGGAGCCGAACACCAGGTCGTTACGGGTGGCGGTGTACTTCACCTGGCCATCCTTGCGAGCCCGCCCTTCGAACACCTCGCTGCTGCTGTCGGTGGCCTTCCACTCAGTGCCCATGTCCAGCAGGTTGACGAAGAAGTCGTTGGACAGCACGCCGACCTTGTCGGTGAACACGCCATGCTGGCTGCCGTCATGGTTGGCACCCAGTACACGCAGGCCACCCACCAGCGCCGTCAGCTCGGGCGCTGTCAGGGTCAGCATCTGCGCCTTGTCGACCAGCATCGCTTCGGTCGGCACACCCAGATTGCCCTTGCTGTAGTTGCGGAAGCCATCGGCTGCCGGCTCCAGCACATCGAACGACTCGACATCGGTCTGGTCCTGACGTGCATCGACACGGCCAGCAGCGAACGGCACCTCAGCCGTGACGCCAGCAGCCTTGGCAGCCAGCTCCACGCCCACGTTACCGGCGAGCACGATCACATCCGCCAACGACGCCTTGCCGGAGGCCTGCTGGATCTCCACCAGCTTCGGCAACACCTTGATCGCACGCTGGTTGACCGCCCAATCCTTCTGCGGCGCCAGGGCCAGACGCGCACCATTGGCGCCACCGCGCTTGTCACCACCGCGGAAGGTCGAGGCCGAAGCCCAGGCCACGGACACCAGGTCACCGACCGACAGACCGGAGGCCGCGATCTTCGCCTTCAGGTCGGCGATATCGGCGGCGCTCGGGTTGTGCGTGGCGGCTGGCAACGGGTCTTGCCAGATCAGGTCTTCCTTCGGCACTTCCGGGCCGAGGTAGCGCGCTTTCGGCCCCATGTCGCGGTGCGTCAGCTTGTACCAGGCACGGGCGAAGGCATCGGCGAACGCCTGCGGATCTTCGTAGAAGTGCTTGGAGATCTTGCCGAACCCAGGGTCGAAACGCAGGCTGAGGTCAGTGGTCAGCATGGTCGGCTTGTGGAATTTACCGGGCACGTGTGCATCGGGAATGATCTCCGGTGCATCCTTGGCCACCCACTGCTTGGCACCAGCCGGCGACTTGGTCAGCTCCCATTCGAACTTGAACAGGTTCTCGAAGAAGTTGTTGCTCCACAGCGCCGGGGTCTTCGTCCAGGTAACCTCGAGGCCGCTGGATACGGTGTCCTTGCCATGGCCAGTGCCGAAGTCGCTGGTCCAGCCAAGGCCCTGGGCCTCGATGGGCGCGCCTTCCGGCTCCGGTCCCTTGTGCGATTCAGGGGCTGCACCGTGGCACTTGCCGAAGGTGTGACCACCCGCGATCAGCGCGACGATCTCTTCGTCATCCATGGCCATGCGGTTGAAGGTGGCGCGGATGTCCTTGGCGGCCTCCAGGTAGTCACCGCTGGCGTTCGGACCTTCCGGGTTCACGTAGATCAGGCCCATGTGGGTGGCACCGAACGGTGCGGCCAGCTCGCGCTCGTCGTTGACGCGCTTGGGATCGACACCCAGCCAGGCGATCTCGGCGCCCCAGTTGACGTCCTGATCCGGTTCCCAGACGTCCTCGCGACCACCGGCAAAGCCGAAGGTACGGAAGCCCATGGACTCGAGCGCCACGTTACCGGCGAGGATGTAGAGGTCGGCCCAGGAAATCGCCTGGCCATACTTCTGCTTGATCGGCCACAGCAGGCGGCGCGACTTGTCGATATTGACGTTGTCCGGCCAGGAGTTCAGCGGAGCGAAGCGTTGCTGGCCACGACCACCGCCGCCACGGCCATCGGTGGTGCGATAGGTACCGGCCGAGTGCCAGGCCATGCGGATGAACTGCGGACCATAGTGACCGAAGTCCGCCGGCCACCAGTCCTGGCTGTCGGTCATCAGCCTGACCAGGTCGGCCTTGAGCGCCTTGTAATCGAGCTTCTTGAACGCTTCGGCGTAATTGAACGTCTCGCCGAGCGGGTTGGATCGGTCGGAATGCTGGTTCAGCAAGTCCACACGAAGCTGATTCGGCCACCAATCTCGATTGGTCGTGCCGCCACCTGCAACGTGGTTGAACGGACATTTACCTTGGTTCGACATGCTTCTCTCCTTCTCCTCATCGGGTCGATTGCAGCCTGTGCAATCAACAATGGGACAAGCCTAGACCCGCTTTGTCAGGCGAACCAATTCATGAAGTGTAACGAGCCGATAGCTATTTTCTTTCGTCTAAGGAGGCCGTGAATGCCGAGCGAGCGGCAGCACCACCCGCCGTGGGGCCGCAGAACGTCGGGAGGGCCTGGCAGAAATGACAGGCAACAAAAAACCGGGCACTAGGCCCGGTTTCTCGTACAGCAAACGACTTACTCGGCAGCTTCTACCGAGCCGGCGACCGGACGGTCAACCAGTTCGACGTAAGCCATCGGGGCGTTGTCGCCAGCGCGGAAACCGCACTTGAGGATGCGCAGGTAGCCGCCGTTACGGGTGGCGTAGCGCTTGCCCAGATCGTTGAACAGTTTGCCAACGATGGCTTTCGAACGGGTACGGTCGAAGGCCAGACGACGGTTGGCAACGCTGTCTTCCTTGGCCAGGGTGATCAGCGGCTCGGCAACGCGACGCAGTTCCTTGGCTTTCGGCAGGGTAGTTTTGATCAGCTCGTGCTCAAACAGCGAGACCGCCATGTTCTGGAACATGGCCTTGCGGTGAGCGCTGGTGCGGCTGAGGTGACGGCCACTTTTACGATGACGCATGGTTCAATTCCTTACCAAACTGTTTCGTTCGGTGATGATGACGATCAGGCAGTGGCCTTATCGTCTTTCTTCAGACTTGCCGGCGGCCAGTTGTCGAGGCGCATACCGAGGGACAGACCGCGAGAAGCCAGAACATCCTTGATTTCGGTCAGGGATTTCTTGCCCAGGTTCGGGGTTTTGAGCAGCTCTACTTCGGTACGCTGAATCAGGTCGCCGATGTAGTAGATGTTCTCTGCCTTGAGGCAGTTGGCCGAACGTACGGTCAGCTCCAGGTCATCGACAGGACGCAGCAGGATCGGATCGATCTCGTCTTCCTGCTCGACCACAACCGGCTCACTGTCACCCTTGAGGTCGACGAACGCGGCCAGCTGCTGCTGCAGGATGGTCGCGGCACGACGGATGGCCTCTTCAGGATCCAGGGTACCGTTGGTTTCCAGGTCGATAACCAGTTTGTCCAGGTTGGTGCGCTGCTCGACACGAGCGTTTTCCACCACGTAGGCAACACGACGTACCGGGCTGAACGAAGCATCCAGCTGCAAGCGACCAATGCTGCGGCTTTCATCTTCGTCGCTCTGGCGAGCGTCGGCTGGCTCATAGCCGCGACCACGAGCTACGGTGAGCTTCATGTTCAGCGAGCCATTGGAGGCCAGGTTGGCGATTACGTGGTCGCCGTTGACGATTTCGACATCGTGATCCAGCTGAATATCGGCAGCGGTAACGACGCCCGGGCCCTTCTTGGACAGAGTCAGGGTCACTTCGTCACGGCCGTGCAGCTTGATAGCCAGACCTTTCAGGTTGAGCAGGATCTCGATGACGTCTTCCTGCACACCTTCGATCGCGGAGTACTCGTGGAGTACGCCGTCGATCTCGGCCTCGACTACTGCACAGCCAGGCATGGAGGACAACAGGATGCGACGCAGCGCGTTGCCCAGGGTATGGCCGAAACCACGCTCGAGAGGCTCGAGGGTGATCTTGGCGCGGGTCGGACTGACCTCCTGCACATCGATGTGACGGGGGGTCAGGAACTCATTTACCGAAATCTGCATGGATGCACCTATTTTCTAGCCCTTACTTGGAGTAGAGCTCGACAATCAGGCTCTCGTTGATGTCAGCGGACAGATCGCCACGAGCCGGTACGTTCTTGAACACACCAGACTTCTTCTCGGCGTCTACTTCTACCCACTCAACGCGGCCGCGCTGGGCGCAGAGCTCAAGAGCCTGAGCGATGCGCAGCTGGTTCTTCGATTTCTCGCGAACAGCAACTACGTCGCCAGCTTTAACCTGGTAGGACGGTACGTTTACGGTCTGACCGTTGACGCTGATTGCTTTGTGCGAAACCAGCTGACGGGATTCGGCACGGGTAGCGCCAAAGCCCATACGGTAAACCACGTTATCCAGACGGCACTCCAGCAGTTGCAGCAGGTTTTCGCCGGTGGCGCCCTTCTGGCTGGCAGCTTGCTTGTAGTAACCGCTGAACTGACGCTCCAGAACGCCGTAGATACGACGGACTTTCTGCTTCTCACGCAGCTGGGTACCGTAGTCGGATTGACGACCACGGCGCTGACCGTGAATACCGGGAGCTGCTTCGATGTTGCACTTAGATTCAAGCGCGCGAACACCACTCTTCAGGAAGAGATCGGTGCCTTCACGACGAGACAGTTTGCACTTGGGACCAATGTAACGAGCCATTTCTCACTGTCTCCTGTTTACACGCGACGCTTCTTCGGCGGACGGCACCCGTTGTGCGGGATAGGCGTCACGTCGGTGATGCTGGCGATTTTGTAGCCGCAGGCGTTCAGAGCACGCACAGCGGATTCGCGACCTGGGCCTGGACCCTTGACGTTCACGTCGAGGTTCTTCAGACCGTACTCCAGTGCAGCCTGACCAGCGCGCTCGGCGGCGATCTGGGCGGCGAACGGAGTGGACTTACGCGAGCCGCGGAAGCCCGAACCACCGGAGGTAGCCCAGGACAGGGCGTTGCCCTGACGGTCGGTGATGGTCACGATAGTGTTGTTGAAAGACGCGTGGATGTGGGCGATGCCATCAACCACTGTCTTTTTGACTTTTTTACGAGTACGAGCAGCAGGTTTTGCCATGACTAAATTCCTGTCGATTCGCGAATGCGATTACTTGCGGATCGGCTTACGCGGGCCCTTACGGGTGCGAGCGTTGGTCTTGGTACGCTGACCGCGAACCGGCAGACCTTTACGATGACGCAGGCCGCGGTAGCAACCCAGATCCATCAAGCGCTTGATCTTCATATTCACTTCACGACGCAGGTCGCCTTCGGTATTCACCTTGGCTACTTCGCCACGCAGCTGTTCGATCTGCTCGTCAGTCAGATCCTTGATTTTCGCAGCCGGATTTACGCCGGTAGCGGCACAGATTTTCTGTGCAGTGGTGCGACCAACACCGAAGATGTAGGTCAGCGAGATAACAGTGTGCTTGTTATCCGGAATGTTAACGCCTGCAATACGGGCCATTCAGTGGAACTCCAATTGACAGCTACCTACGCCCCGGAAGCCAAGAAATAGGGCGCGAGATATTAACGCTGTAAAAACAAATAATCAACCCGGCAGCGCACTAGCTGCCGGGCTTATCACGCGTGGTTCACACTCAGCCTTGGCGCTGCTTGTGACGCGGCTCTGCGCTGCAGATCACCCGCACGACACCTTCGCGACGGATAATTTTGCAGTTACGGCACAGCTTTTTCACCGATGCACGAACTTTCATTACCAACTCCTCGAACCTTACGGGTGGATCAGCGGAGCATGCCGCTGCCATAACCCTTCAGGTTGGCTTTCTTCATCAGGGAATCGTACTGGTGAGACACGAGGTGAGATTGCACTTGGGACATGAAGTCCATGACAACCACGACCACGATCAGCAACGAGGTCCCGCCAAGGTAGAACGGAACGTTGGCCGCCACCACCAGGAACTGGGGCAACAGGCACACGGCCGTCATGTACAGAGCACCGAACATGGTCAAGCGGGTCAGTACGCCATCGATATAGCGTGCCGACTGCTCGCCCGGACGGATGCCCGGAATAAAGGCACCGGACTTCTTCAGGTTTTCCGCTACGTCTTTCGGGTTGAACATCAGCGCTGTGTAGAAGAAGCAGAAGAAAATGATCCCTGCACTAAACAGCAGAATGTTCAACGGCTGACCAGGAGCGATAGCCTGCGAAATGTCCTGCAGCCAGCCCAGACCTTCGGACTGACCGAACCAAGACCCCAGCGAGGCCGGGAACAGCAGAAGGCTGCTGGCGAAAATGGCCGGGATCACGCCCGCCATGTTCACCTTCAACGGCAAGTGGCTGGTCTGCGCAGCGAAGACCTTGCGGCCCTGCTGACGCTTGGCGTAGTGCACCGCAATGCGACGCTGACCACGCTCGATGAACACCACGAAACCGATGATCGCTACTGCCAGCAGGCCGATGGCAATCAGGGCGAAGATATTGATATCGCCTTGACGGGCAGACTCGAAAGACTGCCCGATTGCCGCCGGCAGACCGGCCACGATGCCAGCAAAAATCAGCATCGAGATACCGTTGCCGACACCACGCTCGGTGATCTGCTCGCCCAGCCACATCATGAACATCGCGCCCGCCACAAAAGTGGTGACCGCCACGAAGTGGAAGCCGAAATCGACCGAGAACGCTACGCCCTGACTGGCCAGACCAACGGACATGCCGATGGCCTGGACAAATGCCAGGGCGAGAGTGCCGTAGCGGGTGTACTGGCTGATCTTGCGACGGCCAGCTTCACCTTCCTTCTTCAACTGCTCCAGCTGCGGGCTGACGGCGGTCATCAGCTGCATGATGATCGATGCCGAGATGTACGGCATGATCCCCAGTGCAAAGATGCTCATCCGCTCCAGCGCGCCGCCGGAAAACATGTTGAACAAGCTAAGAATGGTCCCCTCATTCTGCCGGAACAGATCCGCCAGTCGGTCTGGGTTGATGCCAGGAACCGGGATGTGCGCACCTATCCGGTAGACGATGATCGCCAGGAACAGGAAGCGCAGTCGAGCCCAGAGTTCGGACAACCCGCCACCTGCCAGCGCTGAGAGAGCACCTTGCTTAGCCATTTAGTCCTCGAACTTACCGCCAGCTGCTTCGATAGCCGCACGCGCACCCTTGGTGGCGGCGATACCTTTCAGGGTGACCGCACGGGTAACCTCACCGGACAGCATGACTTTGACGCGCTGTACGTGTTGGCCTACCAGGTTGGCATCCTTCAGAGCCTGCAGAGTAACGACATCGCCTTCAACCTTGTTCAGCTCGGAGGTACGCAGTTCAGCGCGATCCATAGCCTTCAGGGAAACGAAGCCGAACTTCGGCAGACGGCGGTGCAGCGGCTGCTGACCACCCTCGAAGCCCGGAGCGATGGAGCCACCGGAGCGGGAGGTCTGACCTTTGTGACCACGGCCACCAGTCTTGCCCAGACCGCTACCGATACCACGGCCCGGACGGTGCTTTTCGCGACGGGCACCCGGCGCGGAACGCAGATCGTTCAGTTGCATGATTAACCCTCCACCTTCAGCAGGTAGTAAGCCTTGTTGATCATGCCGCGGTTTTCCGGAGTATCCAGAACCTCTACGGTGTGACCGATGCGGCGCAGGCCCAGGCCCTTGACGCAAGCTTTGTGATTGGCCAGACGGCCATTGGTGCTCTTGATCAGAGTCACTTTGACGGTGTTAGCCATGGTTAGAGAATCTCCTCGACGCTCTTGCCACGCTTGGCCGCAACGGATTCCGGAGACTGCATGGTCTTCAGACCTTCGAAAGTGGCATGAACCACGTTCACCGGGTTGGTCGAGCCGTAGCACTTGGCCAGAACGTTCTGCACACCAGCCACTTCCAGCACGGCACGCATGGCGCCGCCGGCGATGATACCGGTACCTTCGGAAGCCGGCTGCATGAACACCTTGGAGGCGCCGTGAGCGGACTTGATCGGGTACTGCAGAGTGGTGCCGTTCAGATCCACCTGGATCATGTTGCGACGCGCAGCTTCCATCGCCTTCTGGATGGCAGCCGGTACTTCACGGGACTTGCCACGGCCGAAACCGACGCGACCCTTGCCATCACCCACTACGGTCAGTGCGGTGAAGGTGAAGATACGGCCACCTTTGACGGTCTTGGCAACGCGGTTAACCTGAACCAGCTTCTCGATGTAGCCTTCGTCGCGCTTTTGGTCGTTATTTGCCATAACTTAGAACTCCAGCCCGCCTTCACGAGCAGCATCAGCCAGCGCCTTGACGCGGCCGTGGTACTTGAAGCCAGAACGGTCGAATGCCACTTGAGTCACACCAGCGGCTTTCGCACGCTCAGCAACCAGCGCACCAACTTTCTTGGCTGCGTCGACGTTGCCGGTGGCGCCATCACGCAGAGCTTTGTCCAAGGTAGAGGCGCTGGCCAGAACCTTGCTGCCGTCGGCCGAGATGACCTGGGCATAGATGTGCTGCGAAGAGCGATACACGCACAGACGCACGGCTTCGAGCTCGTGCATTTTCAGGCGTGCTTTGCGAGCGCGACGCAGACGAGTAACTTTTTTGTCGGTCATTTCTCAGCCCCTTACTTCTTCTTGGCTTCTTTACGACGGACAACTTCATCCGCGTAACGAACGCCTTTGCCCTTGTACGGCTCAGGACGACGGAAGTCACGGATCTCCGCAGCCACCTGACCCACCAGTTGCTTGTCGATACCCTTGATCAGGATTTCGGTCTGGTTCGGGGTTTCGGCCACGACACCTTCCGGCAGTTCGTAGTCGATCGGGTGGGAGAAGCCCAGAGCAAGGTTCAGCACCTGGCCTTTGGCTTGAGCTTTGTAGCCCACACCTACCAGTTGCAGCTTACGCTCGAAGCCTTGGCTGACACCGATGACCATGTTGTTCACCAGAGCGCGAGTAGTACCGGCCATGGCACGGTTCTGCTGGTCGCCGTTACGAGCAGCGAAACGCAGCTCGCTACCTTCCTGGATCACTTCCACGGACGAATGAACGTTCAGTTCCAGAGTGCCCTTGGCACCCTTCACCGAGAGCTGCTGACCGGCGAGTTTGATCTCGACACCAGCTGGCAGCGCGACGGGGTTCTTAGCAACGCGAGACATGCTTATCCCCCCTTAGAACACGGTGCAGAGCACTTCGCCGCCGACACCGGCAGCGCGCGCAGCGCGATCCGTCATCACACCTTTGTTGGTGGAGACGATGGAAACACCGAGACCGCCACGAACCTTCGGCAGGTCATCGACGGATTTGTATTGACGAAGGCCAGGACGGCTCACGCGCTTGACTTCCTCGATGACCGGACGGCCTTCGAAGTACTTCAGCTCGATGGACAGTTGTGGCTTGGCTTCGCCATTTACTTCGTAACCCGCAATGTAACCCTCGTCCTTCAGAACTTTGGCTACAGCCACCTTCAGAGTGGAAGACGGCATGCTTACGACGGACTTTTCAGCCATCTGGGCATTACGGATACGAGTTAGCATGTCCGCTAACGGGTCCTGCATACTCATGGGCTAGACGCTCCTGATACAAAAAGAACAGCCCGAGGGCTGTGGGATCATCCAAAAGCTCGGCACGGAAATACCAGGCTCAGGAGAGCCGGACATTCTAGAGACCGATCAAAAATGAAGCAAGCCCCAAAAGGGGCTTGTTCAATAAAAGGCAAAGCCGGCACAAGGCCGGCTCTGCTTTCAGCTACCGCTGATTACCAGCTGGCTTTCACCAGGCCCGGTACGTCACCGCGCATGGCGGCTTCGCGCAGCTTGTTACGCGACAGACCGAACTTGCGGTAAACGCCGTGCGGACGGCCGGTGATGCGGCAACGGTTACGCAGGCGCGAGGCGCTGGCGTCACGTGGCTGCTTCTGCAGGGCGACCTGCGCTTCCCAACGAGCTTCCGGAGTGGAGTTCGGGTTAACGATGATCGCTTTCAGCTCGGCACGCTTCTTGGCGTACTTGGCAACCGTTTGCTGACGCTTCAGCTCACGGTTCTTCATGCTCATTTTGGCCATTTTCCAGACTCCGATCAGTTGCGGAACGGGAAGTTGAAAGCACGCAGCAGAGCGCGGCCTTCATCATCGTTACGGGCAGTGGTAGTCAGGGTGATGTCCAGACCACGCAGCGCATCAATCTTGTCGTAATCGATTTCCGGGAAGATGATCTGCTCTTTCACGCCCATGCTGTAGTTGCCGCGGCCGTCGAAGGACTTGGCATTCAGGCCGCGGAAGTCACGCACGCGCGGCAGGGAGATGGACAGCAGACGATCCAGGAACTCGTACATACGCTCGCGACGCAGAGTGACCTTGACGCCAATCGGCCAGCCTTCACGAACCTTGAAACCTGCGATCGACTTGCGGGCATGAGTCACGACGACTTTCTGACCGGTGATCTTCTCGAGGTCGGCAACGGCGTTCTCGATGACTTTCTTGTCACCGATCGCTTCGCCCAGGCCCATGTTCAGGGTGATTTTGGTGATGCGCGGAACTTCCATCACGTTGGCCAGCTTCAGTTCTTCCTTCAGCTTGGGCGCGATTTCCTTCCGGTAAATCTCTTTCAGTCGTGCCATGGTGTTCTACCTATGATTCTCAAGCGCCAACCGGCTTTTGGGTGGACTTGAAGACACGAATTTTCTTGCCGTCTTCGACCTTGAAGCCAACGCGATCAGCCTTGTTGGTTTCAGAGTTGAAGATGGCAACGTTGGAAGCGTGCAGCGGCGCTTCTTTCTCGACGATACCGCCTTGAACGCCCGACATCGGGTTCGGCTTGGTGTGGCGCTTCACCAGGTTGATGCCGCCAACGACCAGACGGTCGTCAGCGAGAACCTTGAGCACCTTGCCACGCTTACCTTTGTCTTTGCCGGCGATCACGATGATCTCGTCGTCACGACGAATCTTTTGCATGTCGGATCTCCTTAAAGCACTTCAGGGGCGAGCGAGACGATCTTCATGAACTTCTCGGAACGAAGTTCACGGGTCACTGGCCCGAAAATACGGGTACCGATCGGCTCTTGCTTGTTGTTCAGCAGAACAGCAGCGTTGCCGTCGAAGCGGATGATCGAACCGTCGGCACGGCGAACGCCGTGACGGGTACGAACGACCACTGCGGTCATGACCTGACCTTTCTTCACTTTGCCGCGCGGAATTGCTTCCTTGACGGTGACCTTGATGATGTCGCCGATGCCGGCGTAGCGACGATGCGAGCCGCCCAGCACCTTGATGCACATGACGCGACGTGCACCACTGTTGTCAGCCACATCGAGCATGGATTGAGTCTGAATCATAAAATTTCTCCGACCCTTAGCTCTTAGACTTCTACGGCGCGTTCAACGACTTCAACCAGCGCCCAGGACTTGGTCTTGGACTGCGGGCGGGTTTCACGGATGGAAACCTTGTCGCCGATCTTGCACTGGTTGGATTCGTCGTGAGCGTGCAGCTTGGTCGAACGCTTGACGTATTTACCGTAGATCGGGTGCTTCACGCGACGCTCGATCAGAACGGTGATGGTCTTGTCCATCTTGTCGCTGACAACACGGCCGGTCAGCGTACGGACTGTTTTTTCAACTTCGGCCATGATCACTTACCTGCCTGCTGGCTGAGGACAGTCTTGACGCGAGCGATGTCGCGCTTCACTTGCGAGAGCAGGTGCGACTGCCCCAGCTGGCCAGTTGCCTTCTGCATACGCAGATTGAACTGGTCGCGCAGCAGCTCGAGCAGTTGCTCGTTCAGCTGCTGTGCGCTTTTTTCACGAAGTTCGGTCGCTTTCATCACATCACCGTCCGCTTAACAAAGGTGGTGGCGAGCGGCAGCTTTGCAGCAGCCAGGGCGAAGGCCTCGCGCGCCAGCTCTTCGGATACGCCTTCGATCTCGTACAGGACCTTGCCTGGCTGGATCTGGGCTACCCAGTATTCAACGCCACCCTTACCTTTACCCATACGCACTTCGAGAGGCTTCTTGGTAACCGGCTTGTCCGGGAAGACGCGGATCCAGATCTTGCCGCCACGTTTTACGTGACGAGTCAGAGCACGACGAGCGGACTCGATCTGACGAGCGGTGAGACGACCGCGGGCGACAGACTTCAGCGCGAACTCGCCGAAGCTGACTTTGCTACCGCGCTGAGCCAGACCACGGTTGTGGCCGGTCATCTGCTTGCGGAACTTCGTACGCTTTGGTTGCAACATGATGCGTACTCCTTATTTCTTAGCAGCTTTACGAGGAGCGGGCGCTTGCGGCTTCAGCTCTTCAGTGCGGCCACCAATGACCTCACCCTTGAAGATCCAAACCTTGACGCCGATCACACCGTAAGTGGTGTGCGCTTCGTAGGTGGCGTAATCGATGTCGGCACGCAGGGTGTGCAGGGGCACACGACCTTCGCGATACCACTCGGTACGAGCGATTTCAGCGCCGCCGAGACGACCACTCACCTGGATCTTGATGCCCTTGGCACCAATGCGCATGGCGTTCTGTACAGCGCGCTTCATGGCGCGACGGAACATAACGCGACGCTCCAGCTGCTGAGCTACGCTCTGCGCAACCAGCATACCGTCGAGCTCCGGCTTGCGGATCTCTTCGATGTTGATGTGCACCGGCACACCCATTTGCTTGGTCAGGTCCTGACGCAGCTTCTCAACATCTTCACCTTTCTTGCCGATCACGATGCCGGGACGAGCGGTGTGGATGGTGATGCGTGCGGTTTGAGCCGGACGAGCGATGTCGATACGGCTAACGGACGCGCTTTTTAGTTTGTCTTGCAGGTATGCACGAACCTTCAGGTCGGCATTCAGATAGTCGGCGTAATTGCGACCGTCTGCGTACCAGACCGAGGTGTGATCCTTGACGATTCCCAGGCGGATGCCAACGGGATGTACTTTCTGACCCATCTGATCGACTCCGTTACTTGTCCGCAACCTTGACAGTGATATGGCAAGACCGCTTGACGATGCGATCAGCACGGCCTTTGGCACGCGGCATGATGCGCTTAAGCGAACGCCCTTCGTTGACGAAAACGGTGCTGACCTTCAGGTCATCAACGTCTGCGCCTTCGTTGTGCTCGGCGTTGGCAACGGCCGACTCCAGCACTTTCTTCATGATCTCGGCGGCTTTCTTGCTACTGAAAGCCAGCAGGTTGAGCGCTTCGCCCACCTTCTTCCCGCGGATCTGGTCGGCGACCAGGCGAGCTTTCTGGGCGGAGATGCGAGCGCCCGACAACTTAGCGGCTACTTCCATTTCCAAACCCCTTAACGCTTGCCTTTCTTGTCGGCAACGTGACCACGATAGGTACGAGTGCCGGCAAATTCGCCCAGTTTGTGGCCGACCATGTCTTCGTTCACGAGAACCGGGACATGCTGACGACCGTTATGCACGGCGATGGTCAAACCGACCATCTGCGGCAGGATCATCGAACGACGCGACCAGGTTTTAACCGGCTTGCGATCGTTCTTTTCCACCGCCGCTTCGACCTTCTTCAGTAGGTGAAGATCGATAAAAGGACCTTTTTTCAGAGAACGTGGCACTGTCGTATCCCTCTATTTACTTGCGACGACGGACGATCATGTTGTCGGTGCGCTTGTTAGCACGGGTCTTCGCGCCCTTGGTCGGGAAGCCCCATGGCGACACCGGATGACGACCACCGGAGGTACGACCTTCACCACCACCGTGCGGGTGATCAACCGGGTTCATGGCAACACCACGAACGGTCGGACGAACACCACGCCAGCGCTTGGCGCCAGCCTTACCCAGCGAACGCAGGCTGTGCTCGGAGTTCGAGACTTCGCCCAGGGTCGCACGGCACTCAGCCAGGACTTTGCGCATTTCGCCGGAGCGCAGACGCAGAGTCACATAAGCACCTTCACGCGCGATCAGCTGAGCGGAAGCACCGGCGGAACGAGCGATCTGCGCGCCTTTACCCGGCTTCAGCTCGATACCGTGAACGGTCGAACCCACCGGAATGTTGCGCAGCTGCAGGCTGTTACCGGCCTTGATCGGAGCCATGATGCCCGCGATCAGTTGGTCGCCAGCTACAACGCCTTTCGGGGCGATGATGTAGCGACGCTCACCGTCGGCGTACTTCAGCAGAGCGATGTGAGCAGTACGGTTCGGATCGTATTCCACGCGCTCGACAGTGGCAGGGATGCCATCTTTGTCGTTGCGACGGAAGTCGACCAGACGGTAATGCTGCTTGTGACCACCACCAACGTGACGCGTGGTGATACGGCCGTTGTTGTTACGACCACCGGACTTCGACTTCTTCTCGAGCAGCGGAGCGTACGGAGCGCCTTTGTGCAGCTCCTGATTGACCACCTTGACCACAAAACGGCGGCCAGCGGAAGTCGGTTTGCATTTAACGATTGCCATGATGCACCCCTTCCTTACTCAGCACTGCTGGTGAAATCGAGATCTTGGCCCGGCTGAAGGGAGATAACTGCCTTCTTCCAGTCGTTACGCTTGCCCAGACCGCGAGCGGTGCGCTTGCTCTTGCCCAGAACGTTCTGGGTAGTAACGCGCTCAACCTTCACGCTGAACAGGCTTTCGACGGCCTTCTTGATTTCCAGCTTGGTCGCATCGGTAGCGACTTTGAAAACGAACTGACCTTGCTTGTCAGCCAGAACCGTGGCCTTCTCGGAGATGTGCGGGCCAAGCAGCACTTTGAATACGCGTTCCTGGTTCATCCCAGCAGCTCCTCGAATTTCTTCACGGCCGAAACAGTGACCAGCACTTTTTCGTACGCGATCAGGCTGACCGGATCGGAACCCTGGACGTCACGTACATCGACGTGCGGCAGGTTGCGGGCAGCCAGGTACAGGTTCTGATCGACCGCGTCGGATACGATCAGCACATCGTTCAGACCCAGGCCGTTCAGCTTGCTCAGCAGAGCCTTGGTTTTCGGCGCTTCGACAGCGAAGTCTTCAACCACTACCAGACGGTCGGTACGAACCAGCTCAGCAAGGATGGAGCGCAGGGCTGCGCGGTACATCTTCTTGTTCAGCTTCTGATCATGGTTACGGGTGGACGCTGCGAAGGTCACACCACCGCCACGCCAGATCGGACCACGGGTGGTACCCGCACGAGCACGACCGGTGCCCTTCTGACGCCACGGGCGCTTACCGCCACCGGAAACGTCGGAACGGGACTTCTGGCCTTTGGTGCCCTGACGGCCGCCGGCCATGTAGGCCACGACTGCTTGGTGAACCAGGGTCTCGTTGAACTCGCCACCAAAGGTCGCTTCGGACACTTCGATCGCCTGAGCGCCATTTACATTCAATTGCATCTCAGATTCTCCCCTTACGCCTTGACAGCCGGACGAACGATAACGTCGCCGCCAGTAGCGCCCGGAACGGCACCCTTGACCAGCAGCAGGTTACGCTCGGCGTCTACGCGAACAACTTCCAGGGACTGCACGGTCACGCGCTCGGCGCCCATATGACCGGACATCTTCTTGCCCTTGAATACACGACCCGGAGTCTGGCACTGACCGATGGAACCCGGTACACGGTGCGAAACGGAGTTACCGTGAGTGTTGTCCTGGCCGCGGAAGTTCCAACGCTTGATGGTACCGGCGAAGCCTTTACCTTTGGACTGACCGGTCACGTCGACCAGTTGACCAGCTTGGAAAATTTCAGCGTTGATCAGATCGCCAGCCTGGTAGTCGCCTTCTTCAAGACGGAATTCCAGAACAGTACGACCTGCCGCGACGTTCGCCTTGGCGAAGTGGCCAGCCTGAGCCTTGCTAACACGCGAAGCGCGACGCTCGCCGACAGTGACCTGCACTGCACGATAGCCATCGGACTCCTCGTTTTTGAACTGGGTGACGCGATTCGGTTCGATCTCGATGACCGTGACCGGAATGGAGACACCTTCTTCGGTGAAAATGCGGGTCATACCGCACTTACGACCGACTACACCAATAGTCATGTTGTAAACCTCATGAGTGTACGGGGCTTTCACCCGCTATGGCCGCCCATTTCAGAGCGTTACACGACTAAAACCGCCAGGTTTTAGCCGAGGCTGATCTGCACTTCCACGCCTGCCGCAAGGTCGAGCTTCATCAGCGCATCAACGGTTTTATCCGTCGGCTGGACGATGTCCAGAACACGCTTATGAGTGCGGATTTCGTACTGATCACGCGCGTCTTTGTTGACGTGCGGGGAAATCAGAACGGTATACCGCTCCTTACGAGTAGGCAGAGGAATCGGACCACGCACCTGAGCACCAGTACGTTTCGCGGTTTCCACGATTTCCTGGGTAGATTGATCGATCAGGCGATGGTCAAAAGCCTTCAACCGAATACGGATTTGTTGGTTTTGCATTTTGACCTCAGATTCCAAGCTGCTAATCCCCACAGACGGACTACGCCCGTTCGAGGGAGGCGCAATTGTACGGATGCCCCCCAGGGGTGTCAACTTTTAACCAGTTCAAAAGAAAAGGGCCCCGAAGGGCCCCTTTCTTTCAAGCGGATCGTTGATTACTCGACGATCTTGGCAACCACGCCGGCGCCGACGGTACGACCGCCTTCGCGGATCGCGAAGCGCAGGCCGTCT